>NZ_JBICUB010000001.1:0-430583 GCF_043197935.1 Micromonospora sp. NPDC048930
GACTTCCGGGAGTACGTGCTGGCCTACACCAACGCCGCGACCATCGTCAGCGAGGAGTTCGCCGACACCGAGGACCTCGACGGCCTCTTCTCCGGTTATGACCCAGACACGCACGCCTACAACCAGCGCAGCTGGCAGTACGAGGGCCAGGAGGAGACCACCGGTTACCGCGCCGCCCACCAGGAGCGGGACACCGCTGCCGGCCTGCGCCACGAGTCGCACGGCATCCCGGTCGGCGGCCGGGTACAGCGGGACGAGACGTTGCAGCATCCGCGGTGCGTCTACCAACTCCTGAAGCGGCACTTCGCCCGCTACACGCCGGAGATGGTGGAGCGGGTCTGCGGGATCCCGCGGGAGAAGTTCCTGGAGCTGGCCCGGGCCTGGACGGAGAACTCCGGGCGAGAGCGCACCGGTGTGCTGATCTACTCCGTGGGCTGGACCCAGCACACCGTGGGGGTGCAGTACATCCGCACCGGGGCCATCATCCAACTGCTGCTGGGCAACATGGGCCGCCCCGGTGGTGGCGTCCTGGCGCTGCGCGGGCACGCCAGCATCCAGGGCTCCACCGACATCCCGACGCTGTTCAACCTGCTGCCCGGCTACCTGCCCATGCCGCACCACCGCAACCACGCGACCTTCACCGACTGGGTGGACGCCATCCGGCACCCGGGCCAGAAGGGCTTCTGGTCCAACGCGCGAGCGTTCGGGGCCAGTCTGCTCAAGGCGTACTGGGGGGACGCGGCCACCCCGGAGAACGACTTCTGCTACGGCTACCTGCCCCGGATGACCGGCGACCACGGCACCTACCAGACCGTGCTGAACATGATCGACGGCAAGGTCAAGGGCTACTTCCTGCTCGGCCAGAACCCCGCGGTCGGCTCCGCCAACGGCAGGGCGCAACGGCTGGGCATGGCCAATCTGGACTGGCTGGTCGTTCGGGACCTGTTCATGATCGAGAGCGCGACGTTCTGGAAGAACAGCCCCGAGGTGGAGACCGGCGAGATCGTGCCGCAGGAATGCCGCACCGAGGTGTTCTTCATCCCGGCCGCCTCGCATGTGGAGAAGGAAGGCACCTTCACCCAGACCCAACGGCTGCTGCAATGGCGGGAAAAGGCACTCGACCCACCGGGCGACTGCCGCTCCGAACTCTGGTTCTTCTACCACCTCGGCCGGATCATCCGGCAGAAGCTGGCCGGCTCCGAAAAACCGCGCGACCGTGCGGTGCGCGACCTGGCGTGGACCTACCCCACCCACGGCGACCATGCGGAGCCGAGCGCCGAGGCGGTGCTGAAGGAGATCAACGGGTACGAGGTGGCCACCGGCCGCCCGCTGTCGGCGTTCACCGAGGCCAAGGACGACGGCTCCACCGCCGTCGGCTGCTGGATCTACACCGGGGTGTACGCCGACGGCGTCAACCAGGCAGCCCGGCGCAGGTCGCGGCACGACCAGGACTGGGTGGCCGCCGAGTGGGGCTGGGCCTGGCCGGCGAACCGCCGCATCCTCTACAACCGTGCCTCGGCGGACCCGGAGGGGCGGCCCTGGAGCGAACGCAAGAAGTACGTCTGGTGGGACCCCGACAAGGCCGAGTGGACCGGGTACGACGTGCCCGACTTCGAGAAGAAGAAGCCGCCGACGTACCGGCCGCCGGAGGGCACCACCGGCGTCGCGGGGCTCGCCGGCGACGACCCGTTCATCATGCAAGGCGACGGAAAGGGCTGGCTGTACGTGCCCAGCGGCCTGCAGGACGGGCCGATGCCGACGCACTACGAGCCGGCCGAGTCGCCGATCCGCAACCCGCTGTACGGGCAGCAGGCGAACCCGACCCGCAAGGTCTACGACAACCCGGTGAACCCGATCAACCCGAGCCCACCCGAGGCGCACAGCGACGTCTTCCCGTACGTCTTCACCGTCAGCCGGCTCACCGAGCACCACACCGCCGGCGGCATGAGCCGCACCGTACGGCCGCTCGCGGAACTGCAACCGGAGATGTTCGTCGAAGTCTCACCCGAACTGGCGGCGCAGATCGGGCTCGACGACCTGGACTGGGCCCACCTGATCACCGGCCGCGCCGCGATCGAAGCCAAGGTCCTGGTCACCGACCGACTCACCCCGCTACGCGTGGACGGCCGCATCATCCACCAGGTGTGGCTGCCCTACCACTTCGGCCGCGAAGGCCTGGTCACCGGCGACTCGGTCAACGACCTGTTCGGCATCACCCTCGACCCCAACGTCCTCATCCAGGAAAGCAAAGTCGGCACCTGCGACATCCGCCCCGGCCGCCGACCCACCGGCCCCGCCCTGCTCGACCTCGTCACCGACTACCAGCGACGCGCCGGCCTCACCCCGCAACACCGCACGCCGATCATCACCACGGACGCCGGCCCAGGCGGGAGACAGGCATGACGCTGCTGGAGGGCAACAGCCTCTACGGGCCGCTCGACCCGGCGCCCGACGCCGGGTGGACCGACGGCCAGCCCCGGATGGGCTTCTTCACCGACACCAGCGTCTGCATCGGCTGCAAGGCGTGCGAGGTGGCCTGTAAGGAGTGGAACAACGTTCCCGCCTCCGGGTTCGACCTGCTCGGCATGTCGTACGACAACACCGGCGCGTTGACCGCCAACTCGTGGCGCCACGTGGCCTTCGTCGAGCAGCCGTTGCCGGCCGGGCACCGGACGCCGCCCTTCGCCGGCACGCCGACCGGCCCGCCGGTGAGCGCGGAGACCGCGGCGAAGGCCGCCCGCACCGACCAGGACAGCGGCACCGACCCCGGGGTGCCGACCGGGTCGCCGCCGGCGGCCGCCCGGATGGCCGAGGGCGGGCCCGAGTTCCTCGGCATGCCCGGCGCGCAACCGCCCGGCCGGGCCACCGGCGCGGAGTCACGGACCGACTTCCGCTGGCTGATGATGTCCGACGTCTGCAAGCACTGCACCCACGCCGCCTGCCTGGACGTCTGCCCCACGGGTTCGCTGTTCCGGACCGAGTTCGGCACGGTCGTGGTGCAGGAGGACATCTGCAACGGCTGCGGCTACTGCATCTCCGCCTGCCCGTACGGCGTGATCGACCAGCGCAAGGACGACGGCCGGGCCTGGAAGTGCACGCTCTGCTACGACCGGCTGGGCGCCGGCATGACGCCGGCCTGCGCGCAGGCCTGCCCGACCGAGTCGATCCAGTACGGGCCGCTGGACGAGCTGCGTGACCGGGCGGCGAAGCGGGTGGCCGTCCTGCACGAGCGGGGGGTGCCGGAGGCCCGGCTGTACGGCCACGACCCGACCGACGGGGTGGGCGGCGACGGCGCGTTCTTCCTGCTGCTGGACGAGCCGGAGGTGTACGGGCTGCCGCCGGACCCGGTGGTCACCACCCGGGACCTGCCGAGGATGTGGAAGCGTGCCGGGCTGGCCGCCCTGGCCATGGCGGCGGCCGCCGTCGCCGCGTTCGTCGGAGGTTCATCGTGAGTCCGGACCGTGCTCCCGTGGGCGGCCTGTTCCGCCGCTTCCGCGAGCGGCTCGCCGTGGCGGGTCCCGCCCGCCCCGGCCAGCCCGGCGGCCACACCCCGAAGGCGGGCACGAACGGCAGCCGGGCGACCGGCGCCGGGGAGGGCGTGGCGCGTACCGACGGCGGTGCCGCCCGTGCCGGGCTGGCGCCGGTGCCGTCCCGCGACGCCGCGCCGGCGGACGGGTGGACCGTCGGTCGAGGCCGGGGCGGCCGCGGGGAGCAGCTCGCCGTGCCGCCCGCCGAGTTCACCTCCTACTACGGCCGGCCGATCCTCAAACCGCCGGTGTGGAAGTGGGACATCGCCGCCTACCTCTTCACCGGTGGCCTCGCCGCGGGCTCGTCGCTGCTGGCCGCCGGTGGGCAGCTCACCGACCGGCCGGCGCTGCGCCGGGCCGGCCGGGTCACCGCCCTGGCAGCGGTCAGCGCCAGCGCGTACTTCCTGATCCACGACCTGGGCAGGCCGAGCCGGTTCCACCACATGCTGCGCGTGGCGAAGCCGACCTCGCCGATGTCGATGGGCACCTGGATCCTCACCGCGTTCGGGCCGGCCGCGGGCATCGCCGCGGTGGCCGAGGCCGCGCCCCGGCTGCCCGAGCGGGGCCTGTTCGGGCTGGCCCGCCGGGTGCTGCCCCCGGTCGGGCAGGCCGCCGGGCTGGCCGCCGCCGCCACCGCGCCGGCCCTGGCCACGTACACCGCCGTGCTGCTCGCCGACACCGCCGTGCCGTCGTGGCACGAGGCGTACCCGGAACTGCCGATGGTCTTCGCGGGCAGCGCGCTGGCCAGCGGCGCCGGCGTGGGGTTGATCGCCGCGCCACCGGCGCAGGCCGGCCCGGCGCGGCGCCTCGCGGTGGCCGGGGCCGGCCTCGAGCTGTGGGGTTCGCACCGGGTGGAGAACCGGCTCGGCCTGCTCAGCGAGCCCTACGCCACCGGCACCGCCGGCCGACTGCTGCGGGCCGGGCGGTCGCTGACCGCCGCCGGCGTGGTCGGCGCGCTGGTGGGTCGGCGCAGCCGCGTCCTCTCCGCCCTGTCGGGCGGGGCGCTGCTCGCGGCTTCCGTCTGCACCCGGTTCGGCATCTTCCACGGCGGGGTCGCCTCCGCCCGCGATCCGAAGTACACCGTGGTGCCACAGCGGGAACGGGTGCGCGGGCACCAGCGCCCGGCACCGGACGACAACGGGCCGGGCGCCGGCCCGAACGGGGGGTAGCCAGGAAGCAGGCGCCGGGCCCATGAGCGATACGGGGGTTAGCTCATGGCCACAACTGCACGGGGGAGTCGACAACCGACGCGGGGCCGGTGGGGTCTCGTGGTCGCGGCCGTGCTCGTCCAGCTCGCGCTGGGCGCGGTCTACGCCTGGAGCGTGTTCAACAAGCCGCTGCAGGCCGAGTTCGGGTGGAGCAAGGCCGAGGTGGTGCTGCCGTTCGAGGTGGCGATCGGCACCATCTTCATCGGCAGCCTGGTGGGCGGGCGCATCCAGGACCGCCGGGGACCGCGTCCGGTCGCGCTCGGCGGTGGGATCCTGTACGCCGTCGGGACGATGCTGGCGGCGCTGGTGTCCTCGAGCGACCAGTTGTGGTTGCTGCTGCTCACCTACGGGGTGCTGGGCGGCATCGGGCTCGGCGCCGCGTACATCACCCCGATCGCGATGCTCAGCAAGTGGTTCCCGGACAAGCGGGGGCTGATCACCGGCATCGCCGTGGCCGGCTTCGGCTTCGGCGCCGTGATCACCGCGCCGGTGGCCAAGGCGCTGCTCGCCGGGACCGACCACAAGACCAGCGTCTTCCTGCCCCTGGGCCTCGCCTACCTGGTCGCGGTGCTGCTCGGGGCGTCCTTCTTCCGCGACCCGCCCGCCGGTTACCAGGTGCCGGGCTTCACCCCGGCGGTCGGCGGTCGGGCCGTCGCGGGCACCCGGGTCTACACCTTCGGTGAGGCGCTGCGCACCCGGCAGTGGTACCTGCTCACCCTGATCCTCACGCTCAACGTGACCTGCGGCATCGCGCTGATCTCCCAGGCCGCCGACGCGGCCCAGGCGGTCGCCGGGGTCAGCGCCGCGACCGCCGCCGGGATGGTCGGCGTCCTCGGCCTGTTCAACGGCGGCGGCCGGGTGTTCTGGGCGTGGCTGTCCGACCGGATCGGCCGGATGACCGCGTTCCTCGGCATGCTGGCCCTGCAGGGCGTCTGCTTCCTGATCCTGCCGCACGCCTCCGCCTTCTGGCTCTTCGCGGTCCTCGCCGCGCTGGTGTACCTCGCGTACGGCGGGGGCTTCGGCACGATGCCGGCGACCGCCGCGGACTACTTCGGCACCCCGAACGCGGGCGCCATCTACGGGGCGATGATCGTGGCCTGGAGCATCGGCGGTGTGGTGGGTCCGCTGCTCACCGCGCTGCTCTACGACGCCAGCGGCAAGAGCTACACGCTGCCGTTCACGGTGATCGCCATCGTCGCCTTCGTCGCGCTGGTGCTCCCGCCGATCACCCGCCTGCCCACCGCGCCCGGCAAGCCCCGACCCCACTTCCAGACGCCCGGGCCCTGATCCGGTGCCAGCCGTGCCCTCCGCGGGCGGCCGGAGATCGTATGTGGTTAAGTGCTGGTGGAGGCGTTCAGGCGGCTGGTGCCCCTCCCGGTCTTCAAAACCGGTGTGGTCCGGGACCCGGGCCAGGCGGGTTCGATTCCCGTCCGTCTCCGCCAAGCAGATCCCGGGGTTCCGCCGCCGCGGCCTGGCAGGGGGTGACCTATGCGTGACGCCGACCCGCGGCGGCGGGTGCCGCGCACCGACGCGCTGCTCGCCGACCCCGCCCTGGCGGCCGCCGTCGGCACGCTCGGCCGCGACCGGGTCAAGGCCGCCGTCGTCCGCGCCCAGCAGCGCGCCCGCTCCGGTGAGATCACCCCCGAGGAGGTACGCGACGCCGCGCTGGCCGACCTGCCCGCGCCGGCCCCGCGGGCGGTGCTCAACGCCACCGGCGTCGTCCTGCACACCAACCTCGGCCGCGCCCCGCTCTCCGCCGCCGCCGTCGGCGCGCTGGTGGCCGCCGCCGGACACACCGATGTGGAGCTCGACCTGCGGACCGGCCGGCGGGCCCGGCGGGGCCGGGACGCCCTCGACGCGCTCGCCGCCGCCGTGCCCGACGCGCCGGCCGTGCACGTGGTCAACAACGGGGCCGCCGCCCTGGTGCTCGCCGCCACCGCGCTGGCCGCCGACCGGGAGATCGTGGTCAGCCGCGGCGAGCTGGTCGAGATCGGCGACGGCTTCCGCCTGCCGGACCTGCTGGAGAGCACCGGCGCGCGGCTGCGCGAGGTGGGCACCACCAACCGCACCACCCTCGGCGACTATGCCGCCGCGGTCGGCCCGCGCACCGGGTTCGTGCTCAAGGTGCACCCGTCGAACTTCGTGGTCACCGGGTTCACCTCGGCCGTGCCGGTCCGGGAGCTCGCCACGCTGGGCGTACCGGTGGTCGTCGACATCGGCTCCGGGCTGCTCGCCCCCGACCCGCTGCTGCCCGACGAGCCGGACGCGGCCACCACCCTGCGCGCCGGCGCCCACCTGGTCACCGCCAGCGGCGACAAGCTGCTCGGCGGCCCGCAGGCCGGGCTGCTGCTCGGCGCGGCCGACCTGGTCGAGCGGCTGCGCCGGCACCCGCTGGCCCGGGCGCTGCGGGTCGACAAGCTCACCCTGGCCGCGCTCGCCGCCACCCTGCACGGCCCGACCACCCCCACCCGCGACGCGCTGCACGCCGACCCGGCCGCCCTGCGCGAGCGCACCGAACGGCTGCGCGACCGGCTCGGCGAGGACGGCTGCAAGGCCGAGGTGGTGCCCAGCGCCGCCGTGGTGGGCGGCGGAGGCGCCCCCGGCGTGGAACTGGACTCGTGGGCGCTCAGCCTGCCCGAGCGGTACGCCGCGCCGCTGCGCACCGGCGAACCGCCGATCCTGGGGCGGGTGCTGCACGGCCGGCTCCTGCTCGACCTGCGCTGCGTACCGGCCAACGCGGACGAGACCCTCCGCGCGGCGGTGCTGCGGGTGGGCGGCTGACATGTGGGTGGTGGCCACCGCCGGGCACGTCGACCACGGCAAGTCCACCCTGGTCCGGGCGCTGACCGGGATGGAGCCCGACCGGTGGGCGGAGGAACGCCGCCGGGGCATGACCATCGACCTCGGCTTCGCCTGGACCACCCTGCCCTCCGGCGGGACCGTCGCCTTCGTGGACGTGCCCGGGCACGAGCGGTTCGTGCCGAACATGCTCGCCGGGGTCGGCCCGGTCCCGGCCGCGCTGATCGTGGTCGGCGCCGACGAGGGCTGGATGCCGCAGTCCGCCGAGCACCTGGCCGCCCTGGACGCGCTCGGGGTGTCGTACGGCCTGCTGGCGGTGACCCGCGCGGACCTGGCCGATCCGGGGCCGGCCCTGGCCCGGGCCCGCAAGGAGATCGCCGCGACCTCCCTCGGCGAGGTGGAGGCGGTGCCGGTCAGCGGGGCCACCGGCGCCGGCCTGCCCGAACTGCGCGCGGCCCTGGACCGGCTCGTCGCCCGGCTGCCCGATCCGGCGCCGGACGCGCCGGTGCGGCTCTGGGTGGACCGCTCCTTCACCATCCGGGGCAGCGGCACCGTGGTCACCGGCACCCTCGGCGGCGGCCGGCTGCGCGTCGGCGACCACCTCGAACTGGCCACCACCGGGGAACCGGTCCGGATCCGCGGCCTGCACGCGCTGAACACCGCCCGCGCCGAGGTCGACGCGGTGGCCCGGGTCGCGGTGAACCTGCGCGGGGTGGCCCGGGACCGGATCGCCCGGGGCGACGCGCTGCTCACCCCGGGGCGGTTCCACCGCACCGACCTGCTCGACGTCCGGCTCGCCGGGGACCCGGCCGCCGACCTGCCGGCCACCCTCACCCTGCACGTCGGGTCCGCTGCGGTGCCGGTACGGGTCCGGCCGCTCGGCCCGGACACCGTCCGGCTGCGGCTGGCCCGCCCGCTGCCGCTGCTCATCGGCGACCGGGCCCTGCTGCGCGACCCCGGCCGGCACCACGTGGCCGGCGGGGTGACCGTGCTGGACGTGGACCCGCCGCCGCTGCGCCGCCGCGGCGCGGCCGCCGCCCGGGCCGCCGTCCTCGCCGGGCTGGACGGCCGGCCCGACCTGGCCGGGGAGCTGCGCCGCCGACGGCTGGTCCGGGCCGGTGACCTGACCCGGATGGGGGTGACCGGCCGCGCCGCGCCGGTCGCCGGGGACTGGCTGGCCGACCCGGCGCACTGGCGGGCCCTGGGCGCCCGGCTCACCGAGGAGGTCGCCCGGTACGCCCGCGAGCATCCCCTCGAACCCGGCGTGCCGGTCGACGTGCTGCGCCAGCGCCTCGCCCTGCCCGACCGGGCCCTGGTCGAGGCGTTGCTGCGGCCGCCGCTGCGGCTGTGGTCCGGCCGGGTCACCGCCGCGGCGACCGACGCGTTGCCGGAACCGGTGGCCCGCGCGGTCGCCCGGGTCCGCGCCGAGTACGACGACCGCCCGTTCCAGGCTCCCGAGGCGCATCGCCTCGCCGACCTCGGCCTCGGCCCCCGGGAGATCGGCGCGGCCGTCCGGGCCGGCGCGCTGCTGAGGCTCGCCGAGAACGTGGTGCTGCTGCCCGGCGCGCTCGACGACGCGGTGCGGGTGCTCGCCCGGCTGCCGCAGCCGTTCACGCTCAGCGCCGCCCGGCAGGCCCTGGACACCACCCGCCGGGTGGCGGTGCCGCTGCTGGAGTTGCTGGACCGCCGGGGGGCCACCCGCCGGCTGCCCGACGACGCCCGCGAGGTGGTGGCCCCGCCCCGCTGAGCCGAAGTGGCGTCGGCGGAAGCACCCGGTCACCTACGGTGACGCCATGGACCCTTCGGCGGTCTGGCGGGACAAGAACCACCGGTGGCGGATCGAGGCGTACCGGGCCCCCGACCTGCGGTTCGCCATCTTCGCCACGAACGGGACCACCGAGTCCGCGCCGTTGTGGCTGTTCGGGATGTCCGCGCTGGCCCGGTGGCTGATGACCCACGCGATCTCCCTCGACGACCTGGAGAGCGACTGATGGGCGGCCAACTCGCCCTGGTGCTCGTCCTGGTGCTGGTCAACGCGGCGCTCTCCGGCAGCGAGATGGCCCTGGTGACGTTGCGCGAGGGCCAGCTGCGCCGGCTGGGCCGGGTCGGGCGGTCCGGGGCCCGGCTGGTCCGGCTGGCCCGGGAACCGAACCGCTACCTGGCCACCATCCAGCTCGGCATCACGCTGGCCGGATTCCTCGCCTCGGCGGCCGCCGCGGTGTCCCTGGCGCAACCGCTGGTCGGCCCGCTGCGCTTCCTCGGCCGGGCCGCCCACCCGGTCGCCGTGGTGCTGGTGACCGTGGCGCTGACCTTCGTCACGCTGGTCGTCGGCGAGCTGGCCCCGAAGCGGCTGGCCATGCAGTCGGCGGAACGCTGGGCGCTGCTCAGCGCCCCGCCGCTGGACCTGCTGGCCCGACTGTCCCGGCCGGCGGTGTGGCTGCTCAGCCGGGCCACCGACCTGCTGGTCCGGCTGGCCGGCGGGGATCCCCGGGCCGGCCGGCAGGAGATGACCGAGGAGGAGCTGCGGGAGCTGCTGGTCAGCCAGCGCGGGCTGTCGGCGCAGCAGCGGGAGATCCTGGCCGGGGCGTTCGACATCGCCGGCCGTACCCTCCGGGAGATCCTGGTCGCCCGCCGCGACGTGATGTTCCTGCCCGCGTCCCTGCCGGCAGCGGAGTCGATGCGCCGGCTGGCCACCGCCAACCGCTCCCGCGCGCCGGTCGTCGGCCCCGGTGGCCTGGACGACGTACGCGGGGTGGTGCACATCCGCGACCTGGTCGACGCCGACGGCGCCGAGACCGGGCGGCGTGCCCGGCCGCCGCTGCTGCTGCCCGCCACCCTGCCGGTCGCCGACGCCATGCGGCAGCTGCGCCAGCGGCACGAGCAGTTGGCCCTGGTGGTCGACGAGTACGGCGGCATCGCCGGCCTGATCACCATGGAGGACCTGCTCGAGGAGGTCGTCGGCGAGCTGTACGACGAGACCGACCCGGAGGTGCGCAGCGCGGTCCGCGAGCCGGACGGGGCGTTGCTGCTGCCCGGCGACTTCCCGCTCTACGACCTGCCCGACGTCGGGGTCCGGCTCACCTTCCCGCTGTCGCGCGAGTACACCACCGTGGCCGGGCTGGTGATGGCCGGCCTGGGCCGGGTGCCCACCGCGCCGGGGGAGCGGGTGCGGCTGCCCGGGCTCACCGTGGAGGTGGTGGAGGTGGCGGATCGGGCGATCCGCCGGGTCCGCCTGCGCGGCCCGGCGGCCGGCTGCCCGGAGGAGTGACGCCGACCCCGGACGGGGGAAAGGGGCGCGAAACGCCGCGAACCAGTGTGGATCGGCCGTACCGTGCGAGGCGTGAGGGACCGAGGAATACGGACGTTCATCACGGTGCTCGCGGGGGTCGCCGTCATCTACTTCGGGGTCACCGGGCACCGCCAGAGCGGCGAGGAGGGTAGCGGCATCTCCGGCGGGATCGTGCTGCTGGCACTGCTCGCCTCGGCGCTGGCGTGGCACCTGACCAAGCCGGGCCCGGCCAAGTAGGGCTCAGCGCGCGGCGGCCGCCGCCCGGCTGACCTCGCCCGCGGGCTCCTCGCCGAGCGCCACCCGCACCAGCGCCGACGCCAGCCGCCCGAACTCGCCGTCGCCCACCAGGCCGGCCAGCCCGGTCGGGTTCGCCGGCAGGCCCAGCCGCCGCGCCCCGGCCAGGGTCCGCCGGTCGGCGTACGGGCGCACGTCCGGCCAGACCGTCTGCACCTCGCGCAGGAAGATGTCCGCCCCGGTCGGGCCGATCCCGGGGAACTCGGTCAGCAGCCGGCGCAGCACGGTGCGGTCCCCGTCCGCTTCCTTGTGCATCCGGCGCAGGTCCCCGTGCCACCGGTCCAGGCAGAGCCGCGCCCCGGTGCCGAGCATGGTGGCGGTCCGCTCGTCGTAGCGCCGGTAGTGGCCGCGGCCGAGCGCGTCGACCCGGTCCTGCCAGCCGGCCGCCTCCATCGCCTGCGGCGTGCGGTAGCCGGCGGCGAAGAGTTCCCGGGCCGCAGCGATCGCCACGCAGGCGCGGATCCGGGTGCTCAGCAGCGTGGTGAGCACCAGCAACTGGTAGAGCGGACCGGGCCGGTCGGCCAGCCCGATGCCGGCCTCCTCCGCGTACGTGCGGCCCTGCCGGTCGAGCAGCGCCCGGGCCACGTTCCGATCGTTCGGCATCCGTTCCGAATACCCCCGCCGGGCCCCGCCAGACCCGGGACGGCGGCCGGAATGCGCTCGGCGGCGGCGGGTACCCGGATCAGGTGCGCGACCGATGTCGCGTGCTCCCACCGGGAAGGAGAGACCTGTGGTCAAGCCGCAGCAGGAGGAACTCCGCCGCAACGACAAGGGCGCGACGAGCCAGGACAGCCGAATGGGTATGCACGTGAGCGGGTCTCCGCGCAACAAGGGCACGTCCAACGCG
Source organism: Micromonospora sp. NPDC048930 (assembly GCF_043197935.1). Taxonomy (NCBI): domain Bacteria; kingdom Bacillati; phylum Actinomycetota; class Actinomycetes; order Micromonosporales; family Micromonosporaceae; genus Micromonospora; species Micromonospora sp. NPDC048930. The sequence goes on from NZ_JBICUB010000001.1 coordinate 11,965, forward strand.
GACGTGGGTCGACCCGTCCCGAAGGGGCAGGTGTCGCCGTACGGCCCGGCAGGTGAGCCGGTGGCCGACGACGAGAGCGGCCGGCGGGGCTAACCGCCCCGCCGCGACGGCGGTCGCAGCCTCCGCCAGGTGGCTGCGGCCGCCATTCCGTAAGCCAGATGCGGCACGATGTCGGCGATCCATTCGGCCCGGCGCCAGGTGCGCGGGTTGCTGATCCGCAGCACCGCGAGCGACCCGTCGGAGGACGCCATCACGCCGCCGCCGAGCAGACCGACGGCCACCGGCAGCGGGACCCGCCGACGGGCGGCCAGCACGCCGAAGGCCGCTCCGGCGGCGATGCCGATGCCGTACCCGAGCACCGCCCCGACGCCGGAGCGGCGGTTGGCCGCCTGCTGCTCGGGTCCGAGGTTGACGTGTGCGGCGTCCGCGAGGCGTCCCGCGGTCTGTTCCGGCGTGCTGCTCACCGGGCGGGCCCGGACCGCGACATCCAGGTAGCTGACGATGTTCAACGCGGCGCTGCCGACGGCGCCCGCGATGGCGCCGTCGACGGCCGGTGCGGCCCTCACTTCGGGTCGCCCGGTTCGCGCTCGCCCTTGGGGCCGAACGTCCGCTCGCCCCGGACGATCCCGCGCTGGCCGCGGTCGTCCTGCAGGATCCGGTTCGCGGCCTCGTTCGCCTCGTCGTCGGCGGCGCGCCCGGACTGTTCGACCAGATCGCGCAGTCTGGCCCGTTGCTTGTCGTACGCGTTGCTGCCCGGCCGTGGTCCTGGCATCCCTGCCTCCTCCGGTTTGGCTACCCGACCGTCTACCCGCCGGGCGCGGGGCCAACCGTTCAGCCGGGCGAGCGGACCACGGCCACCGGGCAGTCGGCGTGGTGCAACACCCCCTGGCTCACCGACCCCAGGAGCAGCCCGCTCAGCTCGCCCCTGCCCTGCGCGCCGACGACCACCAGCTGCGCCGTGCGGGAGGCCTCGGTGAGCACCCCCACCGGCCGACCGTGCACCACCTCCCGGGTCACCGGCACCTCCGGCCAGCGCTCACCCAGCCCGGTGAGCGACTCGGCCAGCACCCGGTCCTCCTCGCCGCGCAGCTGGCCCTCCTCGTAGACCAGCGGCTGCATGTCGCCGGGCCCGCCGGAGAACGGATGGGTGTAGGCGTGCACCGCGTGCAGGCGGGTGCCCCGCACGGACGCCTCCTCGGCGGCGAACTCCACCGCCGCCCGGGACCGCGCCGAGCCGTCCACCCCGACCACCACCGGGCCCGCCGTGCGGTCCGCGCCGCGCGCCACCAGCACCGGGCAGTCGGCGTACGCGGCGACCTGGATCGCCACCGAGCCCACCACCAGGGTGGCGAACCCGCCGAGGCCACGGTCACCGAGCACGATCATGGTGGCGGTGGAGGCCTCGCCGAGCAGCGCCGCCGCCGCCTCGCCGTCGATGATCTCTCCGGACACCCGCATCCCGGGCACCGCGCCTTCCGCCTCGGCGACCGCCGCGCGGACGATCTCCTCCGCCTGGTGCCGCAGACCGCCGCCGGGCGGCCCCTCGGCCAGCGGATTCACGGGTACGCGCAGCAGCGGCCAGATGAACCCGTGGACCACCCGCAGCGGCCGGTGCCGGCGGGCGGCCTCATCCGCGGCCAGGCGTACGGCCCGCAGCGCGGACTCCGAGCCGTCCACGCCGACCACCACCGCCGCGCCGTTCGCCGAGTTCACCCCGTACCTCCCTGGCCCGCCCGCTCGCGGCCAGTATCCCGGCCGTCGCGGCGTCACCGGGGCGATACCGCCGGAGCCGACCCGTCGGTACGCTGGCGAGCACCGCCCGAGGAAGGGAGCTTCGTCGATGGCCGAGCCCGATCAGCCGAGCACCGCCCGTATGATCGACTTCTGGCTCGGCGGCGAGCACCACTTGCCGGTCGACGTCGCCGCGGCCCGCGCCTTCGAGGGCGCGTACGGGCCGTGCGCGGCGATCTTCCGCTCGCTGCGCGCCTTCCTCGGCCGGGCGGTCCGGTCGATCGCCGACGAGGGAGTGGACGGCTTCCTGGTCTTCGGCGCCGGGGTGCCGACCCGGGGCAACGTGCACGAGGTGGCCCCGGACGCCACCGTGCTCTACACCGACGTCGACCCGGTCACCATCCGGCTCGGCCAGCGCCTGCTCGCCGACAGCGACCGGGCCGGGTACGGCTTCGGCGACGCCACCGACATCGGCACGATCGACCCGGCCCAGCTGCACCGCTTCGTGCCGGGGTGGGGGAGGAGGCCGGTCGGGGTGGTCTTCCTCGGGCTGGCCGCCTTCCTCGACGACGCCACCTTGGCCCGCACCCTCGACGAGCTGTACGAGGCGACCGCGCCGGGCAGCTTCCTGGCGGTGGACTTCGACAGCGAGGAGCTGACCGCGTACCCGGAGGCCCTGGCCATGATGGGGCCGGCGTTCCGGATGCGGCCGCCCGCGGCGTTCGCGCCGCTGCTCGGTCGCTGGCAACCGACGGCGGACGGCATCGTGCCGGTCGCGGAGTGGCGCGCCGAGGGCACGCCGGAGGCGGTGCCGGACGCCTTCTACGGCGCGGTGGCGACGAAGCCCGGCACCTGACCGGCCCCGTCGCCGGGATCGGCCCCGTTTCTGCCGGGATCGGCCCGGGTTGCCTGGCGGGCCACCGCAGGGCGGAGGGCTGGCCGGGCGCTGTGGCCCGCCCCCGTCAACCCCTGCGGATCGTGCGGCGGCCGCGCCCTGCGTCGCGGCGGCCGGCGCCCGCATCGCCGGCCCCATGGCCCGTCCGGGCGGTCGGCCCGCCGATGGCGACGCGACCGTCCACAGTGTCTGCGCTGGTCAGAGAGCTGGTAGGCCGGGCGGTCGGAGCCGGCGCGCCGGCGCGCCGGCCGACCTCCGTATGATGCTTGCCCTACAGCAATAGTCGTCCTCGGAGGATGAGCATGCCGCACGGGCCCGGACAGGTGGCGCGCGCACTACGCGAGGCGCCGCCCGACCAGTTGGCGGAGACCGCCAACCGGGAGCTCCGTTCGGCGCTCGGCGCCTCACGGACCGAGGTGTTCATCGCCGACTACCGGTTCAGTGGACTGTGGCCGGTGCTCGACCCGGACCTGCCCGAGGGCGGCTCCCTCACCCGCCAGGGCGTGGCGCAGCGCTGCTTCAGCGGCCAGCAGCCGATGCTGGACACCGGCGAGGACGGCCGGTGCCGGGCGTACCTGCCGCTGTCGGTCTGGGGGGAGCGGCTCGGGGTGCTGATGGTCGAGCTGCCGGACGCGCCCGCCGCGGCGACCGTCGAGGCGGTCCGGGACGTCGCGGACGACCTGGCGATGGCGCTGCGGGCGGCCGACCGGGAGACCGACCGCTACCGGCGCGCCCGCCGGCGGGAACGGCTCAGCATGGCCGCCGAGATGCAGTGGGACCTGCTGCCCGGGCGCAGTGTCACGCACGGCGACTTCGTGCTGGCCGGGCAGCTCGAACCGGCGTACACGGTGGGTGGTGACCACTTCGACTGGTCGGTCGACGGGGACCGGCTGACCCTGACCGTGCTCAACGGCACGGGCAGCGGCCTGGCCGCCTCGCTGCTCACCGCCGTCACCGTGAACGCCATGCGCAACGCCCGGCGGTCGGGCGGCAGCCTGGTGGAACAGGCCGAGCTGGCCTCGGACACCATCTTCTACCAGCACCGGGGGAGCCGGCACGTGGCGACGTTGCTGCTGGAGCTGGGCACCCGGCGCGGCGTGGTGCGGGCGGTGGACGCCGGCTCGCCGCACGTGCTGCGGCTGCGCGGCGGCACGGTCAGCCCGGTCGCGCTGGAGCAACAGTTGCCATTGGGCATGTTCCCCGAGACCCGGTACGTCGTGCAGGAGTTCACCGTGGCACCGGGGGACCGGCTGTTCGTCGTCACCGACGGGGTGTACGCGGCGGAGCCCGATGGCCAGGAGCCCTATGGAGAAAGAGCCATGGCGCGCGCGATGCGGTCCACTCGGTTGCAGCCGGCGACCGAAGCGGTTGGTACGGTGATGCGCGAACTGCACGCGTACCATGCCGACGCGGATCTCCGCGACGACGCGGTCGTCGTCTGCCTGGACTGGCGCGGTTCCAGCCGGGTCGACGACGCCGGCGGGCGGTAACCGCACCAGCGAGGAAACACGACGGGACGATCGCAGGGGACAGCGGGTGGAGCGACCTCCGAATCTTGCCGCGGCCATCGACACGGCCGCCGAGGCGCTCGTCGGTGTGCTCGACTCGGCCACCGCACGGCACAACGTGGTGTCCCCGACGCAGCTGCGCGTGCTTTCCCTGATCATCGCCCACCCGCACAGCAACGTGAACCGGCTGGCCGAGCTGCTGGACGTGGTGCCGTCCTCGGCGAGCCGGCTCTGCGACCGGCTGGAGGCGGTCGGCCTGCTGCGCCGGGTCGCCGATCCCCGCGACCGACGCGAGGTGCGGCTGATCCCCACCGCCGCCGCGGAGAGCCTGCTGCGGGAGCTGAAGGAGCGGCGGCACCAGGCGGTCCAGGCCGTGCTGGACCGGATGCCCAACCGGGTGCAGCACGAGCTCCTGCTGGCCCTGATGGCGTTCAGCCAGGCGGCGGCCGTGGGCACTCCGGCCAGCTCCGACTCCACCGCTCGTACGGCCTGACGGCAGGCCGATTGGTCGCGCTTCCCACCTGCGTCCCGCCCACCCCGCTAGTGTCCTAGGATGCCCTACAGATGGTGCGGTGCCACACAACCGGCAACGGCCGACGACGCGGGAAGCACCGTCCCGGGCGGCACGGCGGAGCCCGATATAGTGGCAGCGCAACTGGCCGGCCCATGATCGAGGAGATCGTGGGCCGCATCGGGGAGGTCCCAGCCCGGGATCGCAGAGGGCGCCGGCGCTGACCGGCCGGCAACGCGCACGAGCCTGGAGGAGCGGCCGATCACGGTCGGCCGCCGGAGCGTGCTGCGAAGGGAGGTTCGGTGTCGCGTCGGCCGGCTCCGTCGGAGCACCCCGCTCCGGGCGGTACGACGGCGGTCGTGGGGGACCGTGTCCTCACCCTGCCCAACCTGATCAGCTTCGTCCGGCTCGTCGGCGTGCCGCTCTTCCTCTACCTGTTCCTGGTGGTGCGCGCCGACGTCGCGGCGATCGTGGTGCTGGCGATCGGTGGCACCAGCGACTGGGTGGACGGCTGGGTGGCCCGCCGGCTGCAGCAGGTCAGCCGGCTCGGGGAGCTGCTCGACCCGCTGGCCGACCGGCTCTACATTCTGGCCACGCTGCTGGCGTTCACCGCGCGGGAGGTGGTGCCGTGGCAGTTCACCGCGGCGCTGCTGGCCCGTGAACTGCTGCTGCTCGCCTCGCTGGGGGTGCTGCGCCGCTACGGGTACGGCCCGCCGCCGGTGCACTACGTCGGCAAGACGGCCACCTTCCTGCTGTTGGCGGCGTTCCCGATCCTGCTGCTGGCGGCCGCCGCGCCGGGTGTCGCGACCGCGGCCGGGGCGATCGGCTGGGGGCTGGCCTGGTGGGGCCTGGTCCTCTACTGGGTGGCCGGGGCGATGTACGTGGTGCAGGCCAGCCGCCTGGTGCGGGAGATGCGGGCGCGGCGCGCCGGGGTGGTGGCATGAGCGAGCCCTGCGAGCGAATCATCTGGCTCAGCGCGGATGTGCCTCATGCCGGCGCCGAGCGGAGCGAGGTGGTGGCATGAGCGCGCCGGGCCGGGAGGGGCGGGACCCGTCGGCGCGGGTGTACGCGCCGGACTTCCTCACCGACCTGTTCCGCAACCCGCTGGATCCGGGGTACGCCGACGCGGCGGCCCGGCGGCGGACGGTGCCGCAGTCGCGGGTGCGTCGGTTGCTGGGTCGTCCGGTGAGCCTGGTGGTGATCGTGGCGATCGGGTTCCTGTTCGCGGTGGCGTATCGGGAGACGATGGCGGAGGAGCCGGGGCGGGCGAAGGCCCGGGCGGGGTTGATCGCCGAGATCAAGCAGCGTGAGGCCGAGACGGACCGGTTGACCGCCCGTGCGGACCAGTTGCGCGAGGAGGTGAGCCGGCAGCGGGACGCGGCGCTGAGCGGCTCGCAGGCGTACCGGTTGCGGAACCTGGAGGCGGGGACCGGGCTGGGGCGGGTGCGCGGTGACGGTGTGGTGGTGCGGTTGGCCGACGCGGCGCGGGACAAGGACGCGGTGACGGGAGCGGACGCCGGGCCGTCCCGGGTGTTGTACTCCGACCTGCAGAAGGTGGCGAACGCGCTGTGGGCGGCGGGCGCGGAGGCGGTCGCGATCAACGGGCAGCGGTTGACGGCGACGTCGACGATCCGGTCGGCGGGTGAGGCGATCCTGGTGGACTACCGGCCGGTGACGAGCCCGTACGAGGTGGCGGCGATCGGTCCGGGGTCGATGCGGGACCGGTTCGAGGACAGCCGGGCGGCGGGCCTGATGCGCGAGGTGGCGAAGTCCACCGGGTTGTCGTTCGGGGTGAAGGAGGTCGACGGCCTCACCCTGCCGGCCGCGCCGCAGCCGCGGCTACGCTACGCCGAGCCCTCGGTGAGTCCGAGCCCGTCGATGTCGGGTTCGGGTGTCGCCGGTTCGACCAGTAGTCCGGAGCCGTCCGGCTCGCGGACGTCTCCCAGCCCCTCCGGAGGTGGCCGATGATCGCGGTGCTGGCGTTGCTCGCCGGTGTGGTGCTCGGGGTGTATCTGGACCCCACTGTGCCCGCGGCGTTGCAGCCGTACCTGCCGATCGCCGTGGTGGCGGCGCTCGACGCGGTGTTCGGCGGCGTGCGGGCGAAGCTGGACCGGATCTTCGACGACAAGCAGTTCGTGGTGTCGTTCATCTCGAACGTGCTGGTGGCGGGTCTGATCGTGTACCTGGGTGACCAGCTCGGGGTGGGTGGTCAGTTGTCCACCGGGGTGGTGGTCGTGCTCGGGGTGCGCATCTTCGGAAACGTGGCGGCGATCCGCCGGCACCTGTTCCGGGCGTAGGGTTCGAGGCGATGAGCGAGGAGCACAGGGAGACGGGGACGGGTTGGCCGGAGCCGGCGGAGCCGGGGCGGCCGACGGGTCCGGCGGGTGAGCCGGATCCGCGCCCGGACGCGCCCGATCCGGACGAGTTGAGCCCGTTGGCGCCGGCGGAGCCGGTCGAGCCGGTCGAGCCGGTGGAGCCGGCCGAGCGGGAGGTGGACGTGCCGCCGGTGGAGGAGTCGGCGGGTGCCGGCCCGGGTGCGGCGGCGGGGCAGCCGGTGTCGGTGGCGCGGCGGTTGACGTCGGCGGGCGCGATGATCGCGGTGCTGTTGGCGTTGCTGGGGTTCACCCTGGTGGTGCAGTTGAAGACGACGTCGACGGATCCGACGCTGGCGGCGACGCGCGAGGAGGACCTGGTCCGGATCTCGTCGGATCTGGATTCGCGGGAGCGGCGGCTGCGGCAGGACATCGAGGCGTTGGAGGAGAGCCAGCGTCAGTTGCGGTCGGGTGAGCAGGGTCGGCAGGCGGCGTTGGAGGAGGCCACGCGGCGGGCGGACGAGCTGGGGATCCTGGCGGGGACGTTGCCGGCGGTGGGGCCGGGTCTGTCGGTGCGGTTCGAGGGTCCGGACAAGGCCATCTCGTCGGTGCGGATCCTGGACGCGGTGCAGGAGTTGCGGGGCGCGGGTGCGGAGGCGATGCAGATCGCCGGGTCGGACGGGACGGCGGTGCGGATCATCGCGTCGACGTACTTCGTGGATGCCGGTGGGGGTGGTCTGGTGGTGGACGGGCGGCGGTTGAGCGGTCCGTTCACGATCATGGTGATCGGGGATCCGGCGACGATGCGTACGGCGTTGAGCATTCCCGGCGGGGTGGTCGCATCGGTGGAGGATGCCGGCGGTAAGTTGACCGTTGAGGATCGTGAGGCTGTGGAGGTTTCGCAGCTGCACGCGCCGATCAAGCTGGATCACGCCCGGCCGGTCTCCTGATCGGTCGCGGCCGCGCCGGTTTCCCCCCGGTGCACCGATGAGGAGGACGCAGCTGGTGATTCCTGAGGATCTGCGGTACACCGCCGAGCACGAGTGGGTGGCCGGTGGTGGCGGCGGCGCCGTCCGGGTCGGTATCACGCACTTTGCGCAGGACGCCCTGGGTGACATCGTGTTCGTGCAGTTGCCGGACGAGGGCGCGGTGGTGGCGGCGGGTGAGCCGCTGGGAGAGATCGAGTCGACCAAGAGCGTGTCGGAGATCTACGCGCCGGTGAGTGGAACGGTGGCGGCGCGCAATGATGCGTTGGCCGACACCCCTGAGGTGATCAACACGGATCCGTACGGTGCGGGGTGGTTGTTGGAGATCACTCCGGATGATCCGGCGGCGGTCGAGGGTTTGTTGACCGCTGGTGCGTACCGCGAGCTCACTGAGAGCTGAGTTGTCGTGCCGGGCGGCGGGGTTGGTCTCCGCGCGTCCGGTTGCCCTGCATTTCGGCGCTGGCTAGGCTCGCCCAGTCGACCGAGAACCCAATAGTTGAGCGTTGTGGAATGCGCCTTCCCGGGCACGGGGAGCCAGCCGCCGGGTGTGTGTCTGCCCGGCGGCCAGACCCGCCATTACCCCGACGCCGACCGAAACAGATCCGTGAGGTGGTCCCCATGACGCGGCCAGACGACGAGTTCCCCCCGCTCGACGTCACTTCGACGCTCAATCTCGGTTCGCTCGACGAAGTGCTGGAGGGGCCGGACACCGATGTGGTGCCGAGCCGGATGTCCGGTTCGTTGCCGCCGGGTATGGCGCTGCTGGTGGTTCGTCGGGGTCCGAATGCGGGTGCCCGGTTCCTGCTGGACCACGATGTGACGACGAGTGGCCGGCACCCCGACAGTGACATTTTCCTCGATGACGTGACGGTTTCTCGGCGGCACGCCGAATTCCACCGGGATGGTGGCACGTTCACGGTGCGGGACGTGGGCAGCCTGAACGGCACGTACGTGAATCGGGAGCGGGTCGAGGCGGCCACGTTGAGCAATGGTGACGAGGTGCAGATCGGCAAGTTCCGGGTGGTGTTCATCGCCGGTCCGCGTCCGGAGCAGGAGGCCGGCCGGGGGTGAACGAGCCTGCGGCTTCGACGCCTTCCGGGGCGGCGCGTTCCACCCCGCTGATGAGTATCGGTGAGGTGTTGGCGCAGCTGCGGGTGGAGTTCCCGGACGTCACGATCTCGAAGTTGCGGTTCCTGGAGGCCGAGGGCCTGGTGGAGCCGCAGCGGACGCCGGCGGGGTATCGGAAGTACAGCTGGGACGATGTGGCGCGGTTGCGGTTCGTGTTGACCGCGCAGCGGGACCAGTTCCTGCCGTTGCGGGTGATCCGTGACCAGTTGGCGGAGTGGGACGCGTCGGGTGCGGCGCCGGGGCGGCAGCGGCCGACGTTGGTGGCTGTGGGTCCCGGTGGTGAGGTTCCGGGTCGGGAGGTGGAGGAGTCCGCCGAGTCGTCGCAGGTGCGGCTGGGGCGGGCTGATCTGGTTTCCCGGAGCGGGATCGACGAGTCGACGTTGGTGGAGTTGGAGCGGCTCGGTGTGCTGGTGTCCGATCCGCCCGGGTGGTACGACGGGGATGCGTTGATCATCGCGCGGGCGGTGGCGGGGTTGGCGGCGTACGGGTTCCAGCCGCGGCATCTGCGGGGGTACCGGACGGCGGCGGATCGGGAGGTCGGTCTGTTCGCGCAGTTGGTGGCGCCGTTGGCGCGGCAGAGTGATCCGGCGGCGCGGGCCCGGGCGGCGGAGACGGCGCGGGAGTTGGTGGCGTTGTCGCAGCAGTTGCACGCGGCTCTGGTGCGGGTGGGGCTGCGGTCGACGTTGGGTCGTTGAGGTGTGTGGGGCCGGGTGTCGTGGGGGCGCCCGGCCCTTGTGCGTGGGTGGACGCGGAAAGATCTGCCTGCGGGTGCGTGTCGTAGGCTTGCCGGGGTAACCCCTTCTGGCGAGGCGTGGTGCACGTAGCGCATGGGACTCTCGTGTCGCGGTCCGTGTACCGTGCAGGGAAGGGCGCGGTGCGTAGACGACGACGACACGGAGGCGGGCGGTGCGCGAGCTGAGCGTGGTCGGAGTTCGGGTGGAGTTGCCCAGCAACCAGCCGATCGTCCTGCTGCGGGAGGTCGAGGGGGACCGCTATCTGCCGATCTGGATCGGCGCGGTCGAGGCGACGGCGATCGCCTACGAGCAGCAGGGGGTCAAGCCGGCGCGGCCGTTGACGCATGATCTGTTGCGGGACGTGTTGGCGGCGTTGCAGGCGCCGTTGCGGGCGGTGGAGATCACCGAGTTGAAGGAGAACGTCTTCTACGCCGATCTGTTGATCGGTGACGGGGTGCGGGTGTCGGCGCGGCCGAGCGATTCCATCGCGTTGGCGTTGCGGGTCGGGGCTCCGATTCGTTGTGCCGAGCAGGTCCTCAGTGAGGCGGGGATCGTGATCCCGGACGAGCAGGAGGACGAGGTGGAGAAGTTCCGGGAGTTCCTGGAGCAGGTGCGTCCGGAGGACTTCGCGGGCTGAGTGGTGCCGGGTCGCTGGGCCCGGGTGGCGCGGCGGTGGCCGTCACGGTGGGTGGCGGCGGGCCGCGTTCGGTGATCTTCCTGGTGGCGGCGCGGCGTGTCGTGGTGCTTCCTGCGTGGTAAGTCCTGGGGGCCGCTATAGGGTTGCGGTTGTCGAGGGGTGCACGTACGGGGAGACGACGTGTCACCGCACGGGCGGGGAGGTTGTCCGGATGCACGAGCCGCGAGATCCTGGTCCGAGTTCGGAACAGCAGCAGCCGGGGGTGCCGCCCGCGCCGGTGGGTGACGGCGAGGTGGGTTACCGGGGGGTGACCGCCTGTTCGGCGGTGGGCATCAGTTACCGGCAGTTGGACTACTGGGCCCGGACGGGCCTGGTGGTGCCGAGTGTGCGGGACGCGTCGGGGTCGGGGACGTCCCGGTTGTACTCCTTCCGCGACCTGGTGGTGTTGAAGGTCGTGAAGCGGCTGTTGGACGCCGGGGTGTCGTTGCAGAACATCCGCAAGGCGATCGAGGCGTTGCGGTCGCGCGGGGTGGAGGATCTGGCGGGCATCACGTTGATTTCCGACGGGACGACGGTGTACGAGTGCCGGTCGCCGGAGGAGGTGGTCGACCTGTTGCAGGGCGGCCAGGGGGTGTTCGGTATCGCGATCGGCGGCGCGTTCAAGGAGATCCAGGGTTCGTTGTCGCATCTGCCGGCGGAGCCGGTGGGTGGGCAGGAGCCGGCGGCCGAGTCGCCGGAGTCGCCGGAGTCGGTGGGTGACGAGTTGGCGGCGCGGCGGGCGCGTCGCCGGGCCGGCTGATCCGCCGGTCATCCGTTCGGGGACCGCGACGCGCCCAAAGGGGCACGGCGCGGTCCACTTTTTTGGTTACTGCCCGTGTCGGTTGGTCGACCCGCGACGGCGCGCCGGCCGGCGCCGGTGCGGGTCGCCCGGCGGGCGGGCCGGGGTGAGGGCGTGTCCGCAGGTCGCGGCGGGGTTCGCGGACGTCGCGGGCGGGGTGTCCGAGGGTGTCCGAAAAGGACTCTTCCGAAGGTCGGTGACGGCGCGGCTGCCACGCAGCGTGTCGGGGTGAGTGCGGGGTGCCGCCGACTTCGAGGCCGATGTTGACTGTCCGTAGTTGACGGTTGTCGGGAATCGGATAGGGCAGGGGTGAACCGTTCGGGCGAGCACGCTATGGTCCGACACGGTCGCTTGCGCGTGGACGTTGTGGCGGACTGCTGTGCGGCGCGCGCGGCTGCCGTTGCCCCTCCGCGGTCCCGGCCGCGTGACCCCCTCCGGAAGGAATGTGACCATGACGGTGACGGAAGAGACCACCCCGATCTCGCACTACGAGCGGATCGGCGGCGCCGCCGCGGTGAAGGCGGCCGTGGAGCTTTTCTACGACCGGGTGCTGGTCGACCCCGAGCTGGCCGGCTACTTCTCCGACGTGAACATGGCCGAGCAGCGCCGCCACCTGGCGCTCATGCTGGCCGTGGTGCTCGGCGGACCGAACGAGTACGCCGGCCGGGGGCTGGCCGAGGCGCACCAGCCGCTGAACATCCCGCCGGCGCACTACGCCAAGGTGGGTGAGCACCTGACGGCGACGCTGAACGAGCTGGGGGTGCCGGCGGACATCATCGCCGACGTGCAGGTCGTGCTGGGCCAGGTGCGGGACCAGGTCGTGTCGACGGGGAACGCCTGAGCGTGGACGCGGCACGGCTCAAGCAGAGCTGGTCCCTGGTCGCCGCGCACGGCGACCAGGTGCCGCTCTACTTCTACTCGACGCTGTTCCTGGCGTACCCGGAGACACGGCAGATGTTCCCCACGAACATGGCCGGGCAGCGGGACCGCCTGGTGAGCGCCTTGGGGCACATCGTGTCCCATGTGGACCAGGTGGACCGGCTCGTCGGGTTCCTGCAGGAACTCGGCGCCGACCACCGCAAGTTCGCGGTACGCCCCGAGCACTACCCGGCGGTCGGTGAGGCGCTGGTGGCCACGTTGCGGCATTTCCTCGGGGAGGAGTGGACCGAGGAACTGGCCGCGGACTGGACGGCCGCGTACGGGCTGATCTCGCAGGTGATGATCGAGGCGGCGCAGTCGGCGGAGGCGGTGTCCCCGCCGTGGTGGGTGGCCGAGATCCTCGGGCACGAGCGGCGCACGTTCGACGTGGCGGTGCTGACGGTCCGCCCGCAGTACCTGCTGCCGTTCACGCCCGGCCAGTCGATCGGGGTGTCGCACCCGGCGGCGCGGACGTGGCGGTACTACTCGCCGGCGAACGCCCCCCGCCCGGACGGGACGCTGGAACTGCACGTGCGGGCGACGCCGGGTGGTGTGGTGTCGTCGCGGCTGGTGTACGGGTGCGCGGTCGGTGACCAGATCCACCTGGCCTCGCCGGTGGGCGACCGGTTGACGTTGTGGCCGGCCGGGTCGTCGGATCTGCTGCTGCTGGCCGGCGGCACCGGCTGGGCGCCGGTGAAGGCCCTGGTCGAGCAGGTCGCGGCCGAGGGCGCGGGACGCCGGGTGGACCTGTACGTGGGGGCCCGGTCCCGGATGGAGTTCTACGACACCGACGCGATCGACAAGCTGGCCGCGTCGCACCCGTGGTTGACGGTGAACTACGTGGTCGGGGCGGATCCGCTGCGTCCGGGCGAGTTCGTCCACGTGGCGGACCGGGCGCTCGCGGACGGGGACTGGCGGTCCCGGCACGTGTACGTGTGTGGTTCCGACGAGATGGTGAGCCACTCCGTGGCGGCGCTGACCCGGGCCGGCTACCAGGCCGGTCAGCTGCACCACGAGGGGTTCGGCAAGCACTGGTACGGGCCGACGTGGCGGACCGCGACCGCCCCTGACGAATCCGGAGGTGTCCGGTGAGCGCGACCCCGATCAGCAGGTACGAGGGTGGGATGTTCTCCGGCGGGGTGCAGGTGCGCCTGACCGCCGACCGGGTCCGCCGGTGGGAGTTCGGCAGCGCGTCGTTCACCCGGCGCGGCTACGACCACGCCGACGTGGACCGGTTCAAGCTGCAGGTGGCCGACGAGCTGGACCTGTTGGCCACGCAGATCGCCAACCTGCGGGCGGAGACCGAGCGGCTGCAGGACCACCTGGAGCTGCACCGGCACGGGGTGATCCCGAGCACCGACCCGGCGGCGACGCTGCCGGCGGCCAAGGAGGTCAACCTGCTGTCGGCGGCGCAGCGGGAGGCGGAGCAGATCATCGCCCAGGCGCACGACTACGCCCGGCGGGTCGCCGAGTACGCCCAGATGCAGTACGAGAGCTACATGCGTGCGGCGGCGGAGGAGGCGAAGCAGGAGGCCGAGCGGGCGGTGGCGCAGTACCGCAGCACCGCCGGCGCGAACTTCGACGACTCGGTGGCCACCCGGGAGGCGCTGCGGATCTTCGGCGAGATGATGATCTCGCACATGCGGGCGGCGGCGCGGCACCTGGACGACGGCACCGAGCAGTTGGCCCGGACGATGGAACGGATCGCCCGGGAGGCCACGCCGGTCGGGGCCGGGCAGCCGCAGCAGGCACTGCCGCGCCACGAGCGCTGACGTGCGGGCCGGCCCGCCGGGGATCCTCGGCGGGCCCGGCCCGCCCGGCGGGCGGCGAGCCGACGGCGTCCCCGGATTACGGGACCAGTGGCGGTGACCGTGGTCACCCGGACCGGCACCCCGGCGGCCACCGGTCGTCGGCGGGCGGCGGGTGAGGCAGCATGGACGCGTGACGGAGACGTTCGACGCGTTGACCCGGCTCGTCGGCGCCGGGGACGTCGTGGTGCTCAGCGGCGCCGGCCTGTCCACCGAGTCGGGCATCCCGGACTACCGGGGGCCCAGCGGCGCGGCCCGCCGGCACACCCCGATGACCTACCAGGCGTTCACCCGCGACCCGCACGCCCGGCGGCGCTACTGGGCGCGCAGCCACCTGGGGTGGCGCACGATCGCCCGGGCCGCCCCCAACGTGGGGCACCGGGCGGTGGCGCGGCTGCAGCGGGCCGGCCTGGTCGGTGGGATCATCACGCAGAACGTCGACGGTCTGCACACCGCCGCCGGCGCCACCGGGGTGATCGAACTGCACGGCCGCCTCGACGAGGTGACCTGCCTCGACTGCGGCAACCTCACCTCCCGGGAGGAGCTGGACCGGCGGTTGCGGGAGGCCAACCCGGGCTTCGACGCGCACATCGCCCACGTCAATCCCGACGGCGACGTCGACCTGCCCGACGAGGCGGTGGCCCGGTTCCGCACCGTCGACTGCGGCATCTGCGGCACCGGCATGCTGAAACCGGACGTGGTGTTCTTCGGCGAGACCGTGCCCGCGCCCCGGGTCGCCGACTGTTTCGCCCTGGTCGAGCGGGCCCGGGCGCTGCTGGTGCTCGGTTCCTCCCTGACGGTCATGTCAGGACGCCGGTTCGTGATCCGCGCGGCGAAGCTCGGCATCCCGGTGGCCATCGTCAACCAGGGGCCGACCCGCGGCGACGGGCACGCCACCCTCACCCTGGACGCGCCGCTGGGCGCGGTGCTGACCGCCCTGGCCGACCACGTCGACGCCGCGGCCGGCGCTCCGGCGGTGGAGCCCGCCGCGGTGTGACCCCGGCCGGCCGGGGTACGACATGAGCCGGAAACACGGTCGCTGGTAGCGTTGACCATGCCGGTACCACCCACGCGGGAGAGACCGCCCGGAAAACCCCCGGACGGCGCCGAAGGGGCAGATTCCTCCCCGGAACCTCTCAGGCAAAAGGACCGCGTGGGCAGGCACTGTGGAGCGCTTGGCGCGACTCAGGGGGAGGCCGACCCGTCGACCTGGCCCCCGCAAGGAGCGCAGCGCATGACCGCAGAGCAGTTCGCCGACCGGCACATCGGTCCCGGCCCCGACGACGAACGCCGCATGCTGGAGACCGTCGGCTACAGCTCCATCGACGAGCTGATGGACGCCGCGATCCCCGAGGTGATCCGCTGGCACGGCACCCTCGACCTGCCCGCCCCCGCCGGCGAACGGGAGGCCCTCGCCGAGCTGCGCGCCCTGGCCGCCCGCAACACCGTCGCCGTCTCCATGATCGGCCTCGGCTACCACGGCACCCACACCCCCGGCGTGATCCGCCGCAACGTCCTGGAGAACCCCGCCTGGTACACCGCGTACACGCCGTACCAGCCGGAGATCAGCCAGGGCCGGCTGGAGGCGCTGCTGAACTTCCAGACCATGGTCACCGACCTGACCGGGCTGGCCACCGCGAACGCGTCCATGCTCGACGAGGGCACCGCCGCGGCCGAGGCGATGACCCTCGCCCGCCGCGCGTCCCGGAGCAAGAGCCCGGTGTACGTCGTCGACGCGGACACCCTGCCGCAGACCGTCGCGGTGATCACCAGCCGGGCCGAGCCGCTGGGCATCGAGGTGCGGGTGCTGGACGTCGACCACGACGAGCTGCCGGGCGAGTTCTTCGGCCTGCACCTGCAGTACCCGGGCGCGTCCGGGGCGGTCCGCGACCACGCCGGGCTGGTCGAGGCCGCGCACGCGGCCGGCGCCCTGGTCACGGTGGCCGCGGACCTGCTGGCGTTGACGCTGCTGCGCCCACCCGGCGAGATCGGCGCGGACATCGCCGCCGGCACCACCCAGCGGTTCGGCGTGCCGATGGGCTTCGGCGGCCCGCACGCCGGCTACCTGGCCGTCCGCTCCGGCCTGGAGCGGATGCTGCCCGGCCGGCTGGTCGGCGTGTCCAAGGACGCCGACGGCAACCCGGCCTACCGGCTGGCGCTGCAGACCCGCGAGCAGCACATCCGCCGGGAGAAGGCGACCAGCAACATCTGCACCGCGCAGGTGCTGCTGGCCGTGATGGCCGGCATGTACGCGGTCTACCACGGCCCGGACGGGCTGCGGGCGATCGCCCGGCGTACCCATGACATGGCCGCGCGGCTCGCGGCCGGGCTGCGCGCCGGCGGCGTGCGGGTCGCGGACGTGGCGTTCTTCGACACCGTCACGGCCACCGTGCCGGGGCGGGCGGCCGCGGTGGTCGCCGCGGCGGCCGAGCGCAACGTGAACCTGCGGCTGGTCGACGCCGACCGGGTGGGGATCTCCTGCGACGAGACCACCACCCTGGCTCACCTGGAGGCGGTGTGGGCGGCCTTCGGGGTCGCCCCGGCGACCGGCGAGGTGGCCGCCGCCCTGCCGGCCGAGCTGGCCCGCACCTCGGACTTCCTCACCCACCCGGTGTTCCGCAACCACCACTCCGAGACGGCGATGCTGCGCTACCTGCGGCGGCTGGCCGACTTCGACTACGCCCTGGACCGGGGCATGATCCCGCTGGGGTCGTGCACGATGAAGCTGAACGCCACCACCGAGATGGAGGCGATCACCTGGCCGGAGTTCGCGCACCTGCACCCGTTCGCGCCGACCGAGCAGACCGCTGGCTACCGGGAGCTGATCGGGCAGCTGGAGGACTGGCTGGCCGAGGTGACCGGGTACGACGCGGTCAGCGTGCAGCCCAACGCCGGCTCCCAGGGGGAACTGGCCGGGCTGCTGGCCATCCGGGCCTACCACCGGTCGCGGGGCGAGGGGCACCGGGACGTGTGCCTGATCCCGTCATCGGCGCACGGCACCAACGCCGCGTCGGCGGTGATGGCCGGCATGCGGGTGGTGGTGGTCGGCTGCGACGCCGACGGCAACGTCGACCTGGTCGACCTCGACGCGAAGATCGACAAGCACCGGGACGCGCTCGCGGCGATCATGGTGACCTACCCGTCCACCCACGGGGTGTACGAGACGGGCATCGCGCAGCTGTGCGCGAAGGTGCACGACGCCGGCGGCCAGGTGTACGTCGACGGGGCGAACCTCAACGCGCTGGTCGGGTTCGCCAAGCCGGGCAAGTTCGGGGCGGACGTGTCGCACCTGAACCTGCACAAGACGTTCTGCATCCCGCACGGCGGCGGCGGTCCGGGGGTCGGTCCGGTGGCGGTGCGGGCGCACCTGGCGCCGTTCCTGCCCGGCGACCCGGCCGGGGAGCCTGCCGAGGGCCGGCCGGCGATCTCGGCGGCCCGGTACGGGTCGGCGGGGATCCTGCCGATCCCGTGGGCGTACCTGCGGATGATGGGCGCCGAGGGGCTGGCCCGGGCGACCGGGGTGGCGGTGCTCGCGGCGAACTACGTGGCCGCGCGGCTGCGCCACCACTTCCCGGTGCTGTACGCCGGCAACAAGGGCCTGGTGGCGCACGAGTGCATCCTGGACCTGCGGCCGTTGACCAAGGCGACCGGGGTGAGCGTCGACGACGTGGCGAAGCGGCTGATCGACTACGGCTTCCACGCGCCGACGATGTCGTTCCCGGTGGCGGGGACGCTGATGGTCGAGCCGACCGAGAGCGAGGACCTGGCCGAGCTGGACCGGTTCTGCGACGCGATGATCGCGATCCGGGCGGAGATCGACAAGGTGGGGTCGGGGGAGTGGCCGGCGGGGGACAACCCGCTCGCGAACGCCCCGCACACCGCGGCGATGGTCTCGGCTGACGAGTGGCCGCACCCGTACCCGCGGTCGGTGGGGGCGTACCCCGCTCAGGACCGGGCGGGGAAGTACTGGCCGCCGGTGCGGCGGATCGACGGCGCGTACGGCGACCGGAACCTGGTCTGCTCGTGCCCGGCGCCGGAGGCGTTCGAGAACTGAGGTGCGCGGAGGCCGGGGCGGTCGTCAAGCCGCCCCGGCGCGTCGTCGACCTGGGGAGCGAGCCCTCGCCGGTGGGGGCTAGCCTGGGTCGACGACGCATGCTGCGGTCACGCAGCGTGGTGAGATCAGGCGACGAGGGCGTGTCGGGCGGGGCCGCGGTGCGGGGCGATGGTGCTGCCGTCGGGGAGCAGTTCTCCGGTGTCCTCGAAGACGATCACACCGTTGCAGAGCAGGCTCCACCCCTGTTCAGGAAAGCAGGCGAGGACACGGGCGGCTTCTCGGTCGGTCGCCTCAGCGGAGGGGCAGGTGGGTTGGTGCTGGCACATCGGGTTCTCCGGACTGTGGGGGCGCTGTGTCATGGTTCACATGACCAGTGACGCACAGTACCAAGCAAAACCGCGCGGCATCGAGCAAGGATCCGGCTTGTTCCCCCAGAATCGGCTGAACGGATGAGTGAGAACGGACCGGACGGCGTGGAAGCGCTCCCAAAGAGGTTCGTCGACGCCCCGGCGGCACCGCTCGACTGCCGGCACCGGCTCGTCGAACGGGCCCGCCTGGAGTGGTGGCCCGCCGACGGCGGCGACCCCGCCGCCCTCGCCGAGGACTTCCTCGCCGCCCACGGCATCGACCTGCGGGAGGTGTCCCGTCCCGCCGTCCACGACCCCGACGGTGTCTGCGGTGCCGCCCTGTACCTGTCGGCCGCCGCCGGGGCCCGCGCCGCCGGCGGGTCGACCGGCGCACCCACCCCGGTGCCGGCGCTGCCCGACCTCGCGGTGGTGGTCTACGGCCACGCCGACCAGCCGGCCGCCCCGTCCGGCGGTGGCCGCGCGCCGGGTGGCTGGTGGCTGGGGGACTGGCGGGACAGTTGGACGCCCCACGCGCACGCCGACGCCGTCGAGGCGGTCCGTGCCGCCATCGGTCGCGGGGACGTCTACCAGGTGAACGTCGTCGGCCACGCCGCCGCCCCGTACGCGGGGGATCCGCTGCCCGCCCTGGCCCGGCTGGCCGCCCTGCCGGGCGCCCGCTACGGCGGCACCCTCGCCGGGCTGGGCTGGGCGGTTGGCTGTGCCTCCCCGGAGACCCTGATCGCCCTCGAGGACGGCCGTCTCGTCACCCGGCCGATCAAGGGCACCCGACCGGCCACCGGCGCGGGCCGGCGGGAGCTGCTCGCCTCCGCCAAGGAACGCGCCGAGCACGTCATGATCGTCGACCTGGAACGCAACGACCTGGCCCGGGTCGCCCGCACCGGCTCGGTCCGGGTCGACGAGCTGTTCGCCGTACGCCGGTGGTGCGACCTGTGGCAGGCCGAGTCGACGGTCTCGGCGGCGCCCGCCGACGGGCTGGGCCTGGCGGCGCTGCTGCGGGCGGTCTGCCCCGGCGGATCGGTGACCGGCGCGCCGAAGCTGGCCGCGCTGGACCGGATCGCCGCCCTGGAGCCGGTCGGCCGGGGCGCCAGCATGGGCGCGCTGGGCTGGGTGGGGCCCGGGCGGATCGACCTGGGGCTGACCATCCGCACCGCCGCGGCCGACGCCGAGCGGCTGCACGTGTGGGCCGGTGGCGGCATCACCTGGGGCAGCGACCCGGCCGCCGAGGTGGCCGAGGCGGCCGCCAAGGCCGCCCCGGTCCGCGCGCTGCTCGCCGCCGCCTGAACCGGGCGCGATGCCTCGGCGGTGCCATGTCAGGCGCGGGCGAACGCGTCCAGCGCGGCGACGACCCGCTCGCCCACGCCGTGGCCGCTGCCGTGGCCGCCGGATTCGACGATCTCCAGGTGGGCGTCCGGCCAGTCCCGGGTCAGCTGCCAGGCGATCTCCGGCGGGCCGCTGACGTCGAGCCGGCCCTGCACCAGCACGCCGGGGATGCCGGCGAGCTTGCCGGCGTCGCGCAGCAGCTGCCCGTCCGGCATGAACCCGAGGTTGCTCCAGTAGTGGGTGACGATCCGGACGAACGCGGCCCGGAACACCAGGTCGGCGTAGCGGGGGTCGGGCTTGAACCCGCCGGCGAGGGAGACGTGCACGTCCTCCCAGGCGCACCAGTCCCGCTCCGCCCGCTCCCGCACCAGCGGGTCCGGGTCGTTGACCAGCCGGGCGTACGCGGCGGACAGGTCGCCGTCCCGGTCGGCCGCGGGCACGCCGTCGCGGAACCGGGCCCACTCCTGCGGGAAGACCCGTCCCATGTCCCGGGTCACCCAGTCGATCTCCCGGCGGGTGTTGGCGACCACGCTGAACAGCACCAGCGCGGTGACCCGCTCCGGGTGGCGCTGGGCGTACGCCAGGGACAGCGACGAGCCCCAGGAGGCGCCGCAGAGCAGCCACCGGTCCACGCCCAGGTGCTCGCGCAGCCGTTCCATGTCGGCCAGCAGGTGGGCGGTGGTGTTGACCGACAGGTCCACCGCCGGGTCGCTGGCGTGCGGGGTGCTGCGGCCGCAGCCGCGCTGGTCGAACAGGACGATCCGGTAGGCGGCCGGGTCGAACAGCCGCCGCCAGGACGGGGTGGCGCCCGAGCCGGGGCCGCCGTGCACCACCAGCGCGGGCCGGCCGTCCGGGTTGCCGCACGTCTCCCAGTGGATCCGCTGGCCGTCGCCGACGTCGAGCTGGCCCTGCGCGTACGGCTCGATCGGTGGATACATCCGGGTCCCCTCCCACGCACCAGATACAACAGCGCTGTTACATTAGCGGACATGACCGCCGCCCCCGACCGCGAGGCCCTCGGCACCCTGCTGCGCCACGTCCTGGAGCTGCTCGACAGCGACGTCGCCGCCGTCTACGCCGACCTGGACCTGGCCGACTACCGGCCCCGCTACTCGCCCCTGCTGCGGGTGCTGCTCGCCGACGGCCCGCTGCCCATCCGCGACCTCGCCGCCCGGGTCGGCGTCACCCACTCCGCGGCCAGCCAGACCGTCGCCCAGATGAGCCGCGCCGGCCTGGTCACCCTCAGCCCCGGCGCGGACGCCCGGCAGCGCATCGTCACCCTCACCGACCGCGCCCACGCGCTGCGGCCGGTGATCGAGGCCGAGTGGGCGGCCACCACCACCGCCATGCGGCAGCTCGACGCCGAGCTGCCCGTACCCCTGGCCGACGAGCTGTACGCGGTCCTCGCGGCGCTGCGCCGCCGGCCGCTGCGCGACCGGATCACCGACACCGGCCTGGCCCCCGCCGTCCCGCCGGCCTGACCGACGCACCGGGGCGGGTCCACCGGCGGGTGCCTGCCCCGAGCGGCGCGTCGGTCAGCGGCCCAGCTCCCGCCAGCGGCGCACCGCCAGCGGCACGAGGATCGCCATGACCAGCAGCGGCCAGGCCACGGCCAGCACCCACGCGTGCTGTGCCGGCCACGAGTCGGCGCCCCAGCCGGGATTGCCGAACAGCTGCCGGCACGCCGCCACGGTGGCCGACAGCGGGTTCCAGGCGGCGACGGCGGCGAGCCAGCCCGGCATGGTGGCCGGGGCGACGAAGGCGTTGGAGGCAAAGCCCAGCGGCCACACCAGGATCTGCAGCGCGGCGACCGCCTCGGGGCGGCGCAGCAGCAGCGCCAGGTACACGCCGAGCCAGATCATCGCGAAGCGCAGGAGGAGCAGCAGCGCCACGGCGGCGGCCGCCCGGACGGGCCCCCGGTGCGGTTGCCAGCCCACCAGGACGCCGCAGCCGAGGACCACGGCCAGCGCCGCCGTGGCGTGCAGCAGGTCGGCCAGGGCCCGCCCGGTCACCACCGCGGCCCGACTCATCGGCAGGGACCGGAACCGGTCGGTCACCCCGCGCGCGGTGTCGCCGGCGACCGCCGTGTAGGTGGTCTCGACGCCGAAGAGCATGGTCATGGCGGCCATGCCGGGCAGCAGGAACTCGCGGTAGTCGGCGCCGTCGGGCACGGCCATCGCACCACCGAACAGGTAGCCGAACATCAGCACCAGCAGGACCGGGAAGAGCAGCCCGACGAGCAGGTCGGCGGGGCGGCGACGCCAGTGGGCGAGGGCCCGGCCGGTGAGGGTGGCGGTGTCGGTGGCCGCCCAGCGGGCCCGGCGCAGTGGCAGCGTGGTCACGCCGTCACCTCCACCGGCGCTTCGGTGAGGCGCAGGAACACCTCGTCCAGGGTGGGGCGCCGGACCGCCACGTCGCCCACCGCCAGTCCGGCCGCCTCCACCGCGCGCAGGACGGCGGTGAGCCCGGCGACCCGGTCGGTGGCCGGCACGCTGAGCCGCAACGCCGCCCGGTCCACGGTGGGCGGGTGGCCGGTGGCGGCGGTGAGCGCGGCGACGGCGGGCGCCAGGTCGTCCGGGTGGTGCAGGACCAGGTCCACCCGGTCACCGCCGAGGGTGGACTTCAGCTCCTCGGGTGTGCCGGCGGCGGTGATCCGCCCCCGGTCGAGCACCCGCACCGTGTCCGCCAGCCGGTCGGCCTCCTCCAGGTACTGCGTGGTCAACAGCACGGCGGTGCCGGCGGTGACGAGGTCACCGACGGTGTCCCAGACGTCGGCCCGGGCGCGCGGGTCCAGCCCGGTGGTGGGCTCGTCGAGGAACAGCACCGGCGGGTCGACGATCAGCGCGGCGGCCAGGTCGAGCCGGCGGCGCATCCCGCCGGACCAGGTCGCGACGGGCCGGTCCGCGGCCGTGGTGAGCCCGAACCGGTCCAGCAGGTCGTCGGCGCGGGCCGCGGCCCGGGCGGGGGACAGATGGTGCAGCCGGCCGAACAGGACCAGGTTCTGCCGGCCACCGAGGATCTCGTCGACGGCGGCGGACTGGCCGACCAGACCCAGGTGTGCGCGGGCCTGGTCGGCCTGCCGGCGTACGTCGAAGCCGGCGATCCGGGCGACGCCCGCGTCGGGGCGCAGCAGCGTGCTCAGGATGCGGACCAGGGTGCTCTTGCCGGCCCCGTTGACGCCGAGCACGGCACAGACGGTGCCGGCCGGCACGGCCAGGTCCACGCCGTCGAGCGCCGTTTGGTCGCCGTACCGCTTGCGCAGCCCGGCCGCCTCGATCACTGGTCCGTCCCGTCGCATCACGCCCCCGCTCCATCGTTCCGGTACGCTGTACCGTACACCATACGGTATTGGTGACGGTACAGTCGGCCGGTGACCACCGAGTACAGCGGCACCGGCGACCCCGCACGCAGCCTCGCCCTGCTCTGGCGTACCCGGGACCGGCCCAGCCGCAAGGGCGGCGACCTCACCGTCGACCGGATCGTGCGGGCGGCCATCGAGGTCGCCGACGCCGACGGGCTCGCCGCGCTGTCCATGCGCCGGGTCGCCGAGCGGCTGGGCGTGGGCACCATGACCCTCTACACGCACGTGCCCGGCAAGGGCGAGCTGTTCGACGTCATGCTCGACACCGTCTACGGCGAGACCGCCCGCCCCGACGACGTGCCCGGCGGCTGGCGGGGCCGGCTGGAACAGATCGCCCGGGAGAACCGCGCCCTGTACCTGCGGCACCCGTGGCTGCTGCAGGTCGCCACCACCCGGCCGCCGCTGGGCCCGAACCTGATCGCCAAGTACGACTACGAGCTGCGCGCGGTCGACGGCATCGGCCTGACCGACCTGGAGATGGACGCCGTGGTCACCCTCGTCGACAACTACGTGCACGGCGCGGTCCGCGGCGCCGTGGAGGCGGCGGAGGCCACCCAGCGCACCGGCATGACCGAGCAGCAGTGGTGGCACGCGCACGCCCCGTACCTGGAGAAGGTGCTCGACCCCCGGCGGTTCCCGCGCGCCGCGCGGGTCGGCACCGCCGCCGGCGAGGCGTACCAGGCCGCCGCCGACCCGGCCGGCGCCTTCGAGTTCGGGCTGGCCCGCCTCCTCGACGGCGTGGAGGTCCTGATCCGGGAGCGCACCGCCGGCTGAGCGGCGGGTGCCCGCACCGGCGCGGGTAACGGACGGATAGCCTTCCGGGCATGACTATGCGCCCGATCCGGATCATCGGCGACCCCGTGCTGCGTACCCCTTCGGAGCCGGTGACCAGCTTCGACGCCGAACTGCGCGCGCTCGTGCAGGATCTGATGGACACGCTGCTCGGCGCGCCCGGCCGGGCCGGGGTGGCCGCGCCCCAGATCGGGGTGAACGCGCAGGTGTTCGTCTACGACGCCGACGGCCACCGCGGCCACCTGATCAACCCCACGCTGGAGCTGTCCGAGGAGCGCCAGGACGACGACGAGGGCTGCCTGTCCATCCCCGGGCTGTACTTCCCGACCCCGCGGGCGATGCGGGCCACCGCGCACGGCTTCGACCAGCACGGCGAGCCGCTGACCATCTCCGGCCGGGGTTTCCTCGCCCGGGCCCTGCAGCACGAGACCGACCACCTGCACGGCCGCCTCTACGTCGACACGCTGCGCGGGGATACCCGCCGCCGGGCGCTGCGGGAGATCCGCGCCGGCCGGTTCCACTCGCCCAGCCGCGGCCTCTGACGCACGGCGGGGGTGGCCGGAACCGCCGGCCACCCCCGCGTCACGACCGGGTCGTCACTTCGGCGGCGGGGCCACCAGGCAGGTCGCCGTCGAGGCGTTGCCGGCGTCGTCCACGCCGGTGATCACGGCGTCGCCGCGCAGGGTCACCTTGTAGTCGATGTCGCCGGTGCCGTCCTTGACCCGGGACTGCGCGCCCGGCGCCTGCACCAGCTTGATCTTCGTGCCGGCCGGGAACGGCCCGAACTTCACCGACGGGTCGGCGGCGTCACCGATGTACACCTCGACGGCCGTGTCGACGATGTCGGTGGCGGCCAGCTCGTAGAACCCGTCCGGGTTGTACGAGCCGGGGGTGTTGTCGCCGCTGGGGTTGTTGGTCGGCACGCACTGGGTGGTCGGGGCGGTGGTGTCCACCACCCGCATCACCGCGGTGTCGCTGCCGGTGTTGCCGGCCGCGTCGGTGGCGGTGCAGGTGACCGTGGTGGCGCCCAGCGGGAAGGTGCTGCCGGACGACGGCGCACAGGTCGGGGTGAGCAGCCCGTCGACGTTGTCGGTCGCGGTCGCCGGGTAGGTGATCACCGCGCCGGCGGGGCTGGTCGCCTCGACGGTCCGGTCGTCGACGACCACGGTCGGCGGGGTGACGTCGTTGACCGTGACGCTGATCTGCTCGACGAACGCGGGTCCGCCGGACAGGCCGTTGAGCAGGAACTCCACCGTGCAGTGCAGGGTGGCGCCCTGGGCGGCGTCGGCGGCGACCGTGATGGTCTCGGCGAACGGCACGTCGGTGCCGCTCTGCTGGGTCTTCGACGCGGCGTCGAAGCTCACCGACAGGCCCGGGTCGCAGGAGGTGACGGTCGGGGTGACGGTGACGTCCAGGTCGTGCAGCCCGGACAGGATCGCCGCGGTGACCGTGTCCGGGGCGCTGCCGATCACCTGGCCGCCGGTGGCGTTGGCCACGGTGGTGGCCTGCCCGAGGGCGTCCAGCCCGCCGCCTCCGCCGCTGACGTCGACCGCCAGGACCCGGGCGTCGTCGGCCTGCAGCGCGGCGGTGGCCTGCGTCAGGGTGTGCCCGGCGCTCGGGTCGTGGCTGGGGGCGTCGCCGACCAGCACCACGATCCGGCTGCTGCCTGACCGGTAGGCGATCCCGCCCTCGGAGACCTGGAACAGGCCGTTCACCCAGGCCTCCGGGGTGTCCCCGCCGCCGCCGGCGACCAGCCCGTTGACCGCGTCCTGCAGCGCCGTGGCGTCGCCGGTGAGGTTCTGCCGGACCCGGAACAGCTCCGCGCCGTCACCCTCGTCGCGGTAGGAGGCGACCGCGAACTGGGCGCTCGGCTGCGCGCCGCGCACGTTGTCGATCACCTGTTGCAGGTTGGTGCGGACGTTGGCGATCGCCGGGCCCATGCTGCCGGTCGTGTCGACCAGCAGCACCACGTCCGGGTTCGGCGGGATCGGCGGGGTCGAGACGACCTTGCTGATCGGGATGGTGGCGCCGGGGTCGGCGGCCCGGTCCACGGTGGCCGGGTCGACGCCGGGCGCCGCCCAGGCGGGTGTGGCCGCCGCGGTCACCATCGCGGTCACGGCGGCGGCGACGGTCACCGCCCTTCGTCGCCCCCGGGGTGTCGCTGTGAAACCCATCGTGTCTCCTTCGGCTCCGCCGCGCCCGCCCCGGGCGCGGCCTCGAAGGCAGACGCTAGGGGCTCGTCGGGCCCGGACCGGTCCGACACTTGCCCAGCTCACGGTCGGTTTCCCGACCCGGCGTGGCGACTGGACACGGCAGCCACGGCACCCGGTCGGCGCGCGGCGCCGGACGCGCCGAGCCGGGGTTGTCGGACGACGGCTCCAGGTCGCGGCGCGGCGGCGGACGCGCCGAGCTGGAGTCAGCCGGTCACGGGCGGCGGCGCAGCCCGCACTCGGTGAAGTCGGCGACCCGGGTGAAGCCCAGCCGCTCGTAGAGGCGTACGGCGGCGGTGTTGTCGGCCCGGACGTTGAGGGTGACGTGGTCGACGCTCTCGCGCAGCCGGGCGCAGAGCGCGGCCATGGCGGCGCCGGCCAGGCCCTGGCCGCGCACGTGCGGGTGGGTGGTGACGTTGCCCAGGGCGGCCACCCGCCAGGTGGGCGACCAGACGTGCACCCCGGCCACGGCCACCAGGTCGCCGTCGGCGCGGATCCCCACGTACTGGCCGGTGTCCAGCATCCGCGGGTCGAACCAGTTCCCGGGGTACGCGGCGGCGTAGAGGGCGTGCAGCGCCGGCAGGTCGGCGCGGTCGAGCACCTGCCCGGCGGGCGTGACCCGGGCCAGCCGGGCCGGGTCGGTCAACGCCATCCGGTGGTGCGGCGCGGCGTCGGTCGGCTCGTACCAGCGGGCCACCGTGGCGTCCAGGCCGGGGGAGAGGTGCGCCCACAGCCGGGCCGGCAGCAGCGGGGCCAGTTCGGTCAGCAGCGCGGCCATCTCGTCGGTGCGCTCCGGCGGGGCGAACGCCAGCAGGGTCGGCAGCTCGACGCCGTGGTAGAGCAGGGCCACCTGGTCGCCGCGGCGGTACCAGGAGGTGTAAGGCCAGAAGAAGTCGTCCAGGTCGCCCAGCTGGTAGGCGTGCAGCACCGGGTCGCGTCCCAGCAGCTCGGCCAGGACGGCCCGGTCGTGTTCGGCGCGTACGGGCACCCGGCCATGATCACATGGCGGCGGTCAGCAGCCGCCGGCGCGTCCCCGCTCGGCGGGCAGGTTCTCGTGCGCCCAGCGGGCGAGCGCGTCCAGGGCCGGCAGCAGGGCGGCGCCGCGCTCGGTGAGCTCGTAGCTGACCCCGACCGGCGGACCCTCCCGCACGGTGCGCGAGACCAGGCCGACCCGGCACAGTTCGCCGAGCCGGTCGGAGAGCACCGACTCGCTGATCCCGGGCAGTGCCCGGCCCAGCTCGGCGAAGCCGGCCGGCCCGGCGGCGAGGGTGCCCAGCAGGACGCCGTTCCAGCGCTTGCCGAGGAACGCGAAGGCCTGGGCCAGCCCCTGGTCACACATGCGGGGCTCGCCGCCCACCTCCGGCCTGACTGTCACCTCTCCAGGATACGCGCTACCCTCGTCCCGGAAGGCACTACTAAAAAGCTAGCCCCTCTCGATGTCGGAGGGGCAAGCCCGGAACAAGGAACCGATATGAGCGATTTCATCACCCTGCACCCCGAGGCGCAGGCGCAGCTGTTCACCGACGCCCGCACCGCGAACACCTTCACGGACGAGCCGGTCAGTGACGAGCAGCTGCGGGCCATCTTCGAGCTGGCCAAGTACCCGCCCACCGCCGCCAACACGCAGCCGCTGCGGGTGCTGATCGTCCGGCAGGGGGAGGCCCGCGAGCGGCTGCTGGCCCACATGGGCGAGGGCAACCGCGCCAAGACCGCCACCGCGCCCGTCGTCGCCGTCCTCGCCGCCGACACCGACTTCCACGAGTTCATCCCGCGGGTCTTCCCGATCCGCCCGGAGATGCGCGACGGCCTCGCCGCCGACGCCGTCGCCCGCGAGGGGATGGCCCGCTTCAACGCCACCCTGCAGATCGGCTACTGGCTGTTCGCCGTCCGCGCCGCCGGCCTGGCCGCGGGCCCGATGGCCGGCTTCGACGCCGACGGCCTCGACAAGGAGTTCTTCGCCGACAGCAGCTGGCGGTCCCTGCTCGTGGTCAACATCGGCAAGCCCGGCCCGGACGCCTGGTTCCCCCGACTGCCCCGCCTGGACTACGAGGACGTCGTCCGGCACGCCTGAGGCGAGCGGGTCAGCTCGCCATCCACTGGTCGTAGCCCAGCTTGCCCACCAGGGCCACCACCACGACCAGCAGCACCACCCGCACGAAGCCGGAGCCGCGCCGCAGCGCCATCCGCGCGCCCAGCGCGGCTCCGGCTACGTTGCACACCGCCATCGCCGCACCCAGCAGCCACCACACGTGCCCGGTCATCGCGAACACCACCAGCGCGCCCAGGTTCGTGCCGGCGTTGACCACCTTCGCCATCGCCGAGGCGTGCACGAAATCCGCCCCCACCAGCGCGGTGAACGCCAACACCAGAAACGTGCCGGTGCCCGGCCCGATCAACCCGTCGTACAGGGCGATGCCCAGCCCGGCCACCGCGACCGCCGCCGCCACCCGCGCCCCCGTGCGCCGGTGCGGCAACGCCACCACCCCCAACCGCGGCCGGGTCAGCACGAACACCGCCACCGACAGCAGCACCACCAGCACCACCGGCCGGTACGCGCCCGCCGGCACCGCCCCCGCCAGCACCGCGCCCAACCCGGCGGTCACCACCGCCAGGCCCGCCGACGGACCGGCCACCGCCCAGTCCAGCTTCGTACGCCGGGCGTAGGTGAGCGCCGCGGTGGACGTACCGAAGATCGCGGCCAGCTTGTTCGTGCCCAACGCCGTGGCCACCGGCACCCCCGGCGCGGCCACCAGCAGCGCCGGCAACAGCAACAGGCCCCCGCCCCCGACCACGGCATCCACCCAGCCCGCCATGGCGGCCGCGGTCAACAGGGTGGTCAGCGAGACAGGATCCACGGGCGGCCATTCTTCCCACCACCACCGCCGCGACGAGGCCGGCTGTGGCCAGCCTCACCGCCGCTCAGCGCCCCCGGCGCCGCCGCAACCACAGGCCCGCCGACCCCAGCGCCACGAACACCAGCATCGAACAGAGCAGCAGCTTGAGCACCCGGCAAGCCTGCCACGGGGACGTAGGGTGTGCTCGTGCGCCTGGCCACGTTCAACCTGCTGCACGGCCGCTCCCTCACCGACGGGCTCGTCGACCCCGACCGGCTCGCCGGCGCCGTCGCCGCGCTCGACGCCGACGTGCTCGCCCTGCAGGAGGTCGACCGGGACCAGTCCCGCAGCGGCAAGCTCGACCTGACCGCCATCGCCGCCCGCGCCCTCGACGCCCCCGAGCACCACTTCGCCGCCGCCGTGGTCGGCACCCCCGGCGAACGGTTCCGTCCGCTGACCCACGACGACGACGGGCACGGCGAACCCCTCTACGGCGTCGGCCTGGTCAGCCGGTACCCCGTCCGCTCCTGGCAGGTCACCCGCCTGCGCCCCGCCCCCGTGCGCTCCCCGGTCTACGTACCCGGCGCCGGCGGGGGACTGGTGCTGCTGCACGACGAACCCCGCGTCGTCCTCGCCGCCGTCCTGGACACCCCGCACGGGCCGCTGACCGTCGCGGCCACCCACCTGTCCTTCGTGCCCGGCTGGAACATCCTGCAACTGCGCCGCGTGGTACGCGCCCTGCGCGCGCTACCCGCCCCGCGGATCCTCCTCGGCGACCTGAACCTCCCCGCCGGCCCCGCCGGGCTGCTGTCCGGCTGGCCGCCCCTCGGCCGCCGCCCCACCTACCCGGCCGGGCAGCCCCGGGTGCAGCTCGACCACATCCTCGCCGACCGGCAGGACCGGCACCGGCTGCCACCCGTCACCGCCGTCGACACCCCGCTGTCGGTGATCTCCGACCACCGGCCGCTGGTCGTCGACCTCGGCTGAACCACACCGTCAGCCCACTCCCAGGCACCCCTCGGCCGGCACCCAGCCGACCGGATCACAATCACCCTCGCCCCGACCCCGGGCCGGGCATTCCCCACCGGCCGCGGCGGCGACCGTGGTAACGATGGTGCGACGACGGGAGGCACGAGGTGTCCCTCACCGGCATACCGCTGCTCGCCCTGGCCACGGCCGCCACCCTCGCCGCCGCGGGCGCCACCGTGGTCGGCTGGCCCCGCGTACGCCGGGCCCGGCTGCTGGTCCGCCCCACCGCCGTCCTGCTCACCGAACTGCTCGTGCTGCTCACCGTCGGCCTGGCCGTCAACCGGCAGGAGCAGTTCTACACCTCCTGGAACGACCTGCTGCACACCGGCGGGAACACCACCGCCGGCCGCGACGACCACCCCGGACGACTGGACCGCTGGCTCAGCCACCGCACCACCGACCCGGACACCCCGGTCACCGTCGACTGGCGGCCCACCGGCTGGCAGGACTGGCACCTGGCCACCCCACCCACCGTCGTGGTGCCCGCCGGCTACCTGCGCCACCCCGACTGGCGCTACCCGGCCGTCCTCGTCGTCGCCGACGACGACCGCTGGACCCCCACCGAGGACCAGGACGCCGCCCGCGCCGCCGTCACCGCCGGCCCCGCCGTGCTGGTGTTCACCCGACCCGCCCCCACCGTCGACCCCGGCGTCCTGGCCGGCGCCGTACCGCTGAGCCTCGCCCGCGACCTGCGCGTCACCGGCCACAGCTGGGCCCTGGTGACCACCACCCGCCGGCAGGCCCTCGCCGACGCCGTCGTGCACGCCGCACCCGACCGCTACCCGGCCCTGGCCCTGGTCGCGGACACCCCCGCCCGCACCCCGCCCGCCCTGCCCACCGGGGAAGCCCTCGCCGTCACCGCACCCACCGCCGCGGCCACCACCCACCTCCCGGCCGGCCCCGGCCGGGGCCTGCCCGCCGCCCTGCGGTGGGCCTGCCAGCACACCCCGGCGCCACTGGCCGCCCCCGCCCCGCTGATCCCGCCCGCGCAGCACCCCCGGCACCCGCACCCACCGGCCAACCCACCCTCGACGGCAGACACCCATGTCACCCGACAGCATCCCCACTGAGCTCACCGCGGTCGCGCTCGCCGTCGCCGCCGCCGTGCTCCTCGCCGCCATCTGGGACACGCCGCACGGCCCACGGCGGCACGCCGTGCGAGCCGTCGCCGGTCTGCTCTGCCTCGCCACCACCGCCGCAGTCGGGCTGGCCTGGGCCAACCGGCAGAGCGCCACGTACACCAGGTGGGCGGACCTGCTCGGCTCGCCCGACGCCGCCGCGACCGGCACCACCGCCATCCCCACCGGCGCCGACGGCCACCACGGCGGCCGGGTCCTCACCGTCACCGTCCCCGGCACCGCCAGCGGCCTCAACCTGCCCATGTACGTCTACCTGCCGGCCGCCTACGACACCCACCCGAAGCAGCGTTTCCCGGTCATCGAGGCGCTGCACGGCTACCCCGGCTCACCCGCCGGCTGGCTGCAACTGCTCGACGCCCCCGGCCACCTGGACCGGGAGATCGCCGCCGGCCGGATGGCCCCCACCGTCGTGCTGTTCCCCTACCAGACGCCCAACACCATGCTCGACACCGAATGCGTCAACCTCACCCACGGCCCGCAAACCGAAACGTTCCTCACCGCCGACGTGCCCGCCTGGGCCACCACCCACCTGCGGCTACGCACCGACCGCAACGCCTGGGGCCTGACCGGCCTGTCCGCCGGCGGCTACTGCGCCACCAACCTGCTACTACGCCACCCCGACCGGTACGCCGCCGCGGCCAGCCTCTCCGGCTACGCCGACCCCGGCCTCACCATCGGCGACGGCACCGAACACACCCTCAACAACGACATCTGGCGGCTGCAACACCTGCCCCGCCCCGCCGTCGCCCTCTACCTGTCCTGCGGCCGCGCCGACCACCACGCGATGCACGACACCCGCGCGCTGAGCCGGCTGGCCCGCCCACCGATCGCCCTCACCACCAGCTACGTAGACGGGGGCGGCCACAACCCGTCCACCTGGCGAGCCGTCGAAGCACCCGCCTTCGACTGGCTCTCCACCTGGCTGGGCCGCCCCGTCAACACACCCTGACCCGGCTCAGCCCAGCCCGGCCGCCCGCTGCGCCGCCCGCACCGCGTTGCGGAACAGCATCGCCACCGTCGTCGGGCCCACCCCACCGACCCGCGGCGTGATCGCCCCCGCCACCCGCGCGCACGACTCGTCCACGTCCGGCAGCAGCCGCCGCCCCTCGTACCGCACGCCGCCGCCGACCACCACCGCGCCCGGCCGCACATGCTCCGGCTGCACGATCCCCGGCACGCCCGCCGCCGCCACCAGAATCTCCGCCCGCCGGGTGTACCGCGGCCAGTCCGCGACCCCCGTGTGCACCACCGTCACCGCCGCGTTCGCCGTCGGCCGCTTCTGCGCCAGCAGCATCGCCAACGGCCGCCCCAGCGTGGCGCCCCGACCCAGGATCACCACCTCCCGGCCGGCCACCGGCACCCCGTGGAACGCCAGCAGCGCCTCGATCCCCGCCGGGGTGCACGGCAGCGGCCCGGGCAGCCCCAACGCCAGCCGGCCCATGTTCACCGGGTGCATCCCGTCGACGTCCTTGTCCGGATCCAGCACAGCCAGCGCCCGGTCGTAGTCCAGGTGCCCCGGGATCGGATACTGCACCAGCACCCCGTGCACACCCTTGTCGGAGTTGAAGTCCTCCAGCACCGCGTGCAGATCCGCCTGCGACGCCGACGCCGGCAGGTGCACGTGCGGCGAGTCGAAACCCAGCTCCGCCGCCTGCCGCTGCTTGATCCGGATGTACCCGGCGCTGGCGTCGTCGTCACCCACCAGCACCGTCGCCAACGCCGGCGTCACCCCCGCCGCGCGCAGCGCCGCCACCTGATCGGCGACCTCCGCCAGCACCTGCTCCGCCACCGGCCCACCCGGCAGCAGCCGGGCCGTCGCACCCGAAGAAGACATGCCACACCTCGCCCGCGGAGGCCCAGGCGGTCGACCCCCGCGACGAAGCTCCCCGATGGTTGCTGCCATCCCCGTGCCGCCAGTCGCGTCCACCTCAGCCTGCCACACCGCGCCCGACGATCGCATCCGCCACCCGCTGCCACCCCGGCAGCGACCCCAGCAGCCCGTCCGCCCGGCGCCGCCGATCCTCCGCCGACAGCACGCCCAGGTCCGCCACCGCCGCCTCGAACGCCGGCCGCAACACCCGCTCCCGCGCCGGGGCGCCCGTCGCCAGAATCGCGTGACACCGCGCGTACGTCACCACGATCCAGAACATCGCCTCCCGGTGCGCGCCCGCTCCGATCAGCTCCGCGCCGCCGTCCACCACCACCGGCCGACCCGCCACGCTCACGTCCGCCCGGAACGGAAACCCGGTACCCACCACCCGCGCCGCCTCGTCGAACGTCACCGCCAGCCCAGCCAGGTGCTCCCGCACCCGCCCCGGCCCCACCCCACCGCCGTCCAACGTCGCCAACAACTCCGGATACCGGTCGGCGAACCCGTGCCCGGCCAGCACCTCCCGGGCCCGCACGTACCGCCGCCGCACCGTCGGATCCCGCAGCCCCGCCACCACCGGCAGCAACGCCAGCACCGACGTCGGGAACACCCACGCCAGCACCTGCTCGTGCAGCGGCGCCGCGTCGTCCAGCCGCCGCAGCCCCGCCTCGATCCGCCGGCGCACCCCCGCGCAGCGCCGCCGCACCCACACCGGATCCGCGTACCCCGCCGACACCCGCTCCCGGATCGCCGCCAGCCGACCCGCCGGATCCACGATCACCGTGTCGGTACGGAAGAACGGGGCGAACACCCACGACCCGAGCACGTCCCGCGGCCCACCCAACTCGTCCCAGCTGACCGTGCTGACCTCCAGCAGCACCCCCCGGTGCCGGAACTTGCCCAGCTTCGCGCCCGGACCGTCCCGCACCAGCAACACGTCCACGTCCGACGACGCCGGCAGCACCGCGTCATCCGGCAACCCCACCGTCGACCCGCTGAAGAACGCGCCCCCGATACCCGGATCCCGCCGCACCCGCTCGCGCACCCAGCCGACCGCCACCGCCCGCGCCGTACCCACCCGCATCCCGGCGATCCTGCCATCGCGACCGCACCTCGACGGCGCAACTCGGGGCCACCAGCCACGGGCAGCCGGCCGCCGGGCCGCACGGGGACAGCGGCGGGCAGCGCCCCCACGACCGCGAGCGCGCCGAACAGCGACCGGGCCGGCTCCGCGCCGACGACCGGCGGCACCCGCCGGACGGACCACGTCGAGTCCGACCCGCCCTGGCGCTGCGGTCAACGGGCCGCCGACCGCCAGCGATAGGTCCAGGGCGGCCCGGCACCGACCACGGGCGCCCGCACGTACAAACCGTCGCCGTCCACGTCGATCTCACCCGGGTGCAACTCGGCCGGCGGTTGCCCAAGATCGTCCAGTTCGACGGTGGCGGTGCGCCCGTCGGCCGGCCCGCCGACGACTGGAACATCAGCGACGTCTCGCATAGGTACAGCATCACGGTCAGACATCGCAGCCCACCCGGAATGCCGGCATTTGGTCCAGCCAAGGCCGGTCGGCAGGACACCCGCCGACGCCCACTCGAGAACCCATCCGGTCCCGCGGTCCCTCGCGCCCACTCCGGCTCCGGCCCGACTCTCCGGACCGGAACCGGCCGAGCCGTCACCGTCGTTCACGCCCCACGACCCCCGGCACGCATCGTCAGCCCCAGCAACGCCCGGTTGGTCCGGTTCGACCGCACCGCCGCGCGCTGCTGCCCCGCCGTCACCTCGATGTACGTCTGCGACGACGCCAACGACGCGTGCCCCAACAACCGCATGATCTCCGCCGCACTCGCCCCGTCCTCCGCCAACCGGGTCGCGAACGTGTGCCGCAACGCGTGCAGCCGCGCCCCCTTCGGCACCCGGTCACCGATCCCCGCCCGCCGGTAACACGACTCCACCAGATACTGCAGGCCACCACGGCGCAGCGGCTCGCCCCGCCGATCCACCAGCAACGGCGAGTCCGGCCGTACGCTGCGCGCGCCGAAGCGCCGCCGGCGACTGTCCAGGTAGTCCGTCACGACCCGATCCAGGCCCGGCTCGATCGGCACCGTACGGAAACGCCCGCCCTTGCCGGCCACGTCCACCCGCCGCTCGCCGTCCCGCCCGGCGACCGACGCCACCCGCAGCGCCAGCAGCTCGGACAGGCGCAGCCCGGCGCAGAGGGCGAGCGCCAGCACCGCCACGTCGCGCTCCGGCCACGGGTCGCGCTGCCGTCCGTCCTCCCGGGCCACCGCGGCGAGCAGTTCCTCCGGGGTGTCCTCGCCGCGCAGCGGCTTCGGGCGGGGGAGCGGTGCGCGGGGCCGCCCCACCGCCGGCATCGGGTTCCCGGGTACGACGCCCTCGGCGACCAGGAAGGTGAAGAAGCTGTTCCAGGTGGACCAGGCACGGTGGACGGAGGCGGCGGCGCGGGGAGCGGCGAACCGGGCGAACGCCGCCCGCATGACGCGGGGGGAGAGGGCGGTGATCGGCACCCGGTCGAGGGGGAGGGGAGTGGTGTCGTCCGGGCCGGTCAGCGCCGCGATCGTGGTCAGGTCCCGCCGGTACGCCGCCACGGTGTGAGGGGAGGGCTTCCGGGTGGCCCGGTCGGTCAGGAACTCCTCGATCAATCGCCCTACCGATTCGCCCGGTTTGTCATGCATAAGGGATATTATGCATGAATTTCGCGTTCTGGGCACGGCGGGCCGTAGGGGAGCGGGCCGCACGGTGGAATGAGCGACATGATCACCCTCCGCGCGGTCGTCGAGCTGCCGACTGATCCGACCCGGATCTGGCCGGCACGTACGCCGACGGGCCCGTGGCTCACGCTGCACGCGGGCAGCCCGCCGGAGGAGATCGAACTGTTCGTCTCGATCCTGGCGGCCGACCTCGACGTCGCGCCGCCCGGCGGCCGGGACGAGGTGGTGGACGCGCTGCTGCGCGAAGACCTGCTGCTCGCCGCCGGGGGTCTACGACTGGACGACCCGGCCACCGGGGCGACCGTGTCACCAGGCTGCTGCGCGGGGCTGGAGGACTGGCGGGAGTGGACGTCGGCCCTCGACGGCGGCACGCCCTGGCTGGGCCACGACCCAGGACCGGAGATCGAGGCACGTGGCGGCCTGCTGCGGGTGTGGCA
Organism: Micromonospora sp. NPDC048930; assembly: GCF_043197935.1. Taxonomy (NCBI): domain Bacteria; kingdom Bacillati; phylum Actinomycetota; class Actinomycetes; order Micromonosporales; family Micromonosporaceae; genus Micromonospora; species Micromonospora sp. NPDC048930. The sequence goes on from NZ_JBICUB010000001.1 coordinate 48,117, forward strand.
GCACGGCGGGCCGGACCGGCGCGGCCCGTACGTCGAGCTGACCCCGGCGCACCTGGCCGAACTGCTGGCGTCCGCGCAGTCCGATCTGCGCGGCTTCCTGGCCCGGCTCGACGCGTGGGCGCGCGACGCACGACTCGGCGTACGTGGTGCGGCCCTCGTCACGGCGGTCGACCGCGACTTCCGGATCACCGCCCCGCTGGAGCTGCCCGGAGGAGGGCCGGAGCCGCCTTACTTGACATAATGTAGATTATCGAATCTGGACGGAGACCTCGTCCGGCTGGGACGAGGGTCCTCGTCCCAGCCGGGGTCCGATCAGGCGCCGACGTAGTCCGCGAGGTGCTCGCCGGTGAGCGTCGAACGGGCGGCGACGAGGTCGGCCGGTGTCCCCTCGAAGACGATCCGGCCACCGTCGTGGCCGGCCCCCGGCCCCAGGTCGATGATCCAGTCCGCGTGCGCCATGACCGCCTGGTGGTGCTCGATGACGATGACCGACTTGCCGGAGTCGACCAGCCGGTCGAGCAGGCCGAGCAGGTGCTCGACGTCGGCGAGGTGCAGGCCGGTGGTCGGCTCGTCTAGGACGTACACGTCGCACTTCTCGGCCATCTGGGCGGCCAGCTTGAGCCGCTGCCGCTCGCCGCCGGACAGCGTGGTGAGCGGCTGGCCGAGGGTGAGGTAGCCGAGCCCGACGTCGGCGAGCCGGTCGAGGATCTTGTGGGCGGCCGGCGTACGTGCCTCGCCCTGCGCGAAGAACTCCTCGGCCTCGGCCACCGACATGGCGAGCACTTCGGCGATGTTCCGGCCGCCCAGCGTGTACTCCAGCACGGACGCCTGGAAGCGTTTGCCCTCGCACTCCTCGCAGGTGGTTTCGACGGTGGCCATGACGCCCAGGTCGGTGTAGATGACGCCGGCGCCGTTGCAGGTGGGGCACGCGCCTTCGGAGTTGGCGCTGAACAGCGCCGGCTTCACCCCGTTGGCCTTCGCGAACGCCTTGCGGATCGGTTCGAGCAGGCCGGTGTACGTCGCCGGGTTGCTGCGTCGCGAACCGCGGATGGCGCCCTGGTCGACGACCACCACGCCGTCGCGGCCGGCGACCGAGCCGTGGATCAGTGAGCTCTTGCCGGAGCCGGCGACCCCGGTCACCACAACCAGCACGCCGAGCGGGATGTCGACGTTCACGTCCCGCAGGTTGTGGGTGCGGGCGCCGCGTACCTCCAGCGCTCCCGACGGGGTGCGGGTGTCGGGCTTCAGGGCGGCCCGGTCGTCCAGGTGCCGCCCGGTGAGGGTGCCGCTGGCTCGCAGCCCTTCCACGGTGCCCTCGAAGACCACCTCGCCGCCCTCGGTGCCGGCGCGCGGGCCGAGGTCGACGACGTGGTCGGCGATCGCGATCGTCTCGGGCTTGTGTTCCACGACCAGTACGGTGTTGCCCTTGTCCCGCAGCCGCAGCAGCAGGTTGTTCATCCGCTGGATGTCGTGCGGGTGCAGGCCGATCGTCGGCTCGTCGAAGACGTAGGTGACGTCGGTGAGGGATGAGCCGAGGTGCCGGATCATCTTGGTGCGTTGGGCCTCTCCCCCGGACAGGGTGCCGGCCGGCCGGTCGAGCGAGAGGTATCCCAGCCCGATCTCGGCGAACGAGTCGAGCAGGTGCTGCAGTCCGGTGAGCAGCGGGGCGACGGACGGTTCGTCGAGGCTGCGGATCCAGTCGGCGAGGTCGCTGATCTGCATCGCGCAGACGTCGGCGATGCTCTTGCCGTTGATCTTCGACGAGCGGGCTTCCTTGCTGAGCCGGGTGCCGTCGCACTCGGGGCAGGTCGTGAAGGTCACGGCCCGCTCGACGAAGGCGCGGATGTGCGGCTGAAGCGCGTCGACGTCCTTGGACAGGAACGACTTCTGGATCTGCGGGATCAGTCCCGCGTAGGTCAGGTTGATCCCCTCGACCTTGATCTTGGTGGGTTCCTTGTAGAGCAGGTCGTGCAGTTCCTTCTTGGTGTACTTGCGGATCGGCTTGTCGGGGTCGAAGAAGCCGCAGCCGCGGAAGATGCGGCCGTACCAGCCGTCCATGCTGTAGCCGGGGATGGTGAGCGCGCCGTCGTTGAGCGACTTGCTGTCGTCGTACAGCTGGGTCAGGTCGATGTCGTTGACCGAGCCCATGCCCTCGCAGCGCGGGCACATGCCGCCGAGGCGGGTGAAGGTGGCCTTCTCGGTCTTGGTCCGGCCGGCGCCGCGCTCGACGGTGATCGCGCCGCTGGCCCGGACCGACGGGACGTTGAAGGAGTACGCGTTGGGCGAGCCGATGTGCGGCTGCCCGAGTCGGCTGAAGAGGATGCGCAGCATCGCGTTGGCGTCGGTGGCGGTGCCGACGGTGGAGCGGGGGTTGGCGCCCATCCGTTCCTGGTCGACGATGATGGCTGTGGTGAGGCCTTCCAGCACGTCGACCTCCGGCCGCGACAGCGTCGGCATGAAGCCCTGCACGAAGGCGCTGTAGGTCTCGTTGATCAGCCGCTGCGACTCGGCGGCGATCGTGCCGAACACCAGCGAGCTCTTGCCCGAGCCGGAGACGCCGGTGAAGACCGTCAGCTGCCGTTTCGGGATGGCGACGCTGACGTCCTTGAGGTTGTTCTCGCGGGCGCCCTGCACGCGGATCTGGTCGTGGCTGGTGGCGCCGCGCGGCGCAGGCGGCTGGGTGTCCGTCTTCGTGGCCATGGTCATCGTGTCTCCATCTGTGCGGCGGGCCGTCTCCGCGGTCTCCGGCGGCGTTGCCCGGAGCGGTCCCACCGGCGTCGAGCGGTAGGTCTGGTCAGCGCAGTTCGTTGATCCGGATCAGGTTGCCCGTGGGATCGCGGAAGGCGCAGTCGCGGACGCCGTACGGCTGTTCGATCGGTTCCTGGACGACGTCGGCGCCGCTGGCCTCCAGCCGTTCGAAGAGGCCGTCGAGGTCGTCGGTGGCCAGGGTGATGCCGATGTTGTTGCCCTTGGCGATCATTTCGAGGATGGTGCGGCGCTCGTCGTCGGTGATGCTGGGGTCGGCGGCCGGCGGGTGCAGGACGATGGAGGTGCCCGGCTGGTTGGGGGGACCGACGGTGATCCAGCGCATTCCGTCGTATCCGACGTCGTTGCGGACTTCGAAGCCGAGGGTGTCGCGGTAGAAGGCCAGGGCGGCGTCCGGGTCGGTCTGCGGGAGGAAGGCGTATTGGATGGTGATGTTCATGCCGGTCACGCTAGTTGCGGCTCGCTGGCCTGTGCTTCTCGATTCCTGACCGGTCTGGTCACCTGTTTCGCGATGCACGGGGGCATCTCGGCGGTCGCGGGGGCGGTCCGGGCCCGGTAGGTGCTGGGTGGCATGCCGACCAACTCGGTGAAGCGGGTGCTGAAGGTGCCCAGTGAGGAGCAGCCGACCGCGAAGCAGACTTCGGTGACGCTGAGGTCGCCTCGGCGCAGCAGCGCCATCGCGCGCTCGATCCGCCGGGTCATGAGGTAGGCGTACGGCGATTCGCCGTAGGCGCGTCGGAACTCGCGGCTGAGGTGTCCGGCGGACATGTTCACGCCGCGCGCGAGGGCCTCGACGTTGAGGGGTTTCGCGTAGTCCCGGTCGATCCGGTCGCGAACGCGGCGCAGCCGGGCGAGGTCGCGCAGGCGCTGAGTCTCGGCGGGTGTGCTGGTCACCTGGTGATCCTGCCACGTCGTGCGGGAGTTCCCCAGCGCTGTCGGCGTGGGCGTGCCGTGGTGTGGTCGCCCGCCGTGCGAAGCCCGGATGGCCGGTCACGAGGTGGGCTAGGCTGCCCTGAGCGGCGGAAACGTCGGGGGTCGTGCCGGTGGGCGGGCCCACTGCGGCACTGTCCCGCCTGTCGTCCGAGGGCGTTGCGCCCGGTCGCGTCCCGGGAGAAGGCCGACGTGGCAGCTGTTGTGGACCGGCTGCGCCGCCGGGACCCGGGCTACCAGGTCGTCCGGCGGGCGGCGCGGCTCACCCTCGTCGCCTCCCTCGTCTTCTACGGCTGCCGGTACGGGGTGGGCAACGTCGTCCTGGCGACGTACGCGTTGTTCGGCACCGTCGCGACGGGCGCCTTCGCCCGGTTGCCGGGCCGGCCGGTCGAGCGGGCGCGGACGCTGCTGGCGGCGCTGCCGGTGGCGTGGGTGCTGGTGGCGGTCGGCACCGTGCTGGCCGTGCGGACCTGGGCGGCGGCGGCCGGCATGCTGGTCGTCGGATTCGCCGCGGCGTTCGCCGGCGCCGGCGGCCCCCGCCTGGTCGGGCTGGCCAGCGCCTTCCAGCTGTTCTACATTCTGGCCTGCTTCCCGCCGTATCAACCCGGCACGCTCCCGCAGCGGCTGGCCGGCGTGACGGTCGGCATCCTGCTGGTGGCGCTCGCCGAGGTGGTGCTCTGGCCCGGCCCGGCGCCGGTCACCTTCCCGCAGCGCCTGGCCGAGGCCGCGCGGAGCCTCGCCGCGCTCGTCGACGGCATCGCGGACGTGCTCGCGGGACGGCCCGGCGCGGGCGAGGCGGTACGCGGGTGCCACGCGCGAGCGGTCCAAGCCGTCGAGCAGACGCGGATGCAGGCGCTTCCAATGACCCAGCGTCCGACGTCGGCGAGCCGGCGGGACCGGGCGCTGCGGGATGCGGCCGCCGCGCTGCGCCAGCTGCTGCGGACCGCCGAGCCGCTCGCGGCCGGCGCCACGACGGGTACGGTCCGGGACCCGGACATGGCGCGGCTGCTGCGGGATGCGGCGGCGGCGGTGCGCCGCTGCGGCGTCGAGGCGCGGGGGCAGGCGTCGGCCCCTGCGGCGGAGGACCTGGATGTCGCCGCCGCGCAACCGGCGTGGCGGCAGGCGACGGCCGGCGACCTGCGCCGGTACGCGATCGGCCAGACCCTCGTCGATCATGTCGAGGTGTTCACGACAGCGGCCCGGATCGCCGGCGGATCCGCGCTGCGGCCGGACGCGGACCGGTTCTGGTACGCCGGGCGCCCCGCCGCGTCGTTGTACTGGCGGCAGTTGCGGGCGCACCTGACTCCCCGCTCGGTGTACTTCCAGGGGGCGCTGCGGCTGGCCGTGGCGCTGGCGGCCGCCCGCGTGATCGCCGGGACGTTCGATCTGATGCACGGTTTCTGGGCGCTCCTGGCGACTCTCACCCTGATGCGGACCTCCGCCGCGCAGACGCGGACCACGCTCGGTCCCGCGGTGGTCGGTACGCTCGCCGGCGCCGCCGGCGGTGCGCTGCTGCTGCTGGCCTCCCCCGGCCACGAGGCGTACGCGGCGGTCCTGCCGCTGGCCCTGCTGCTGGCGTTCGGCGTCGGCCCCCTGCTGGGGCTGGCGTGGACGCAGGCGTTCCAGACGCTGCTGCTCATTGTCGTCTTCGCCCAGCTCACGCCGACGGACTGGCAGCTGGCCGGGGCCCGGCTGGTGGACGTCCTGATCGGTGCGGCGGTCGGGGTGCTCGCCGGTCTGCTCATGTGGCCGCGCGGCGGCGGCGGGGAGTTGCGCCGCGACGCCGCCGCGTACCTCGCCGCGGGTGCGCGGGTGATCGAGGAGACGGTCGGCGCGCTGGCGGGCCGGGCGCATGATCGGCGGGCGGTCGAGGCGGCGCGCCGTGCTGGGGTTCTCGCCGACGCGTCCTTCATCCGCTACCAGTCGGAGCGCCAGGAACCACGGGTGTCCCACGTGAACTGGGAGTCGGCCCTTGCCGTCGGGCACCGTGTCGTGGACGGGGCGGAGGCGCTGCTCGCCCGTCATCGGCCCGGTGTCCTGGCGCCCTGGCCAGGCCTGTCGGCCGAGCTGATCGGGTGGGCGCAGCGGCTCGGGTCCGGTTACCGCGAGTTGGCCCGCCAGTTGCCCGGCGGGCGGGTCGACCGTCCGGTGGAGGCCGCGGCGCCGGCGGCGGACGTCGTCGAACAGGTCCGCCGGCTCGTCGCGGCCGGCGAGCGTCGGCCGGAGGTGCTGCTTCCGGTGGAGGTCGACGTGTGGCTCGCCGACCTCGCGGGGGGCGTCGACCGGATCCAGGCACCGCCGAAGGAGCCCGAGCACGGATAACGGCGTAGCGGCGCCGGTCAGGGGCCGGTCGTGCCGGTCAGCAGCGCCAGCCCGGTCTCGTGGTCGATGCGTTTGGTGAGGCTCGCCCCGACCTCGGTGATGATGACCTCGAGGGTGGGCCACACCTCGCCGCGCAGGAGGTGGCCGCCGACGGTGCTGCCGTCGCGGTGGCCGAGCACCGCGTGCAGGTGCAGGGCCGGCCGGCCGTGGTCGTCCGCGATGTCGCCGAGCAGGGACAGGACCTCGACCTGTTCCCGGACGGGGATGGGCAGGTAGTCCCGTTTGGCGCGGTCGAAGTAGCCCAGTTCCGCGGAGGCGAACCCGCCGACGGCGGTGACCCGGGCGCCGTGGATGCGGTGCCGCGCGGCGGCCTCGTTGATGGCGGTCACCGCGTCCTCGCCCTTGCCGACCGCGACCACCACCACGCGCCGGTCGGCGTCGGTCAGTTCGATCTCCGTCACGGTCGTCCCCCACCCGGATCGGCGCGGAGCGCCCGCGCCATGACCGTCAGGTCGTCGCCGCCGAGGCCCTGCTCCACCGCCTGCCGCCACTCGGCCGCCAGCGCCGCCGCGGCCGGGAAACGACCGGCCGGCACCTCACGCAGGGCCAGGTCCACGTCCTTGAGCGCCAGGGCGAGCGAGTACTGCGTCGTGAAGTCGTCCCGGCCGATCCGCTCCAGCTTCTCCGCGGCCCAGGGCGACACCAGCGGACTGCCGTGCAGGGCACCGAGCACGGTTGCCCGGTCCAGGCCGAGGGCGTCGCCGAAGGCGGCCGCCGCGGCGACACCTTCGGCGACGAAGGCGAGAAGCAGGTTGTTGACGAGCTTCAGCCGGGATCCCGCCCCGACCGGGCCGACCCAGACGGTCTTCTGCCCGACCGCGTCGAACACCGGCGCCACCCGGTCCCGCGCCTGCTGCGGGCCGGACGCGAGGACGACGAGTTTTCCCTGCTGCGCCGGCCCCCGGCTGCCCGCGACCGGGGCGTCCACCAGGGTCACCTCGGGACGCTCGGCGTCGACGAGGCCGGCCAGCCGCTCGGTCTCGGTCACGCCGATGGTGCTCATCTGCGCCCACACGGCGCCGTCGGGGAGGGCGCCCAGCATGCCCTGGTCGACGGCGATGGACCGGACCGCGCCGGCGTCGGTCACCATGGTGACCACCACGTCGGCGCGGCGGACGGCGTCGGCGGGGCTGGTGGCCACTTCCGCGCCCTGCGCGCCGAGCCGCTTCGCCGGGTCCGGGCGGCGGTTCCACACGACCGTGGGCAGCCCGGCCCGGATGATGTTCTCCGCCATCGGCGTGCCCATGCCGCCGAGCCCGATCACCGCTACCCGCGTCACCGCCGCCCCCCCGCCTCGCCTACCTGGCAGCGTAGGCAGCACGGAGGCGGGAGGCGGTCGGATCTGCCACACTCGCCACGGCCGGGCCGGTGCGGGGTCAGCGCAGCCGGCGGGCGGCGAACCGGGTCGGCGGGTGGGCGATCGCGTCCTGCGCGGCGACCAGTTGCAGCTCCCGGGTGCCGGCCGTGAGCGTCGCCTCGTAGACGGCGAAGACCGAGTTGGTGGTCCGCTCCAGGGCGGTCGCGGGCGACCCGGTCGTGCGCAGGTGGGCCAGGTAGAGCGCGGCGGTGATGTCGCCGCCGCCGTTCGGGCTGATCGGCAGCAGCGGGGTGGTGACCGCCCAGGCGCCCTCGTCCGACACGGCCACCACCTCCAGCGAGCCCTGCGGGATGTCGCCGTGCAGCACGCTGGTGACCAGCACCTGCCGGGGTCCCGTCTCCCGGACGACGTCGACCGCCGCGAGCAGGTCCGCCAGGGAGTTCGTGGTGCGGCCGGACAGGAACTCCAGCTCGAACTGGTTCGGGGTGATGATGTCGGCGCGCGGGACGACGGTGTCGCGCAGGTACTCCGGGATGCCGGGTCGGACGAACATGCCGCGGCCGACGTCCCCCATCACCGGGTCGCAGCAGTAGACGGCGTTCGGGTTGGCCGTCTTCACCCGGTCGACGGCGTCGAGGATCACCGCGCCCATCGCCGGGTCGCCCTGGTAGCCCGACAGCACGGCGTCGGCGTCGCCGAGGACGCCGCGGTCCTCGATGCCCGTGATCACGTCGGCGACGTCGGCCGGTGCGAGCAGCGGCCCGCGCCAGGCACCGTACCCGGTGTGGTTGGAGAAGTGCACGGTGAGCACCGGCCAGACCTCGTGCCCGAGCCGTTGCAGCGGGAACGCGGCGGCGGAGTTGCCGACGTAGCCGTAGGCGACCGAGGACTGGATGGAGAGGATCTTCACCAGGTCATGGTCGCATCCCCCGTATCCGCTGGTGGTGACCGGTCAGGTGTCGGTGCGCAGGCGGGCGTGCAGGTGCATGTCGTGCCAGCCGTCGGCGTGCCGGGCGGCGCCGCGGTTGGTGCCTTCGACGGCGAGGCCGGCGCGTCGGGCGACCCGGCAGGAGGCCGGGTTCGCGGTGGAGTGGCGCAGCCACACCCGGTGCAGTCCTGCCTCGGCGAAGCTCCAGCCGGTGAGGGCGGTCAGGGCGCGGGCGGCGATGCGGCGGCCGCGGGCGGTGGGCAGCACCCAGTACGACACCTCGGCCTCTGCCTCGGCCAGGTCGATCCGGCGGAGGCTGATCTGGCCGAGGACGCCGGTGGTGTCGGTGACGGCCCAGCCGGCGGGGGTTTCCGCCTGCCAGCGGTGCGGCCAGGCGGTGATCCAGTCGCGGGCCTCGTCGTCGGTCATGCTGCGGCAGTGCCAGCGGCGGATGTCCGGGTCGGCGGTGACCGTTCGGCTCACGGTTTCGACCGTCCGGCGCGCGGTGGGTTTGGCCGCCGCCGTCCGGGTGGGCATGTGGCGGGAAGTTTCCGCCATTTTTCCGGAGAGGAAGCGCGCATGCTTTCCGCACTCGACCGTCGGCACACCGTCGCGCCGCCCGGGTACAGCCGTTGGCTGATCCCCCCGGCGGCGTTGGCGATCCATCTCTGCATCGGGCAGGTCTACGCGACCAGCGTGTACAAGAACTCCTTGATTTCGCACTTCGGCGCCAGCCAGACGGCGATCGGGATCATCTTCAGCATCGCGATCGTGATGCTGGGGTTGTCGGCCGCGGTGGCCGGCACCTGGGTGGAGGCGAACGGGCCGCGCAAGGCGATGTTCGTCTCGGCGTGTTTCTGGGCCGCCGGTTTCCTGGTCGGGGCGTTGGGCATCGCGACGAAGCAGTTGTGGCTGCTCTACCTCGGGTACGGGGTGCTGGGTGGGATCGGTCTGGGGATCGGCTACATCTCCCCCGTCTCGACGTTGATCAAGTGGTTCCCGGACCGGCCGGGTCTGGCGACCGGCCTGGCGATCATGGGGTTCGGTGGTGGGGCGATGGTGGCCTCTCCCCTGTCCCGGCAGCTGCTGTCGTTCTACGACGCGGGGTACGACCCGGCGAACGCGGGATCGACGGCGTCGGGTTCGGCGCTGGTGTGGTTGTTCGTGACGCTGGGCGTCGGCTACTTCCTGATCATGATGTTCGGGGTGTTCAACGTGCGGGTACCGGCGCCGGAGTGGCGGCCGGCGGGTTTCGACCCGGCCCAGGTGGCGGCGAAGCCGCTGGTGACCACGGCGAACGTGTCGGCGGCGAACGCGGTGAAGACCCGGTCGTTCTGGCTGCTGTGGGTGGTGCTGTTCTGCAACGTGACGGCGGGCATCGGGATCCTGGAGCAGGCGAGCCCGATGATCCAGGACTTCTTCCGGGACAACGGCACCTCGTCGGTGTCGGTGGCGGCGGCCGGCGGGTTCGTCGGGCTGCTGTCGCTGTTCAACATGGGCGGCCGGTTCGTGTGGTCGTCGACGTCCGACGTGCTCGGCCGCAAGCCGATCTACCTGCTGTATCTGGGTGTCGGGATGGTGCTGTACGTGTTGCTGGCCCTGGTCGGGCAGCTGGCGACGGCGCTGTTCGTGCTGCTGGCGTGCGTGATCCTGTCGTTCTACGGCGGCGGGTTCGCGACGGTGCCGGCGTACCTGCGGGACCTGTTCGGCACCTTCGAGGTGGGCGCGATCCACGGCCGGTTGTTGACGGCGTGGTCGGCGGCGGGGGTGGCCGGTCCGCTGATCGTGAACGCGTTCCTGGACGCGCAGGGCAAGCCGGGCACGTTGACGGCGGCGGCGTACCGGCCGGCGTTGTTCACGATGGTCGGGGTGCTGGCGGTGGGATTCGTCGCCAACCTGCTGATCCGGCCGGTGCCGGAGCGGTTCCACGAGCCGGCGTCGGGTCGGGACGTGACGGAGGGTACGGAGCCGGTGGCGGCGGAGAGGAGCACGCGGTGAACGAGGCGGGTCACGGGCAGCGGGTCCGGCTGGTGGTGTCGTGGGTGGTCGTGTCGGTGCTGCTCGGCTACGGAGTGGTGCAGACGGTGATCACGGCGGCGAAGTTGTTCACCCACTAGGGACGGTGCGACCGGCGGCCGGGGTGGACTTCCTCCGGCCGCCGGCCGTCACAGGCCGCCGGCGATGCGCAGGACCGCGCCGGTGGTGTAGGAGGCGTCGGGGCCGAGGAGGAAGGCGATGGCGCCGGCGACCTCGTCCGGCTCGCCGGCGCGGCCCAGCGGGATGCGCCCGACGGCCGTGTCGGGGCGGTCGGGTGCGCCGGACAGGGCGTGGATGTCGGTGCGGATGATGCCGGGGGCGACGGCGTTGACCCGGATGCCCTGGGGGGCGAGTTCCTTGGCCAGGCCGACGGTGAGGGTGTCGGTGGCGGCCTTGACGGCCGCGTAGTGGACGTACTCGCCGGGGCTGCCGAGGGTGGCGGCGGCGGAGGAGACGTTCACGATGGTCCCGCCGCGGGTCATCCGGCGGGCGGCCTGCTGGGCGCAGAGGACGTACCCGATGAGGTTGACGTCGACGACCTGGCGCAGGTCGTCGACGCGCAGGTCGGTGAACGGGCCGATCGGGCTGGTGATGCCGGCGTTGTTGACCAGGCCGGTCAGCGGGCCGAGGTCGGCGGCGGCGTCGAAGAGGCGCTGCACCTGGTCGGGGTCGGTCGTGTCGGCGGGGACGGCGACGCCGCGGCGGCCGGCGGCCCGGACGTCGGCGAGGACGGCCTGCGCGGCGTCGTGGTCTCGGCGGTAGCCGATGGCGACGTCGTGGCCGGCGGCGGCGAGCCGCCGGGCGGTGGCGGCGCCGATGCCGCGGCTGCCGCCGGTGATGACGGTGACTGAGGTCAATGCCCTCTCCCCTGCCCTGGTGGTGCCGGTGACGTTACGGCAGCGGGCGGGACGCCGGGTGGAGAGGACGGTCACACCGCGACGCGGCGTGGGGTTGGTCGTTAGGCTCACCGCGTCGGCGCTGGTGCGGCAGGGAGGTACGCGGTGGCGGTGGGTGTCGGTGACCTGGTCGAGGACTTCGAACTACCGGACGAGACGGGCACGCCGCGGCGGCTGTCGGAGTTCCTGGCGGCCGGGCCGGTGGTGCTGTTCTTCTACCCGGCGGCGATGACCCGGGGCTGCACGGCGGAGAGCTGCCACTTCCGTGACCTGGCGGCGGAGTTCGCGGCGGTCGGCGCGCGGCGGGTCGGCATCAGCCGGGACCCGGTGGCGAAGCAGGCGGAGTTCTCCCGCCGGCACGGCTTCGACTATCCGCTGCTGTCGGACGTCGACGGGACGGTGGCGGAGGCGTTCGGGGTGCGGCGTCGGCTGGCGTTGGGGCCGCTGAGCACGCGGCGGATGACGTTCGTGATCGGCCCGGACCGGCGGGTGCTGGCCGTGGTGCGCAGCGAGTTGAGCATGAACGAGCACGCCGACGCGGCGTTGCGCGCCCTGGGGGGTTGATCTTCCGGTTGTCGCAGCCGGCTGGTATCAAGGCTGCACATCAAACATGTGTACGGAAGAGGGCGTGATGGCGGGCCAGGGTTTGTCCACTGACGAGGTGCAGGGGATCCGGGAGTCGTTGGCGGCGGGCCGCAAGCCGAAGGTGGTGTTCACCGCGGCCGCCGGGCAGATGGCCGGTCAGCTCGGGCAGGTGGTGGAGTTGACCGACCCGGAGCTGTCCGAGGAGTTCGTGGTGGTCCGGTTCGGCCGGGACGAGTTGCCCTTCTCCCCCGCGGACGTGGCGATCGCCCCGCGGGGGGCCGGGCGCAAGCCGGCGGAGCCGAAGCCGGAGCCGCCGGTCGAGCAGGAGGCGGCGCCGGAGCCGGAGTTCGTGTTGGACACGCCGCCGGTGCCGGCGCCGCGTCGGGAGGAGCCGAAGGTGGAGCAGCAGGCGGAGCCGAAGCCGGCGAAGCGGGCGGTCAAGGCGGCGAAGCCGAAGACCCCGGCCGGGTTGACCGTGACGTTGGCGTACGTCGAGGGCGAGTGGACGGTGGCGGCGCAGCAGGGCGCCAAGGTCCTCGCGAAGCCGTACGTGGTGAAGCCGGCCGAGGCGCTGCGGATGGTGGCGCTGGTGGACGTGCCCGGGGTGCAGGAGGCGGTGGAGCAGATCCTGGCCGCGGAGCGGGCGGAGGCGGAGCAGCAGGCGGAGAAGCTGCGCGCCGAGCTGGCCGAGATCGAGGCGCGGCTGGCGGAGCTGCGCGAGGCGAGCTGAGGTCGCCGCCCCGGCCGAAAAATCCCTCGGCCGGGGCTGGGGCCGTCTGATACGGTTCCGCGGCGTCCTCGACGAGACCGGAGGGAGGTGAGCGCCATGGCACGTACGACTGTCATGCGCTCCCACCCGATCGCGAGGACGTCGGGTTCCTGACCGGAGAGCGCACCGCTTCCTGGAAGGACCTGCATGAGCGACCTGGTCATCCGCCCGCTCGTCGCGGGCGAGGAACAGCTTTTCGACTCTCTCGCCGACCCGGGGCTGGTCGGGCGGGCCGTGCTCGGCGAGACGTACGCCGGGGGTGGCTACCGCCCGGAGTGGACGTGGGTGGCCCTGCGCGACGGGGTGGTCGTCGCCCGGGCCGCCTGGTGGGCCGGCCCGGACGACCCGGCGCCGCTGGCGCTGGACTGGTTCGACTTCACCGACCCGGACGCCGGTGTGGCGCTGCTGCGGACCGCGCCGCTGCGCGCCGAGTACTCGATCCTGCTCCCCCACGGCTGGCGGGACGATCCGCTGGTCCGGGCGCAGGGGCAGGCCCGGATCGACGCGGCGACCGCCGCCGGCCTGCGGGTGCTGGTGGAACGCTACCGCTACCGGTGGACGCCGGAGTGCGGCCTGCCGCCGCGGCCGGGTCGGCTGGAGTTCCGGCCCGAACCGGACGACGCGGTGATCCTGGACGTGCTGCGCCGCATCGGCGAGGGCAGCCTGGACGCCCACTTCCGGCACGCGGCCGCCGAACACGGCCCGGAGGCCGCAGCCCAGGAGGACCTGGACCTGCTGCGGTGGCTGCCGAGCCCGCGTGACTGGTGGCAGCTCGCCTGGACCTCCGACGGGGAGCTCGCCGGCATCATCGTGCCGGCCCGCAACCAGACCCACCACATCGTCGGGTTCGTCGGGGTGCTGCCCGGGCAGCGGGGCCACGGGTACGCGTACGACCTGCTGGTGGAGGCCACGCACCGGCTGGTCGAGGCGGACGCGCAGGAGATCGTGGCGGCCACGGACCAGGGCAACACGCCGATGGCGGCCACCTTCGCCCGGGCCGGCTACCCGGTCGAGTGGGAACGCGTCGACCTGGTGTGACCGCCCGTGGGTCGGCCCGCCGCCGCGGCGGCGGGCCGGCTTCCCGCCGGTCGGGCCGCACATGTCGGTGTGCGCCCCTAGGCTGCCCGGGTGGGCTACTGGGGCGCGGTGGTGGTGGCGCGGGCGGCCGGGCTGCTGGTCGACCAGGACGGCATCGGCGGGTTCGGCTACCAGCACCGGTGGCTGCGGGACCTGGGTGACGGCTGGCAACTGGTGGAGACCAGCGGCTGGAACGATCCGCCGGACCTGCTCGCCCCGGCCGGGGCGCTCGCGGCGTCGACGGGTCACCCCGTCCTCGCCGCGTACGTCAGTGACGGCGACTGCGCGGTGATGGCGACGGCGGTGCCCGGCGCGGTGGGGCCGTTGACGCACCTGTGGGACACCGACGGGCCGTGCGGGGTGTACCGGCACCAGCCGCGCGGCCTGCCGGAGCCGACCGGCCGTGCTGTCGACGAGGTGGTCGCGGAGCTGGTGGCGTGGTCGACGGCGGCCAGCCTGCGGGCGGACGCGGCGCGGCTGCGCGCGGCGCTGGGGCACGAGCCTCCGGTCGTGGCGGACGACCTGCTGTTCACGCTGGTGAAGGCTCTCGGCGTGGCACGGATCGGGCGGACCCGGCCGTGGTCGGTGCCGCTGGAACAGTGGCCGTTGCGGTGGATTACGGACCTGCTGGGGCCGCGGGCCCGCTCGGAGGCCGCGTACCGGCAGGCGGCGGTGGAAGACGGCGACGAACCCGAGCCGGCAGCGCCGTGGGAGGCGCCGGCGATCCAGTTGGACGAGGAGCTGTGGGCGTCGCTGTACCGGCCGGAGGTGGACATGGCGGGGCTGGCGCGGCGGGCGGAGCGGCTGCGGACGCAGTACGAGGCGGCCCGGGGCCGGCAACCCCGCCCGTCCGACGGCCCCCTGCGCCCGGAGGACCCGCACAACTCGGGCCGGGTGTGGGCGGACGAGCGGGCGACCGGCTGACACCGCCCGGACGCCCCGCGGGACCGGTGCAACCCCCTCGCACCGGCCCCGCGTCCCCGCGCCCGCAGGCTGATCAGTGTTGCGGGATGTTCTGTACCCCGATCCGCCTGCGGAACACCCAGTAGGTCCAGCCCTGGTAGGCCAGCACGATCGGGGTGAACACCACCGCCACCCAGGTCATGATCTTCAGGGTGTACGGGGTGGAGGCGGCGTTGCTGGCGGTCAGCGTGCCGGCGGCGTCCAGGGTGGAGGGCAGCACGTTCGGGAACAGCGCGGCGAACAGGGTCGCCACCGCGAGGGCGATGGCCACGGCGGTGCCGGTGAACGCCCAGCCCTCCCGGCGTACCCGGGCGGCGGCGAGACCGCCGAGCAGGGCGAGGGCGGCGCCGACGGCGAGCACGACGGCGGCCGCGCTGGAGCGGATGGTCAGGGTCCAGGACAGGAAGGCCACCGCCACCACGGCGGTGCCGACGCCGAGCTTGACGGCGAGGGCGCCGGCGCGCTCGCGGATGTCGCCGCTGGTCTTCAGGGCGAGGAACACCGCGCCGTGGGTGAGGAACAGGCCCAGGGTGGTCAGGCCGCCGAGCAGGGCGTACGGGTTGAGCAGGTCGACGAGGCCGCCGACGTACTCGTGGTCGGCGGACAGCGGCACGCCGCGCAGGATGTTGGCGAAGGCGACGCCCCACAGGATGGCCGGGACGAGGGAGCCGAAGAAGATGGCCTGGTCCCAGCGGCGTTTCCAGGACGCCTCGGGGCGCTTGTGCCGGTACTCGAAGGCGACGCCCCGGGCGATCAGGGCGAGCAGGATCAGCAGCAGCGGCAGGTAGAAGCCGGAGAAGAGGGTGGCGTACCACTCGGGGAAGGCGGCGAACATGGCGCCGCCGGCGGTGATCAGCCAGACCTCGTTGCCGTCCCAGACCGGTCCGATGGTGTTGATCAGGACGCGGCGTTCCCGGTCGTCGCGGCCGAGCACGGGCAGCAGCATGCCGACGCCGAAGTCGAAGCCTTCGAGGATGAAGTAGCCGGTGAAGAGCACGGCGACGAGGAGAAACCAGACGGTGGTCAGTTCCACGATGGGCTCCGGGGATCAGTAGGCGAACGCCAGCGGGCGCTCGGCGTCGTCGGTGGCGTCGTCAACGGGGGCCGGGGTGACGTCGGGGACGCCGGCCTTGGCGTAGCGGACCAGCAGCTTGAACTCGATCACCGCGAGGGTGGCGTAGATCAGGGTGAACGCGGTGAACGAGGTGAGCACCTCGGCCAGCGACACGGTGCGGGACACGCCGTTGCGGGTGAGCATCTCGCCGAAGACGATCCACGGCTGGCGGCCCATCTCGGTGAAGATCCAGCCGAAGGAGTTGGCCAGCAGCGGCAGCAGCGGCATGACCAGTCCGGCGCGCAGCAGCCAACGGCTGCGCGGAGTGCGGCCCTTGCGCTGGCTCCAGAGCACGATCAGGGCGATCGCGGCGGCGGCCAACCCGAGGCCGATCATGAAACGGAAGCTCCAGTAGGTGACCGGGATGATCGGGGTGTAGCTGCCGGCGCCGTACTGGGTGGCGTACTGGGCCTGCAGGTCGTTGATGCCCTGGACGGTGCCGTTGGGGTCGCCGGTGCCGAGGAACGACAGCAGGTACGGGATCTTGATGGCGAAGACCTCGCGGCTGCCGTCGAGGCTGCCGACGGTGAGCACGGAGAACGAGGCGGGGCTCTCGGTGGTGTAGAGGCCCTCGGCGGCGGCCATCTTCATCGGCTGCACCTCGGTCATGATCTTGCCTTGGATGTCGCCGGTGAACAGCACCAGCGCCGAGGAGACCAGGACCACCCAGGCGCCGAACTTCGTGGCGAAGCGGTAGGCGTCGGTGTCGGCGCTGTCGCGGTTGCGGATGACGTGCCACAGGCCGACCGCGACGATCAGCGACCCGGCGACGAGGAACGCGCCGGAGAGGGTGTGCGGGAAGGTGATCAGGGCGACCTTGTTGGTGAGCACGGCGAAGAAGTCGGTCAGCTCGGCCCGGCCGGTGCTCGGGTTGACCCGGTAGCCGACCGGGTTCTGCATGAACGAGTTCGCGGCGAGGATGAAGTACGCGGACAGGTTGGTGCCGATCGCCGCGGCCCAGATGGCGGCCAGGTGCAGGCGCTTGGGCAGCCGGTCCCAGCCGAAGATCCACAGGCCGATGAAGGTCGACTCGAGGAAGAACGCGACCAGCGCCTCGATGGCGAGGGGCGCGCCGAAGATGTCCCCGACGAACCGCGAGTAGTCCGACCAGTTCATGCCGAACTGGAACTCCTGCACGATGCCGGTGACGACGCCCATCGCGAAGTTGATGAGGAAGAGCTTGCCGTAGAACTTGGTGAGCTTGAGGTACCGCTCGTTGCCGGTGCGGTGCCACAGGGTCTGGAGGATGGCCACCAGGATGGACAGGCCGATGGTCAAGGGCACGAAGAGAAAGTGGTAGACGGTGGTGACACCGAACTGCCAGCGGGCGACGTCCAACGCGTCCACCTGAAACCCCCAGCGGTCGTACTACGAGACGTAGTAGATACTACTCGTTGTCGTAGAAGAATCGGCAGGGCCGCACGGCCCGAGCCGGCCCGGGACCAATGACCCTGATCACCTCTGCCGCTCGGCCCGGGACCGGACCCCCGCCTCACCCACCGGCGTGCGACCATCCAGCACTGATGGACACCCCGACCACCCCTTGGCGGGCGCCACTGCTCTGGCGCGCCGCGCAACTGCTCGCCCGCGCCATCGTCGGCCTGCTCGGCCGCCTCGAGGTCACCGGCGACGTGCCGGCCCGGCTGCGGCACGGGCCGCTGATCCTGGCCGCCAACCACATCAGCCCCTTCGACCCCGTGGTGCTCAGCGCCGCCTGCCGGGCCCGCGGCATCCACCCGCGGATCATGGCCACCGGCGGGCTGTTCCGCGCACCCGTGGTCGGGCCGCTGATGCGCCGCGCCGGGCACATCCGCGTCGACCGGGGCACCAGCTCCGTACACCAGTCCCTCGACGTCGCCGCCGGGGCCGTGGCCGGCGGCTCGGTCGTGCTGGTCTACCCGGAGGGGCGCATCGGGCTGGACCCCGGTATGTGGCCCGAGCGGGGCAAGACCGGGACCGCCCGGCTGGCCTTCGCCAGCGGCGCCCCCGTCGTCCCGGTCGCCCAGTGGGGCTCGCACGAGGTGCTGCCGTACCGGACGCCGAAGGGGATGCTGCGCGGCCTCGCCCGGGCGATCCTGCGCCGGCCCGTGATCCGGGTGCACTTCGGCGCCCCGGTGGCGCTGCACGACGTGTACCCCGGCACGCCGGGCGCGGCCCGCCGCGCCACCGACCGGATCATCGACGCGATCACCGACGGTCTGGCGCCGCTGCGCCCCGACGAACCCGACCGGCCCCGCCACGTCGACCCCGGCCGCCCGATGGAGACCACCCGCTCCCACCGCCGGCAGCGGTCCGGCTGATTCCCGCCCCCGCGCCACCCCGGCGATGAGACCGTGGCGGCAGGAGGCACCCGTGAGCGCACCCACCGTGCTGATCACCGGCACGTCCACCGGCATCGGCCTGGAGACCGCCGTGGGCGCGGCCCGCGCCGGCTGGCGCACCGTCGCCACCCTGCGCGACCCCGCCCGCGCCGGGCCGCTGCGCGCCGCCGCCGACGCCGCCGGGGTCGCCGACCTGCTCGAGGTACGCCGGCTCGACGTCGTCGACCAGGCCGCGGTCGCCGCCTGCGTGGCCGACGTGGTGGCCACGCACGGCCGGCTCGACGCGGTGGTCAACAACGCCGGCGCCGGCCATCTCGGCACCCTCGAGCAGGAGACCGTCGAGGACGTACGGGCCGTGCTGGAGGTCAACTTCTTCGGCGTCCTGCACGTCACCCAGGCCGCCCTGCCGCACCTGCGCGCGGCCCGGGGCCGGCTGCTGACCGTCACCAGCGTCGGCGGGGTCGTCGGGCAGCCGTTCAACGAGGCGTACTGCGCCGCCAAGTTCGCGGTCGAGGGGTTCATGGAGTCCCTCGCCCCGGTCGCCGCCACCGTCGGGGTGAGCGTCACCGTGATCGAGCCGGGCGCGGTGGCCAGCGAGTTCGTCGCCAACGTCGGCCTCGACGCCGACGCCGCGATCGCCGCCGCCGGGGTGTACGGGCCGGCGTTGCGGGCGTACCTGCCGCGCGCCGCGGGCGCGTTCGCCGCCGCGCAGTCCGCGGCCGACGCCGCCGCCGTGGTGGTGGCCACGCTGACCGACCCGGAGCCGGCGCCCCGGGTGCAGACCTCCGCCGCCGCCCGGCAGTTCGTCGCCGTCAAGCTGGCCGACACCGACGGGCTCGGGGTGACCTCGCTGACCGCCGGCTGGCTGCGCTGACGGTCAGCCGGCGGCACGCAGCCGGTCGTCGAGCGCGGCCAGGTCGGGGACGAACCAGACGTGGTCGTGCCGGTTGGACTCGGTGACCAGGGCCCGCAGCGCGGCGCTGGCGGCCAGGTGGGCCGAGATGTCGCCGACCACGACCAGCCGCAGCCGGTAGTTGACGAACTTCTGCATGATCTCCCCGGCGAAGCGGGTGCCCAGGGCGAAGAAGCTCGGGTCGAACCGGTCGGCGGGCACGGCGACGGCCGCGGCGCCGAGGAAGGCCGCGCCGATCAGGTCCAGCGCGTCCCGCTCCGTGGCGATCCGTGGTCCGGCCGGGTCGCACACCAGCACCGGCACCCCCGCCCGCTCCTCCAGCCGGTCAGGCATCGCGCACCGGACCGGCGAGCAGGCCGTCCTCGCCCCGCAGGACGGCGTCGAGCAGGTGCAGCAGGTCGGCGGTGGCGGCGGCGTCGCCCAGGATCACGATCTTCATGCGGTGGTGTTCCTCGTCGTGGACGGTCTGCACCCGCAGCGGGCGCGCGGGGTCGGGGTGGGTGTTCGCGGCGGCGAGGACCAGGGTGGCGAGCCGGTCGGCGGTGGCCCGGTCGACGCCGTCGACCTGCGCGATGCTCGACACCTCCAGCGCCGGTGGGGCAGCGGGCGCGGGCCGGCCGGTCAGCGCGTCGAGGTCGGCGCGGGCGATCCGGTACTGCTTGCCGATCCGCACCGCCGGCAGCCGGCCGGCACGGATGTAGCCGCGCACGGTGCGCACGTGCAGCCCGAGCAGCTCCGCGACCTGCTCCACCGAGTACATGTCGTTACCCATCGCACCCTATCGTAGCCAGGACAGGGAACGATTGGGAAGTTCGTTGCGGCGACGCCGGCCGGTCATCCGGGGGCCACCCACGCGCGGCATACTTCCCGCGTGCAGCCCCGACACGGCTACCTCGACGCCCCCGCGCCGCTGGCCTTCGCCCACCGCGGCGGGGCGGCCGACGGGGACGAGAACACCGCCGCCGCGTTCGCCCGGGCCATCGCCCTGGGCTACCGGTACGTGGAGACCGACGTGCACGCCACCGCCGACGGTGTGCCGGTGATCTTCCACGACGCCACCCTGCGCCGGGTGACCGGCGAACGCGGTCGCATCGCCGACCTGCGCTGGGCCGACCTGGCCTCGGTACGCGTCGGCGGCGCCGCCGTGGTGCCCCGACTGGACGAGGTCCTCGCCGCCTGGCCCGACGTCCGGTTCAACGTCGACGTCAAGGCCGACGGCGGGGTCGTACCCACCGTCGACACGGTCATCCGGTCGGGCGCCGGCGAGCGGGTGCTGCTCGCCTCGTTCAGCGACGCCCGGCTGGCCCGGCTGCGCGCCCTCGCCGGGCCGAAGGTCGCCACCAGCCTCGGCATGCGCGGGGTCGCCCGGCTGCGGATGGCCTCCCTGCACGGCCGGCTGCTGCGTGTGCCGCCGTCCGTGGTCGCCGCCCAGGTCCCGGTCCGGTACGGGCGCATCCGGGTGGTCGACCGGCGGTTCCTCGCGTACTGCCACCGGCTCGGGTTGCAGGTGCACGTCTGGACGATCGACGAACCCGCCGAAATGCACGACTTACTTGATCTTGGTGTGGATGGCATCATGACCGATCACGTCGGCGTGCTGCGCGACGTCTACCGCAGCCGCGGCCACTGGGCCGCCTGAGCCAAAGGACCCCGATGGTCGATACGGTCGCCCCCGCCGTGGACGAGCCCGCCCAGCCCGGCAGCACCCGCCGCGAACGCACCGGCTGGTACTTCTACGACTGGGCGAACTCCGCGTTCCAAACCACCGTGATCACGGTCTTCCTCGGTCCGTTCCTCACCACCGTCACCGAGCTGGCCGCCGGCTGCGAGCTGGGCGCGGACAGCTGCCACGGGTACGTGCACCCGCTGGGCATCCGGGTCGCCGCCGGCTCCTACTACCCGTACCTGATCTCGCTGTCGGTGTTCCTCACCGTGTTCGCGCTCCCGGTGGTCGGGGCAATCGCCGACCGGTCGGCGCACAAGAAGCGGCTGCTGGCCCTCGCGGCCTTCACCGGCGCCGGCGCCACCATCGCCTTCGCCTTCGTCACCGGCGAGCGGTACCTGCTCGGCGGGGCGCTGTTCCTGATCGCCAACATCTCCTTCGGCGCGGCCGTGGTGGTCTACAACTCGTTCCTGCCGCAGCTCGGCGGCCCCGACGACCGCGACGCCATCTCCAGCCGCGGCTGGGCCATCGGCTATCTGGGTGGCGGGCTGCTGCTCGCGCTGAACCTGGTCGCGGTCACCATGCTCAGCGAGGAGGGCAACCCGCAGCGCACCCTGGACCTGGCCCGCTGGTCGATCGTCTCGGCCGGCGTGTGGTGGGCGGCGTTCACTCTGCTGCCGCTGCGCTGGCTGCGCGAACATCCCGCCGCCGCGGTGGCGGCCCGGGTCGGCCGCGGCAACGTGCTCACCGACGGGTTCCGGCAGCTCGGCCACACCCTGCGGAACATCAAGGCGTATCCGCTGACGCTGTTCTTCCTGCTCGCCTTCCTGGTGTACAACGACGGCATCCAGACCGTCATCACCCTGGCCAGCCAGTACGGCACCGAGGAACTGCGGCTGGAGCAGAGCACCCTGATCGTGACCATCCTGCTGGTGCAGTTCCTGGCCTTCGGCGGCGCGCTCGCCCTCGGCGCCCTCGCGCGGCGCATCGGCGCCTGGAAGACCGTGCTGCTGTCCCTGGTGCTGTGGACCGGTGTGATCATCGCCGCGTTCCGGCTGCCTGCCGAGGCGCCGCTGCCGTTCATGATCCTCGGCGGCTGCATCGGCCTGGTGCTGGGCGGCAGCCAGGCGCTGAGCCGGTCACTGTTCAGCCAGCTCATCCCCACCGGCAAGGAGGGCGAGTACTACGGCTTCTACGAGATCAGCGACAAGGGCACCAGCTGGCTCGGCCCGCTCGCCTTCGGCCTGGTGTTCCAGCTCACCTCCTCCTACCGGGTCGGCCTGGTCTCCCTGCTGATCTTCTTCGTGATCGGGTTCGTGCTGCTGGCCGCGGTGCCGATCCGCAAGGCCATCGTCGCCGCCGGCAACACCCCGCCCCGGGTGCTGTAGGTCGGCACGCACCTTCACGTCCTCCCCCTGATTCACGGAAACAGCGGCTATCCACGGGCGCATGAGCACTGTTTCCGTGAATGAGGGGCCACGAGGTGCCCGGCGGCGATCATGGGGCCGCGCGCGGACGGATGCAGCCGCGTCGATGGGCTAGGCTGCCCCGACGTGACCGACGACGCCGCTGCCGCCCCGATCTGCCTGGCCCGCCCCCTCCCGGGGCCCGGGGACGACCGCGCCGGCGGCTGCGCCGCCGCCCGGGCCGTCGACGGCCGACCGCTGCACGCCGCCGCGCTGAAGTTCTTCTGGGGGCCGATGGACTGCGGCAAGTCCACCATGGCCCTGCAGATGAACTACAACCACGCCCGGCAGGGCCGCCGGGGCCTGGTCACCACCCGGATCGACCGCTCGCTCGGCCCGCAGGTCACCACCCGCATCGGCCTGGCCCACTCCGCGATCGAGGTCACCGACGACCTGGACCTGCGCGACCTAGTCCGCGACGCCTGGGCCGAGGGGGTACGCGTCGACTACCTGATCTGCGACGAGGCGTCCTTCTACAACCTGGAGCACGTCGAGCAGATGGCCGACCTGGTCGACAACTACGACGTCGACGTGTACGCGTTCGGCCTGGCGACCGACTTCCGTTCCTGCCTGTTCCCGGCCGCGCAACGGCTGTTCGAACTCGCCGACGAGGTGGCCCGCATCCAGGTCGAGGTGCTCTGCTGGTGCGGCCGGGAAGGGCTGCTCAACGCCCGGGTCGTCGACGGGCGGGTGGCGCGCGAGGGCGAGCAGGTCGTCATCGGCGACACCGTGGACACCGCCGACGTGCGCTACCAGGTGCTCTGCCGCCGGCACTACCGCTCCGGCGACCTCGGCCCGCGCGGCTGAGCTCACTCCGCCGGCACGTCCACCCCTGACACGGCGTCGACCAGGTACACCTGCCGGCCCGCCCGAGGATCCCGGGCGTGCAGGGTGTGGAACATCGGCGACCCGGGACCGCCCAGGTCGACGACGGTCGCGCCGGCGCCGGTCACGGCCCGCTCCAGCCGGGGCGGCGCGGTCAGGTCGATGCGGGTCACCACGCCGGGCGTGACCCACACCGGCACGCCGGCCAGGAAGCCCGACACCTGCAGGTGGTAGTGGCCGCAGAGGACCGCGCGCACGTCGCTGCCCGCCAGGGCCGCGGCGAACGCGTCGGCGTCACGCAGGTTGACCGAGGCCATCAGCGGCGACGAGGGCAGGGCGATCGGCGGGTGGTGCAGCACCACCACCGTGCCGGCCTCGGCCGGCCGGTCCAGCACGGACCGCAGCCAGCGCAGCTGCTCGTCACCGAGGACACCGTGCACCGCCCCGGGCACCAGGCTGTCGAGCGTGACCACGCGCAGCCCGCGTACCACGCTGACGGCGGTCCGCAGCTCGGCGGCGGGGTCGGCCAGCTCGCCGGCGTCGGTGCCGTCGGCGGCCAGGTGGCCGCTGCCCAACACCGCGGCGAAGGACCGGCGGGTGTCGTGGTTGCCGGGGCAGTAGACGTGCGGGATGCCCCGGTCTGCGGCGAACCGGCCGACCCGCTCCCGCGCCGCGGCGCAGCCGTCGAGGGAGCCGTCGTCGGCGATGTCCCCGCTGACCACCACCAGGTCGAGGTCGGGCACGTGCCGGGCGTCGTGGAGGATGCGGTCGAGCGCGGCGGCAGCGTCCACGCCGTCCTCGTCGTGGCCGTCGGCGCCGATGTGGGTGTCGGACAGGTGCAGGATCCGGTGGCGGGTGGGCGGGTTCATGCGGCTCCTCATCTCGTCGATGAGGGGACACCCAGGCGGTCGACGCCCCCGACTTCACTCCCCGGTGGTGGCCCACCCGCGCCAGTCGTGTGCCGACAGCCTAGGAGACGACCGGGCGGGGCGCCGCCCCCGGCGGTTCAGAACGGGTCCCCGCAGACCCGCCACTTGCCGTCCTCCTGCACCACGGGCAGTTCGCGTTCCTCGCTCGCGCCGCCCTCGCGGGTCAGCCGCACCTTCACCGTGCCGCGCGGGCGGCCGCCCCGGGTGGCCACCGACACGTCGACGATCTGGTAGCCACTGACCTGCGGCGGGGTGCGTACCCAGCTGCCGAAGCCGACCTGGCTCCACTTGCCGCGGGCGTCCCGGCACAGCTTCTCGTACGCCTGGTCGGTGTCGCCGGCCGCGACCTGCCGGAAGAACGTGTCGGCGGTCTCCCGGACCGGGCCGTTGGCCTGGAGGACCACCTGCATGTTCCAGACGGCGAGGCCGGCGATGCCGACCAGGCACATGCCGATCCCGAGACCGCCGACGAGCACGCTCGCGCGCATCGGCCGGCGCCGCCGGGCCGGCTTGGTCCACCCCTGTTCCCTGCCCATCACCATCGACGGTAAAGACCGTGAGGGGCGCGCGCAGGAACTTGCGCCCCCTGGCGGCGCCGCCGACGGTTCCCGAAATCGGCCCGAGGTACCTGCCAGAAGGTGTCAGCTTCCGTCGGCAGGATGGGCGGCATGACAATGCACGCCGACCTCGCGATGGTCAACCTCGACAGCTCCGACCCGGTCGCCCACGCCGGGTTCTATTCCCGTGTCCTCGGCTGGGAGGTCACCCACAGCCAGGCCGAATACGCGATGATCAGCAAGGACGGGGTCTCGATCGGCTTCGGCCTGGTGCCCGGGTACACCCCGCCGGCCTGGCCGGACGAGACCGCCGGCAAGCGCTACCACCTCGACCTGTACGTCGACGACGTGACCGTCGCCGAGAAGGAGTTCCTGGCGGCCGGTGCCGCCCGGCCGGAGTTCCAGCCGGGCGGCGAGCGGTGGACGGTGCTGCTGGACCCGGTCGGGCAGCCGTTCTGCCTCTGCCCGCGTCCGCAGGGCTGAGGGCGGGCCGGCTCGTCGGGCGCCTGCTCGCTCCGACGAGCCGGCTTCCGCTCGCGCGTCGTCATGCCCGCGGCGGGCCGGCCGTCACGCCGGGGACATCACCTCGAACAGGTTGCCGGAGTCGTCCCGGAAGAACAGCCCCCGCGGGCACAGTGGATGGTCGATGCGACCGTTGTCGGGCGACCCGGGCTCGCTGCCGTACGGCACGTCGCCGTCGCGCAGCCGGCCGAGGATCGCGTCGAAGGTGTCCGGGTCGACGTCGAAGGCCAGATGGTGCCCCTCGGGCGCGGGCACGGCCATGAAGTCGAGGGTGAGCTGCTCGTTGACGCGTACCGGGGCGAAGTGCCCGTGCCGGCCGGCGGGCGGCAGGACCGGCAGCCCCATCACCTCGGCGAAGAACCGGGCGGCGGCGTGGTGGTCACGGGCCGGGACGATCGTGTGGTTGAGCGTGACGGTCACGCCTTCTCCTTCCGGGCGGTCGGGCCGAGGGCGCCGTGCAGGAACAGGTCGACCAGCTCGGCGGGGCTGGGCGGCTCGCCCGGCAGCGGGCTGCGCGCGGGCACCAGCACGGCGAGGAACAGGGCGGCGAGCCGATCGGCCGGCAACCGCAGGCGGTCCTGCTCGGGGGCGAACAGGCCGGCCACGGCCGCCCGCACGGCGGCGCTCGACTCGTCCCGCCCGGCGCCGCGTTCGCCGGCCGGTGGGGCGGCACGACGCGACCGTCCGGGCCGGCCGGCGGCGTGGGCGGCGGTGAGCACCGCGCCGAGCCGCTCCAGGTGGGCGAGCAGGGCGGCCGCCGCGGCGGCGAGCCGGTCGGCGAGCGGTTGGTCGAGCGGGATCGCGGCGAGTTCGGCCAGCGCGGTGTCGGGGCGCAGCGCCTCGGCGACGCAGGCGTCGAGCAGGGCGTCCTTGTCGGCGAAGACCCGGAAGACGGTCGCCTCGCCGATGCCGGCGGCCCGCGCCACCTGGGCGGTGGTCAGCGCGGCGCCGTGCGTGGCGAGCAGCGGCAGCGCGGCCCGCACGATCATCGCCCGGCGCTGCTCCGGGCTCAGCCCCGGCGCGCGGCGTCGGGGTGCGGCGGTGTCTGTCACGCCGCCCATCATGCGGAGTGAGTACTCACTCCGTCAACTCGGTTCATCCCCTCCGCCGGGCCCGGGCGGCCCAGATGACGTACGCGGGATCGCGGTCCAGGTTGTGCCGGTCCCGGTCGTAGCGGCGGGTGGTGCGCGGATCGGCGTGCCCCATCGCGTCCTGCACGTCCTCCAGCGGCACCCCCTCGGCCCGGGCGGTGGTCGCGAACGCGTGCCGCAGCGAGTGCGGGGACAGCTTCGCCCAGGACGGGATGCCGGCGGCCCGGGCGAGCCGGCGCACCAGCCGGAACACCGCGTGCCGGTCCAGCCGGGCGCCGGTGGCGGTGACCAGCAGCGGGCCGGTCAGCTCGGGCACGGTCACCCCGTGCGCCGCGGCCCGGGCGGCCAGGTAGGCGTCCACCGCGTACGCCGTGCCCGGGGTGAGCGCCCGCCGGCGCACCTTGCCGCCCTTGCCGACGAACCGGACGCTGCGGTGCCCGCGTTCGACGCCCAGGTCGGTCAGGTCCAGGGAGATCAGCTCGCCGACCCGCAGCCCCAGATCCGCCAGCAGGGCAATGGTGGCCCGGTTGCGGGGCGCCGTCGGCCCGGTGTCCGCGTCGGCCGCCGCGAGCAGCGCGTCCACCTCCTCCGGGGTGAGCCCGACGGTGGCGGAGTGGTCCCGGTCGACCCGGGGACGATCGGCGCCGGCGACCGGGTTGGCCTCGACCGCGCGCAGCTTGACCAGGAAGTCGTACCAGCTGGACAGGGCGGACAGCCGGCGGGCGACGGTGGCCGGGGTGAGCGGGCGGCCACTGCGCACACCCAGCGTCGACTCCAGCTCCCGGCCGTAGGCGTTGACGTCGAGGAAACTGACCCGCAGCGGATCCAGACCCCGGTCGGCGCACCAGCTCAGCCAGCCGGCGACGTCCCGCCGGTACGCGTCGCGGGTGTGCTCCGACAGCCGGCGGTTGCGCAGCCACGCCTCGGTGAAGTCGGCGGGCCCCCCGCGCAGGGCGGGGCGCGCCGAGGCGCGGGGCATGACCTCGGGACGCAGCATGTGTGAAAGGCTCTCAGCGTTCCGGAGGAATCGCGACGAGGCGCGCCCGGCGGGAATCCGAGGAACGTCACACCGATTCCGCCACGAGGCCGCCGACGGCGACCCGCCGACGCCGGTCGAAGCACACCGCCCCGGCGAACCGGGTGTCGTGGCTCGGGCCGCCCGAGTCAGCCGGCGGGCCGTGGCGCGACCGGTTTTCCGCCCGGGTTACCGTCGGCCGGTGCGTGCCAGCCGCCTGGTCTCCCTGCTGCTGCTCCTGCAGACGCGGGGGCGGATGACCGCCCAGGAACTCGCCGACGCCCTGGAGGTGTCGGTCCGGACCGTCTACCGGGACGTCGAGTCGCTGGGCGCCGCCGGCGTGCCGGTGTACGCCGACCGCGGCCCGGCCGGCGGCTACCGGCTGCTGGAGGGCTACCGGACCCGGCTGACCGGACTGACCGCGCCGGAGGCCGAGGCGCTGTTCCTCGCCGGGATGCCCGGCCCGGCCGCCGAACTGGGCCTCGGACCGGTGGTGGCCGCGGCCGAGCTGAAGGTGCTCGCCGCGCTCCCCGACGAGCTGGCCGACCGGGGCGGGCGGATGCGGCAGCGCTTCCACCTGGACGCCCCCGGCTGGTTCCGGCATCCCGAACCCACCCCGCACCTGGCGGCCCTGGCCAGGGCGGTGTGGGAGGACCGGCTGGTGCAGATGCGCTACCGGCGCTGGCGGGCCCCGCGCGAGGTGACCCGGGTGGTCGCCCCGCTGGGCGTGGTGCTCAAGGCGGGCCGCTGGTACCTGGTGGCGAGCTGCGCGGAACAACTGCGCACCTACCGGGTCAGCGCGGTCCTCGACGTCGTGGTGTCCGACGAGCGGTGCGAGCGCCCGGCCGACTTCGACCTGGCCGCGTACTGGCGGGAGTGGACGCAGCGGTACGAGCGGGACGTCTACCGCGACCAGGCCCGGGTCCGGATGACGGTGGCCGCCCTGGAGTACATGCCGTACGTCTTCCCGCCCGAGATGAGCCGGGCGGCCCGGGCGGCGGCCGGCGAGCCCGACGAGCACGGCTGGCTGGAGACCACCGTGCCGATCGAGTCGGTGAAGCACGCCCACACCGAGTTGCTGAAGCTGGGCGCCGAGGTGGAGGTGCTGGAGCCCGTGGAGCTGCGGGAACGGTTCACCGCCACCGCGCGCGCCCTGGCCCGGCTCTACCCCGACCGGGCGCCGGGGACATCCGAACCGGACGTCCCCGGCTGATCCACCGCCAAGCGCTAATCTCTCCCGGTAGGCGCCGGATCAGGCGCTGATCTCCTTGCGGCCGTTGCCGTTGGCGGCCGCGGTGACCGCGATCCGGCGCGGCTTGGCCCGGTCGGCGATCGGGATACGCAGGGTCAGCACCCCGTGCTCGTAGCCGGCCTCCAGCTTGTCGGTGTCGAGGGTGTCGCTGAGGAAGAGCTGCCGGGTGAAGGTGCCCATCGGCCGCTCGGCCGCGACGAGCTCCACGTTCTCCCCGGTGGGCCGGCGCCGCTCGGCGCGGACCGTCAGCACGTTGCGCTCGACCGTGCAGTCGATGCTGTCCGGGTCGACGCCGGGCAGGTCGAAGGCGGCGTAGAAGAAGTCGCCGTCGCGGTAGGCGTCGAGGTGCATGACCGCCGGCCGGGCGGTGGTGCCGAAGAACTGCTCGGCGAGCCGGTCGATCTCGCGGAACGGGTCGGTACGCATCAACATGGCCGTGCCTCCTCGGTTCTCCTGGCCGAAGGTGTCAGGTTGAGTCTGAGTGACTCAACTTCTCGATTTCTTATTTAGCGCGCGGCGATGGCGTCGTCAAGCCGGGCCGGCAGGCGCTTCTCGAACCAGTGCTGGGCGTACCGGCCGTCGTTGAAGGCGGGGATCTCGGTGTAGCCGTGCCGGGCGTACAGGGCGCGGGCCTCCACCAGGTCGGTACGGGTGTCCAGCCGGATCCGGTCCGCCCCGGCCGCGCGGGCGGCCGCCTCGACGGCGGCGAGCAGCGCCGCCCCGCCGCCGGCGCCGCGGTGTGCGGGACGGACGTAGACCCGGGTCAGCTCCGCCCACTCGGGACGCCAGCGCAGCCCGGCACAGCCGGCGAGCTGCCCGTCGCGGTGCGCCAGCAGGAGCAGCCCGGTGGGCGGGACCAGGTCGTCGCTGGGCGACTCGGCGAGCGCCGCCTCCACCTCCCCGGGCCGTTCCGGGCGGCGGTGCCAGCGGCGGACCATCTCCGCCAGGTACTCGTACAGCAGGGTGGCCGCGTCGCGGGAGTCGGGTCGGGTGGGCGTCGTCGTCCAGGTCGTCACCGTCCGATCCTCACCGGACGGTCAACGGATTTTGTCTGCTCAGGGCCGCCAGTAGACCCCGTGGTCGCGGGCCAGGAGCAGATCCTCGACCAGGTAGCGGCGCAGGGAGACATGGTCCGCCTCGCCGCCGTCGCACCATGCCCGCAGGGCGTCGTCCACGGCCCGCTCCGGATACCGCACACCCGGCTCGAAGGAGCGCTCGGTGATGTGTTCCAGCAGCACCCGCCGGCGCCCGCGCTGGGCGGGCAGCCGGGTTAGCCGGCCGTCGCGGAGGAAGGTGCGCAGGATCTTCTCCCGGGGGTCCGCCGCCGGGGACGGCGCCGGCTCGGCGGTGCGGGCGAACTCCCGCAGCCGCTCACCGTCGACCCGCAGCGCCGTCCCGTCGTCGGCCACGATCTCGGCCTCGACGAGTCGGCGGACGGCGGTGACCACGTCCCGCGCCGACAGCCCGGTACGCGCCACGACGGCCGGTACGTCCCCGGCGCCGAGGACGATGGCGGCGAACACGGCACGGCGTCGGTCGTCGGCGAGCGCACCCGCCAGGGCCTGGGAACTCATGACCGGCAGCCTGCCAGCCCGCCGACACGGGTGGCCAGGCGTTTTCCGCCGGCGCGGCTCAGACGCCGGCGGGGGCCGCGGCGAACTCGACGTCGGCGGTGTCGACCGTGCCGGCGGTCCGGCCCGGCGCCGTGTGGTGGCGCCAGTAGAGGTTGGTGTGGGCGATGACCTGCTCGGGCGACGGTGCGCCGTAGGCGGTGAGGTCCTCGGTGGTGTGCGCGTCGGCGACCAGGGTGGCGTCGTAGCCCCGGGCGATCGCGCCGTGCAGGGTCGAGCGGATGCACTGGTCGGTCTGCGCGCCGGCGACCACCAGCCGGCCGACGCCGCGCCCGGCGAGGACCGCCTCGAGGTCGGTCCCCTCGAAGGCGTCGCCGTACGCCTTGTGCACCAGCGGCTCGGCGTCGCGGCGCACCAGCTCCGGCACGTACTGCCAGGGCTCGGTGTCGCGGACCAGCTCCCCGCTGTGGTCCTGGACCCAGACGACGGTGACGCCGGCGGCGCGCGCCCGGTCGACCAGGGTGGCGATGTTGGCCACCACCCGGTCCCGGTCGTGGGCGTGGTTCACGACGCCGTTCTGCACGTCGATGACGAGCAGGGCGGTGCGCGGTCGGTCGACGAGCGTGGTCATGGTGCCTCCCCGGGGAACGGTGTCCGCTGGCCTCGGGCCAACCTAGACCCGCCCACCGACAGTCCAGGAGGGTCGGGCGGGTGGCTGCTGGGCGACCAGCATGACCCGGCGGAGCAGGTCGGACAGGAGTCGGCGCTCGTCCGGGGTCAGCGCGCCCAGCACCCGGTGCTCCTCGTCACCGACCACGCCGATCGCGCGCCGCCAGGCGGCCCGGCCGGCGTCGGTGAGTTCCACGTCGATGCGCCGCCGGTCCACTGTGGAGGGGATCCGCCGGACGAAGCCGCGGCGGACCAGGGCGTCCACCCGGGCGGTGATCGAGGCCGGCGCCATCCGCAGGTCGGCGGCGATGTCCGAGGGCGCGGCCCGGCCGCCCCGGCCGGCGAGCGCGTGCAGGGTGCCGTACTCCTTCTCCTGGAGGTCCAGCTCCGCCAGGGCCCGGTCCTTCACCTCGCGCAGGTGCCGGGTGAGCAGCGACATCCGCACGACGGCGCCCTCGACGTCCGGGTCCAGATCGGGCAGGACGGGCAGCCAGCGCGCGATGTGCTGGTCCACGGGGTCACGGTCGGTCACCCCACCACGGTACGCCGCCACCGAAATATTCGTTGCCGAAATATTCGACGTCGAAGTACTCTGCAGAGGTGACACATCCCCTCCGCCTGCCCGCCTTCCGCCTGCTCTTCCTCGGCCGTACGGTCTCCGCCATCGGCGACGCGGTGGTGCCCACCGCGTTGGCCCTGGCGGTGCTGCGCGCCACCGGGTCCACCGCCGCCCTGGCCGTGGTGCTGGGCTGCGCCATGGTGCCGCGGTTGCTGCTGCTCCCCCTCGGCGGCGTGGTCGCCGACCGGTTCGACGCCCGACGCGTCGCCCTCACCACCGACCTGGTCCGCTGCGCCGCGCAACTCGTCGTCGGCGTGGAACTGCTCGGCGGAACGCCGTCCCTGCCCCACCTCGCGGTGGCCTCCGCCGTCGGCGGCGCGGCCTCGGCCTTCGCCAATCCCACCGCCTCCCCGCTGGTCGCCGGCACCGTCGAGGCCGACGGCCGGCAGCGGGCCAACGCGCTGATGGGCGTCACCGCCAACGCCAGCCGGCTGACCGGCCCAGCCCTGGCCGGGCTGCTGATCTGGACCGCCGGCCCCGGGTGGGCGTTCGTGCTGGACGCGGCCTCGTTCGCGGTCAGCGCGGCGCTGCTGGCGCTCATCCGGGTCCGGCACGTGCCCGTCCCGCACCGGTCGCTCCGCGCCGACCTGGTGCACGGCTGGCGCGAGGTCCGCTCCCGCGACTGGTACTGGAGCAGCCTGCTGGCCCACGGGGTGTGGAACGGCGCCGCCGCGGTGCTGCTCACCGTCGGCCCGCTGGTCGCCGTGGACCGCCTCGGCGGGGAGGGCGTCTGGGTGCTGCTCCAGCAGGCCGGGGCCGTCGGCATGCTGGCCGGGTCGCTGCTCGCCGCGCGGGTCCGCCCCGCCCGGCCGGTGCTGGTGGGCAACCTCGCGCTCGCGGCGTACGCGGCGCCGCTGCTCCTGCTCGCCGCCGCCGCACCCGCTCCGGTGACCATCACCGCGTACTGCGTGGCGCTGACCGCGCTCGGCTTCCTCAACCCGGTCTGGGAGACGGTGGTGCAGAGCCAGTTCCCGCCCGAGGTGCTGGCCCGGGTCACCTCGTACGACTGGCTGATGTCGCTGGGCGCCATGCCGGTCGGGTACGCCCTCGCCCCGCTCGCCGCCCGGGCCTGGGGCCCGCCCGCGCCGCTCGCGGTGGCCGGGGTGCTGGTTCTGCTCGCCTGCGCCGGCACCGCCGCCGTCCCCGGCGTACGCCGGCTGGGCTGGCCGGCGGGCGCCCCGACCGGCACCGTGGAACAGGTGCCGGCGGGGCGCTGACCCGGTGCGGTCAGAGCCGGTGGCCGGTGGTGGCGTCCACGTGCCCGGGCACCTCGTCGTGCCGGTCACCGACACTGGACGTGCCGGACGGCTCGAACATCAGGATCGACGCGCCCTGCGGCGCGGACGGCCGGTGCTCCACCCCGCGCGGCACCACGTACACCGCGCCGCGCGGCAGCACCACCTCCCGCTCGGCGCCGTCCGCGCCGTCGCGCAGCGCGATCCGCAGCTCCCCGTCGAGCACCAGGAAGAACTCGTCGGTGTGGTCGTGGGCGTGCCACACGTGCTCCCCGGCCACCTTGGCGATCCGGACGTCGTAGTCGTTGACGCTGGTGACGATGCGCGGACTCCACAGCTGGTCGAAGCGCGCCAGGGCGGCGGCCAGCTCGACAGGTTCGTCTCTCATGCACCGATCCTCGCGCAGCCGACCCGGCGGCTGGGGACGCGGACCCTCAACCGGACCGGCCCGTCGTGCCGGCCACCACCGGGTGCACCTCGAGCGCCGAGCAACTGTCGGTGGTCCAGGCCAGCCGCACCGACCGGGTCTCGTCCGGCGGCGTGACCAGCAACGACGCGTACGGGGCACACGCCCCGCCGTCGCCGGCGCGGAAAGCCAGCGCCTCGACCAGGGCGGACGCCAGCTCACCCGGGGCGAGCAGCACGCGGACGGGCTCGTCGCCCCGGACGCCGCCGAGGTAGCCGTGCGGGGTCCGCTTCGCGTGGGCCAGGGTCTTCCCGGCGCGGTCGAGGCCGTCGGCGCCCGGGTAGCCCCGCAACCAGCACGCCTGATCACCGCGATTCTGGAAGATCAGCCGCACCCCTCGATGGCCGGACCCCGACGTCTCGTCGCCGAGGACCACGTCCAGTTGCGTCACCGTGCACCGCTGCGGCACCCGGGTACCGGCAGCCGGCACGGTCGAGCGCGTCGGGCTGGCCGTGATCGGCGCGCCGGAGGTCGCCGTCGACGCGGTCACCGTGCTCTCCGGCGCGGCCGTCGACGGCGCCGCCTCCGAACCGCAGCCGGGCAGCGCCAGCACGCCGACGAGCAGGAGATGCCGGTACGCGCGACCGGCGTGCGGCCGGACAGTCATGACAGCCATCAGGGTCTCCGTTTTCCGCTGCGGCACGGTCCGGGGCCGGATGCCCGGGATCGACGTGCCCTGTCGCCCCACACGCTTCGGTCCGGCATCCGGTTGCGTCCCGACGACGACGGTCGTCGACCCGACAGTCCTCAGAGGAACCGGTGCATGACGTGCAGGCCGACCCGGCCCCGGGTGGGGTGGCTGAAGGCCTCCGGCACGGTGCCGACCACCGAGAAACCGAGCCGCCGGTACAGCTCGACGGCGGGATTGGTCTCCACCACCGCGTTGAACTGCATCGCGGCGTAGCCCTGGCGGCGGGCCCAGTCCAGGGTGTGCTCGACCAGCGCCCGGCCGACGCCACGCCCCCGGGCGGCGCCGGCCACCAGGTAGCTGGCGGTGGCCACGTGCGAGCCCGGACCCGGCCGGTTGGGGCCCATCTTGGCGGTGCCGAGGATCCGCCCGTCGACCTCGGCGACCACGGTCCGCCCCGGCGGCCGTTCCACCCACACGTCGTGCCGGACCTCGGCGGGCCACGCCGGGTCGTACGGGAAGGTGTCCCCCGCCTCGATGACCTCGTCCAGGATCGGCCGGACCTGGTCCCAGTCGGCCCCGGTGTACTCGCGGATGCGCATCCCGCGCAGGCTAACCGCAGCACCGACGGCGCGCGAGCCGGTTTACCCGGCCGCCGAGCGGATCCCACGGGTGGCGCGGCGGGACGATGATGGACTGCGTGGCCGAGCCCGTGACCGACCTCGAACGCCCCGACCCGGCACCGTCCCCGGTGGACCGGCCCCCACCGCCCGGTCCGCGTACCGCCGGGCCGTGGCTGGTCGGCGCGTCCGTCACCGCAGTGCTGCTGCTGCTCGCCGGCCGGTACGGCTACCACCGCGACGAGCTGTACTTCCTGCTCTGCGGCCGGCACCTCGACTGGGGCTACGTCGACCAGGGTCCGCTGGTCCCGGCCCTGGCCCGGCTGGCGGACACGGTCGCGCCGGGCAACCTGGTGGTGCTGCGTACCCCCTCGGCGCTGATCGCCGGCGCAGCGGTGGTGCTGGTCGCGGCGATCGCGCGCGAGTTCGGCGCGGGGCGGGGCGCCCAACTGTTCGCCGCGTTCCTCGCCGCCGTCGCGGGCATCGTGCTGGCCCCCGGGCACCTGCTCAGCACCACCACGGTGGACCTGCTGGTCTGGCTGGTTGCGGCCTGGTGCGCGGTCCGGATGCTGCGCACCGGCGACAGCCGCTGGGCCCTCGGCCTGGGCCTGGCGCTCGGCGTGGGCATGCTCAACAAGCTGCTGCCCGCCCTGCTCGCCGTCGGGCTGCTGGCCGGGGTGGCGATCGCCGGCCCGCGGAGGCTGCTGCGGGACCGGTGGGTGCACCTCGGCGCCGCCGTGGCCGCCCTGCTCGCCGCGCCCTACCTGGTCTGGCAGGCCGCGCACGGCTTCCCGCAACTGTCGGTGGCCTCGTCGATCGCCGGCGGGGACAGCTCCTACAGCGGGCGGCTCGACGCCGTCGTGCTGCAACTGGTCATCATCAGCCCCTTCGCGGTGCCGGTCTGGGTGGCCGGGCTGGTGGCGCTGCTGCGCCGGCCGAACTGGGCCGCGTACCGGGCGGTGGGTTGGGCCTGGCTCGTGGTGTTCGCGATCGTGCTGCTCGTCGGCGGCAAGGGCTACTACGACGCCCCGTTGCTGCTGGTGCTCGCCGCCGCCGGGGCGGTGGTCACCGCCGACTAGGCCGGCCGGAGCCGGGCCCGGCGGGCGCTGCTCGCCGCCGGCACGGCGGGCGCGGTCGCCAGCAGCGGCGTCCTGCTGCTGCCCACCCTGCCGGCCGACCGGCTCCCCGGCTTCGTCGTCGAGGTCAATTACGACGCGGGCGAAACCATCGGCTGGCCCGCGTTCGCCGACTCGGTCGCCGCCGTCCACCGGGGCCTGCCGGCGGCCGAACGGGCCCGCGCGGTCGTGCTCACCGCCAACTACGGCGAGGCTGGGGCGCTCGCACGGTACGGGCCGGCGCGGGGACTGCCCCGGGCGTACTCGGGCCACAACAGCATGGCCGCCTTCGGCCGCCCGGCCGACGACGCCGACGTGGTCATCGCCGTCGGTTGGGCCCGCGCCGACCGGCTGCGGGCCTGGTTCACCGAGGTCACCGAGGCCGGCCGGGTGGACCAGCGGGTCGCCGTCGACAACGACGAGAACGGGCTGCCCATCTTCGTCTGCCGGGGCATGCCGCGCCCGTGGTCCCAGATCTGGCAGACCGAGGTACGCCACGCCTCGTGATCATATTCGGCCGCGCGCTGCGCGCCGCCGAGGCGCGGGTGAACAGGTACCGGGCGGCCTGGGCCGCCGGGCCATACTTGGCGCCATGCTCTGGGGTGTCAGCGGACCGCTCTTCCTGCTCGACTACGTCACCGCGGTCGCCGTGGCCCTCGCGGTCGCGTTGGCGGTCCGCGAGCTGACCGGCCGGCGGGTCCGGGGCGAGGCGCCGGACACCGTCGAACTGGCGTACCTGACCGACCGGGCCGGGCTGGCCTGCCAGGTGGGCATGGCCGTGCTGCACCGCGCCGGGGTGGTCCGGCACGGCGAGCTGGCCACCCTCGCGGTGGACGGCCCGCCCCCGCCGCGCGCGGCCCCGCTGGTCCGCGCCCTGCACGCCGCGCTGCGCCGGCCGCAGACCTGGGCGGCCGTGCTCGCCGACCCGGGGGTGGGGCGGGCCCTGCGCCGGCTGGTGGCTCGGCTGGTCCGGGACGGCTGGCTGCTCACCCCGGCGCAGCGGCGGCGGGTGGCGCTGGGCACCCTGCCGCTGTTCCTGGTCGCCGCCGTCGGGTTGACCCGGCTGGTCGACAGCGCGGTCGAGGGCCGCGACGCCGGTGGCCCCGCCTCCGTGGTGGGGCTGCTGCTGTGCTGCCTGGCCACCGCCCTGGGCGGCTGGTGGCTGTGCGAGGTGCCGGAGACCGGGTCCGCGGCGCGTCGCCTGCTGCGGCGGCTGCGCCGCCAGCACGCCGACCTGGCGCCGGAGCGGCGGCCGGTGTGGCGCGAACGCGGCACCGACGAGCTGCTCACCGCGATGGCCCTGTTCGGGCCGCGCCCGCTGCTGGCCGTCGACCCGCGCCTCGGGGAACTGGTCGGCATCGACGTCGAGCGCACCCGCCCGGCCCCGCGGCGCAAGCTCTCCCGCAACTGACCCTGGGTGTCCGCCCGCCACCACGGCGGGCGGGCACCCGGCTCAGCGCAGCTTCTCGGCCTCGCGGATCACCTGGCCCAGGTCCCGCACCTGCGCGTCCTCGGTGGCCTCGGCCGCCCGGTCCGCGATGGTCGCCAGGTCGCCCAGGCGCGCCTCCCCGCCACCCTGCAGGGCCACCGCGAAGTACGCGGCCGCGTAGCAGGTGCGCAGCCGCGGCGACGCCTCGGCGAAGTCCCGGTCCAGGTCGGCGACCGTCACCGACTCGTACGTCTCGGCCGGCTCCCGGTCCTTTGGGTCGGTCCACCGCACCTGCACCCGGCCGACCCGGGCCGAGGGGGACGCCTCCTCGGCGAGCCGGACGGCGTACAGCGCGGTGACGCTGTGCCCCGGGCCGACCTCGCCGCCGTCGACCCGGTCGTCGCGGAAGTCCTCGTCGGCGACGGCCCGGTTGTCGTACCCGATGAGCCGGTAGGAGCGCACCGCGGCCTTGTCGAAGGTCACCTGGACCTTGGCGTCGAGTGCCCGGACGCTCAGCGTCGCGGGCAACTGCTGCACGAACACCTTCCGGGCCTGGTCACGCTCGCTGACGTACACCGCGAAGCCGTCGCCCCGGTCGGCCAACTGCTCCATCAGCTGGTCGCCGTACTCGCTGCCGACACCCACGCCGAGCAGGGCGATCTGCTTCTCCGCCTCCTCCCGTACCCGGCGCAGGATCGGCTCCGCCTCGGTGCTGCCGGTGTTGGCCAGCCCGTCGGAGAGCACGATCACCCGGTTGGTCCGGCCGGCCCGGAACCCGTCGCGGGCCACCCGGTAGCCGAGCACCAGGCCGGCCTCCAGGTTGGTGCTGTCCTGGCTGTGCAGGGAGTCGATGGCGGTGTGCAGCTGGCGGGCGTCGGAGACGGGGGTCATCTCCCGGACCACCCGGGCCCTGGTGCTGAACTCGACGATGGCGATGGAGTCGGTGGGGCGCAGCTGGTCCACCAGGGTGTGCAGCGCGTCCTGCACGAGATCGAGCCGCCCGGGCTCACCCATCGAGCCGGAGACGTCGATGACGAAGGTGAGGGCCGCGTCCGGGCGGCTCTCCCGGTCCTCCGCGCGGGTCTGCAGGCCGACCCGCAGCAGCCGCTCGTCGGCCACGGCCCGGTGCGTCCCGGGCAGGCGCGCGCCGTCGACGTGCACGGCGAAGCCGTCGCCGGCGGGCTCGGCGTAGTCCTGGCGGAACGAGTTCACGAACTCCTCGGGCCGCACCTCGGAGCGTTCCGGCAGCCGGCCGTCCCGGATGAGCCGGCGGGCGTAGCCGTACGAGGCGGTGTCGACGTCGACGCCGAACGTGGAGGCCGCATCCTCCGCGGTGGTCGTCTCCTCCCCGCCCGACCAGGGCGTGCCGCCGTACGGGCGGTCCGGGCCGCGGGCCGAGTCGCTGCGCTGCCCGCCGCCGCCCCCGTACGAGCAGGCGGTGATCGTCATCGCGGCGGCCAGCACCAGCGGCAGCAGCGTCGACCGTCTCATGTGGGCCATCGGATCCTCCTGGCTGGACTGAGGGGCGGTGATCCGGCCGTGCCGCGCCGGATCCGTCCCGGTCATTGACGCAGGGCGGCGGTGTGGTGGCTCCCGCCGTGGCCGAGCCGATATCCAAGCGTGAACGTCGTGACCGATCCGTGTACGAAGCGTGACCTGAATCGGTCGGCGTGCGCGGCGGCCCTGTGCTGCGGCTCAGCCGCCGATACGGCAGAGTGGGCCGGTGTCCGCAGCCGAGACGACCGGGAGGACGGCGACCGTGGAGGGTCCGAGCGGGGTAGTGTTCCCCCAAACCGGTGGTACGCGTAGCACGACGGCGCTGGGCCGGGCCGTGGTGGCCGACGCCCTGCGCGCGGTCGACCCGGTGGGGGCCCGGGCCGCCGAGCACGAGACCAACTGGCGGCACGGCTACCTCGGGCACTTCCGCCGGCTGGTGGAGGCCGGCCTGCTCTCCCGCGACGCGGCGCTGACCGTCGCCCGGGACGGGCTGGCCTCCCTGCACGCCCGGATGCGCTACCTGCCCGAGGGCGGTGCGGAGATCGGCCTCGACGAGGTGTTCGCGCTGCCCGACCCGGAGCCGCTGGCGACCGCCACCGTGGCCGGGACCGGCGAGGTGGAGCGGGAGCTGTCCGTGCCGTACCGGGGGCGGCGGCTGCGCGGCGACGACCTGCGCCGCCGCCTCGACGCCTGGGTGGACGCGGGCGTGATCGAGCCGAGCTGCGCCGAGGCGGTCGGCGCGGTGCTGGCCAACCCGGACTGGCTGGACCTGCGCGACCAGCGGATCGTGGTGCTCGGGGCCGGCGCGGAGATGGGCCCGCTGCCGTCGGTGCTGCGCTGGGGCGGCGACGTGGTCGCCGTCGACCTGCCCCGACCCGAGATCTGGCGGCGGGTGCTGCGCACCGCCCGCCGCCACGGCGGGCGCCTGCACCTGCCGGTCCGCCCCGGCACCGGCGACGACGACGAGGCCCTCGCCGCCGGGGCCGGCGCGGACCTGCTGCACCGCCTCCCCCAGGCCGCCGCCTGGCTCGGCGGCCTGGACGGGCGGCTGGTGCTCGGCAACTACGTGTACGCGGACGGCGCGACGAACGTGCGGGTCGCCACCGCGGTCGACGCGCTCACCGTCCACCTGGCCCGGCGCCGCCCGGACGTCGCCCTCGCCTTCCTGGCCACCCCCACCGACGTGTACGCCGTCCCCGCCGAGGCGGTCGCCCACGCCGAGCGCGGCTACGCCGCCCGGGGCCTGGCCCGCCGGTCGCTGCGGGTGCTCTCCGGCGGCCGGCTGCTGCACCGCAACTATCCGCCGGCCGCCGACCCCGGGATCAACGACAGCCTGGTGCCCCAGCAGGGACCTAACTACGCCCTGGCCAAGCGGCTGCAACGGTGGCGGGCGGCGGTGGCGCGCGACGCCGGGACGACGGTATCGTTCACCGTGGCCCCGCCCACCCGGACGCGCTCGGTGCTGCGCAACCGGGCCCTCGCGGCCGCGTACGCGGGGGCGCACCGGTTCGGCATCGAGGTGTTCGAGCCGGCCACCAGCAACACGCTGATGGCCGCGCTGCTCATGCACGACCTGCGCACCGGGGGCGGTCCGGCGCAGGAGCACCCGTGGCGGGACGAGGCGTACGGGGCGGCGCACGGCGGCCTGTGGCGGGTGCCGTACGCCCCGCGCAGCGCCCTCGGCCTCGCGGTGCTGCTCGGCCTGGGCGGCGCGCGGGCCTGACCCAGGTTTCCTTGTCTTGGCCCTCGGGAAGCCAACCGTATGGCCGAGACCTTCGCAGATCAGGACCTGACCACCCTGCGGTCCATCGCGCGCGGTGCCGGCATACCCGACACCGAGCGGTTGCCGCACGACGAACTGGTCGACATGTTGCGCCGGGCCGGTCTGGCCGGGCCGGACGGTCGGCCGGTGGACACCAGCCTCGCCGACCCCGGCGATCCGGGCGACGCCTCGGGCGTGTACCACGCCCGTGGTGTCGGACGCCGCGAGTCCGCCGGCGGCCCGGGCGCGGAAACCGGCTGGCCCGACCAGCCGACCCAGGATCCGGCGCGGTTGTCCGGGCTGCCTCGCAGCAGCCTGACGCTGGGTGACGAGAGCACCGGCGGCCAGGCGGCCGAGCAGGCGATCGGCGCCCAACCGGGCGAGGCCGGCACGGAGATCCCGGACCGTACGCAGGACGCGCGTGGCGTCCAGGGGGAGATACGGGATCCGGCGCGGTTGTCCGGGCTGCCTCGCAGCGACCTGACGCTGGGTGACGAGAGCACCGGCGGCCAGGCGGCCGAGCAGGCGATCGGCGGCCGACCCGGCGAGTCGGGCCAGGAGATCCCGGACCGTACCCAGGGCTGAGCGCCCACTGTGGGCCGCCCCCGAGCGGGGGCGGCCCACATCGCTGCCCGTCTGCCGGAGCTTTCCGCCTCGCCGTCCTGTTTCGCCGCTCAATGCACGGCTGCGCTGTTTCGACATCCGACGCACATGATTTCCGGATATGCGAATGGTGAGACATTACGCGGCGTCCTCACCTTTCAAACACGGACAAAGCCCACCAAGCGCCTCATAACCTCGACCGGTGGCTGTTCGCATGTCGCTCGATGGGCTTACCGGTGCTCCACACCCTGCCGGGTCAACCGTCACCGCCCGGACTGCTGCCCTGGCCTCGCCCGGCACGGACAGCCGCGCCCGCACGCCGCCGGTCGACGCGCCGACGGCACCAGCTCCGGGAGGTGATGGCCCCGGGACCTGAGAAGCGGACATGAGGCGCGCCCGGCGCTGAATTCGTCATAACTCGTTAACTTTTGTCATATAGTCCGCTCGCGACAGCGGCCGCGGCCCGGCTCCCGGAAATGCCCACCCGGTCCGGCCGGCGCCGCCGGCGGAAAGACGGTGATTGGGGTGATCACCGCGGCCGGCACGGGCCTCGCCCTCCTACAGGCCCGTGCCGGCCACCCCGCCCGCCGGTCGTGGCGGCCGTCCCACACCCCGAAACCACACATCCGACCCGGCGGCCCACCCCGGGGCGAGAGGAGACGTGATGTGGCGCCCACCGACCCCGGTCGAGCAGGAACTGTGGAACGCCGTCGTCGCCGGGGTCCGCGCGGCCAACCAGGCGAACCGCGAAGGGTTCCAGGCCGCCGTCGGCCGCCTGTCCCGACTGCCCCGCCCCTGGGCGCCCCAGGTCCTCCGCGACACCGCCGACCTGCTGGTCGAGGAGTGGGACCCGGACGGCCGGTATCCCTGGCCGCTGCTGGCCGCGCAGCTCGACCACGTCACCGGATGGCTGCCCGAGGCCGATCCCCGGCTGCTGGCCGCGATCCTGTCCAACGGCGGGTCGCCGCCCGGCGCCGGCACGCCGGACCGCGTCGCAGACGTCCGGGTCCGACTGTTGCTGGTGGCCCTGCTGGCCAACGCCGCACGGGCCGGGGTGGGCGCCTTCGTCGACGTGGCGTTGGCCGGCAACAGCGGCCGGACGCCCCGCCTCCTCTCGGGCACGGTCCCGCACTGCCGCCCCGGGCGCTGACCGCAGACTCGGTGGCGAGACCACCGAGAGTCCTGCGACTGGCGCAGCAGGGGGCACAGTCAGCGTCGCGCTTCCACCGTACGACTCGGCTCCAGCATCAGCGGTGCACCCTCCCGGTTGAGGAGGTAGCGCGCGGCCGCCATGAGCAGGTCCGGCGAGTCGCGGAAGCCGCCGAGGCCGGCGTTGCACGCACCGCAGAGCAGACCGCGGACCCGCTTCGAGTCGTGGCAGTGGTCGACAACCAGCCGGAAGGGCTCGGCGTTCCGCGTACCGTCCAGTCGCGGCCTGCCCCTCGAACCCACCTTGATCTCGCTCTCGTGGGCACCGCAGATGGCGCAGCGGTAGCCCTGGGCCTCTCGCCGGGCGTCGTACTCCTCCGGCCTGATTCGGTAGAAGGACCAGAGGTTATCGGCGCGGACCTTGTCCGGGTTGGCCCTGCGGTTCTTGTGGTTGTTGGCGCGGGCGTACTCGCGGCACGGGGCGCAGGAGAGCAGTTCACGGCCGTTCTTCATGAAGCTGTCGCGGGGTCGCGTCTTGTCGCACCGGACACACACCTTGGACACCCTGCAACAGTATCACTTTTGTTGTTACCCAGGAACTGTCATTATGGTGCATCGTGTGTTCGCCCGTTTTGTCGGGTTGGTTTATCGGATTATCGGCAATGGCAATCCGATAAACGGCGGGAGTGGGGCCCGGGAGGATGGGTTGGGCGGTCTGGTGGCGGTGTGCAGCTTGGCGCCAGCCTCGCTGCAACCGCACTGGCCCCGCTCGGAGTCGTGATCAGGTGGCGGGGAAAGGACTGGACGGGGTGATGCTCAGGCTTGTAGCTTCCAGCTGACCGCGACACCGACCGAGGAGGTGAGACCCATGAACGCTGTATCGATGTGGGTGCTCCCCCTTCCCGTCACGGTCGGGCGATTGACGTAGGTGTCGCCGGGAGCGCCTCGCCAACAAGGCGCTCCCGAAAGGCAACACCTATGCACTCTCTGCCGTTCACCACCGAGCCGTCGTCGACCGATACGGTCGAGCGCGACTTCACCGCGGGCGATGTCCCCCGACTCCCAGCACCGGCCTCCGACGCCGATCGTGCGCCCCTCATGTTCGACGTGATCATTGCCGGGTGCGGGCCGACTGGTGCGATGCTGGCCGCCGAACTGCGGCTGCACGACGTGCGGGTACTCGTCCTGGAGAAGGAAACCGAGCCCAAGTCGTTCGTCCGCATAGTAGGCCTGCATATTCGCAGTCTCGAGCTGATGGCAATGCGCGGACTGCTGGATCGCATTCGCGAACGCGGAAGACAGCGTCCGGCCGGCGGCTTCTTCGCCGCCATCCCCAAACCCGCGCCCGAGGGCCTGGATTCCGCGCACGCCTATCTGCTGGGCATCCCGCAGCCGGTCATCGAACATCTGCTCGAAGAACATGCCA
Organism: Micromonospora sp. NPDC048930; assembly: GCF_043197935.1. Taxonomy (NCBI): domain Bacteria; kingdom Bacillati; phylum Actinomycetota; class Actinomycetes; order Micromonosporales; family Micromonosporaceae; genus Micromonospora; species Micromonospora sp. NPDC048930. Next base: position 91,225 of record NZ_JBICUB010000001.1, read on the forward strand.
TCGAACTGGGTGTGCAGGTCCGGCGCGGTTGCGCGGTGGCCAATTTCGAGCAGGACGACGAGGGTGTGACCGTCGAGCTGGCCGACGGGGAACGGCTGCGTTCGCGCTATCTCGTCGGCTGTGACGGCGCGCGCAGCACGGTGCGAAAACTGCTCGGCGTCGGCTTCCCCGGCGAGCCCTCGCGGACCGAGACGCTGATGGGCGAGTTGGAAGTGGGCGTGCCGCAGGAGGAGATCGCCGCCAAGGTGGTCGAAATCCGCGAGACCGACAAGCGACTCGACCTCAGGCCCGCAGGCGTCGGGGTCTATCGCGTCGTGGTCCCCGCGGCGGGAGTCAGCGATCGTGCGGAACCGCCCACCCTCGAGGACTTCAAACAACAGTTGCGCACCATCGCCGGAACCGATTTCGGCGTGCACTCCCCGCGCTGGTTGTCCCGCTTCGGGGATGCCATACGGCTGGCCGAACGTTATCGGGTCGGGCGGGTGCTGCTGGCCGGCGATGCGGCACACATCCATCCACCCATCGGCGGACAGGGCCTCAACCTGGGCGTTCAGGACGCATTCAACCTCGGCTGGAAACTGGCCGCACAGATCCGCGGCTGGGCGCCGGAAACACTGCTGGACACCTACCAGGCCGAACGTCATCCGGTCGCCGAGGACGTGCTGGACAACACCCGCGCCCAGATGGAACTGCTCTCCACCGAACCGGGCCCGCAGGCCGTGCGCAGGCTGCTCACCGAACTGATGGACTTCGACGAGGTGAACCGCTATCTGATCGAGAAGATCACCGCGATCGGCATCCGCTACGACTTCGGCGCGGGCCCCGACCTGCTCGGCCGCCGCCTGCGCGACATCGACGTCAAACAGGGCCACCTCTACGGTCTGCTGCATCGCGGCCGCGGCCTGCTGCTGGACCGCACCGAACGCCTGAGCGTCGGCGGCTGGTCGGACCGGGTCGATTACCTCGGGGATCCCACTGTGGTGCTGGATGTTCCGTGCGTCCTGCTACGCCCCGACGGCCACGTCGCCTGGATCGGCGACGATCAGCAGGACCTGGACGACCACCTCTCCCGCTGGTTCGGCAAGCCCGCCAGCTAATTTCGCCGGAGCAACCGGGATGAGGCAATCGTTGTGGCCGGCTGCACCGGTCCCCGACGACGGCAGTCAGCGCCGGCGCCAGGGCAGCCGCCAGCGCCGCCGCGGCCGGGCCGGGGCGGCGGGGGCCGCCTCCGGCGCGGCGGCGACCGGCTCGGCCGCCGCCCGCTCCCGATCGGCCCGCCACCCGCGTACGACGTCGTCGATGTTGACCGGGCGGACCGCCACGCGCGGTCCCGTCGGGGTACGCAGCCAGGCGACGATCTGCGCGTTCAGGTCGGCGACGTACGCCCGCACCGACTCCTCGCTGGGCAGGTCACGGACCTCGGTGGGCACCTGCTCGATGCGCCGGCGCAGTTGCAGCGGGGTGGGCAGCAGCAGGTCGGTCGGGAGCTGCTCCCGCTCCAGGAAGCTCTTGATCCACCACGACTCGTCGTACGGCAGGTCCCGGCCCGGGATCGGCTTGCCGGCGCCGGGCAGGTTGTCGAATTCGCCCCGCTCCTGGGCCGATCGGATCTGCGCCTCGACCGCCGCCTCCCAGCCAGTCGTCACCGCCGTCACCTCCCGCATCCACCGTATCCGCCAGTCCCGACCCCGGGTCAGCGCGCGCGGCGAGCGACGCATTCCCCACCGGCGGGCGGCGGAGACACGGCGTACATTCCTGGTGGGCCGGCGGGCGGCCCGTACCCCCGTGGGAAGGATCATTGGCGTGCGCGACTGGCTGATCGGGCTCGGTGTCGCGGTGGCCTGCCTGCTGGCCAGCTGGGCGCTGCTGGTCCTGCTGGCCCGGCGGCTCCCGCCGGGCATCCTGCGGGACCTGGCCGCGTTCATCCCCGACTGCCTGACGACCGTGCGCCGGCTGCGCAAGGATCCGCGGGTGCCGCGTCGGGCGAAGGTGGCCGTCGTGTTCGCCGGGCTCTGGGTGGCCAGCCCGATCGATCTGATTCCCGAGTTCCTGCCGGTCATCGGCCCGCTCGACGACATCGTGGTGGTGGCCCTGGCGCTGCGGTACGCCGCCCGGCAGGTGCCCCGGCAGGTGCTGCTCGACGCGTGGCCCGGGGAGCCGCGGCTGCTGCTGCGGTTGCTCGGCCCGGCGACCGGCGATCCGGCGACCGGGGCGGAACCGGTCGGCCGCTGACGGTCGGGGTTAGTCCCGGCGGCGGACGTGGCGGTGGCCGTCCCGCGGGAACGGCGGCCGGGCGGGCAGCACCTCCTCGAAGACGTACCCGCTCTTCTCCGCCACTCGGCACGAGGCTGGGTTGTCGACCTGGTGCAGCAGCTCGAGGCGGGTCAGCCCACCGGCGGCGAAGCGGGAGAACGCCCACGCGCTGACTGCGTCCACCGCGCGCGGCGCCACCCCGCGCCCCCGAGCCGGCGCGGCCGTCCAGTAGCCGACCTCGGCGTCCGGCCGGCCGGGGGCCACCTCCTTGAGCACCACGTGCGCGACCAGCCGCTCGCCCTCCGGGGTCGGCTCCAGCACGGCGAAGCTGAACCGGCGGTCGGCCGCCCAGCCCTGCCGGCTGCGCCTCAGGAACGCGCGGGCCTCGGACCGGGTGGTCACCGGGTGCCGGGTCCAGCTCAGCAGCACCGGATCCCGGTACGCGGCCAGCAGCGCGTCGGCGTCGCCGTCGCACCACGGCCGCAGCAGCAGTTCGGGGGCGACGGGGGTGGCCGGGGCGCGCAGGACGATCGACATGCCGGCATTCTCACCCGAGTGGCCCGGTCCGCGGGGGCCGCCGGTGGCGGGTGGTCATGCCCGGGCACGGGCCGCGATCATCGCCCGCGTAGGGTCGGGGCAGGACGCGGGGAACGGGGGTCGGCATGGTCACTACCGGTGCGCTGGTGGGTATCGCCCTGGTGGCGTTGGGTCTGGTGCTCACACCCGGCCCGAACATGGTCTACCTGGTGTCCCGGTCAGTCACCCAGGGCCGCCGGGCCGGGCTGGTGTCCCTGCTCGGAGTGGCGGTCGGCTTCCTGGTCTACCTGGTCGCGGCGGTCGCCGGGATCGCCACCGTGTTCGTGCTGGTGCCCCCGCTGTACCTGGCGGTGAAGCTGGCCGGCGCGGCGTACCTGCTGTGGCTGGCCTGGCGGACCCTGCGCCCGGGCGGCACCTCGGCGTTCACTCCCGCGCCGCTGCCGCCGGACCGGCCCCGGCGACTGTTCACCATGGGCCTGGTCACCAACCTGCTGAACCCGAAGATCGCCATCCTGTACGTGTCGCTGCTGCCCCAGTTCATCGACCCGGCGCGCGGCCACGTGGCGGTGCAGAGCCTGCTGCTCGGGCTGACCCAGATCAGCATCGCGCTGACCGTGAACGGGCTGATCGTGCTCACCGCCGGCAGCGTGTCGGCGTTCCTGACCCGCCGCCCGACCTGGGCCAGGGTGCAGCGGTACGTGATGGGCAGCGTGCTGGCCGGCCTGGCGATCCGGATCGCCGCGGACCGCTCCCGCGCCGCCGTCGCCACGCCCTGACCCGGTACGCCCCGACGACTGTCACCGGGGCGGCTCGCGGAGCACGGCGACCCCACCGGCCGGGACGGTCACGGTCTCGTCGACCGGTTCGTCCGTGATCAGCTCCAGCCCGGCGGCCGGTACGCGGTGCGGCCGGTCGGTGTGGTTGAGCAGGAACAGCCGGCTCCGGTCCCTGTCGCGGCGGCGCACCGCCTCGGCCCCGGGCGGCGCCGCCGGGCACACAGGGGTGACGCCGGCGCGCCGGGCGGCCTCGGTGAGCAGCCGGCGGTAGGTGTCGTCGTCGGGGCGGGTGGAGACGTACCAGGTCAGGGCGTCGCCGATCCGGTGCCGGGTGACCGCCGGCCGGCCGCCCAGCACCCCGCCGAGGTACGCGGTGACCGGTGCGGAGGACTGCGAACCGGATAGAATTAGTTGTGGTTCCAGCCGAACAAGCCAATCGACGGTGATCCCTCCCACAAGACGACCGGCGGCGGCCGGTCCGGGCCAGCCGCGGGGTGGGCGATGATGGGGGCCGCACCACCGGGACCGGCGGCGCAGGAAGCGGGCAGCTCGTGATCAGCATCCACACACCACCCCAGCCGACCGACCTCGGCGACGTGCGGGTGGCCAACCGGGCCGTGGTCCTGCGGCACGTCCGCCTGCACGCGCCCTGCTCCCGGGCCGACATCGCGGCGCACACCGGGCTCAACAAGGCCACCGTCTCCAGCCTGGTCACCGAGCTGATCGACCGGCGGCTGCTGCGCGAGACCGGGCTGACCGAGAACCGGGTCGGCCGACCCGCCACCATGCTCGTCCTCGACGGCGAGCCGTACGCCGGGCTCGGCCTGCAGATCGGCGCCGACGAACTGGTCGTGGTCGCGGTCGACCTCGGCGGCAACCGGCTGCTCACCTGGCGGCGGGCCTTCGCCGCCGCGGCCGCCACCCCGGGGCAGACCGTGCAGGCGCTCGCCGCGCTGGCCCGCCGCGCGATCAACCGGGTCAGCGGCCAGGGCCGCACCGTGCTCGGCCTCACCGTCGGCGTACCCGGGCTGGTCGACACCGACGACGGCGTCCCGCTCGCACCCGCGCTGGGCTGGCGGGACGTGCCGCTCGCCGCCGAGCTGCGCCGCGCGCTGCGCGACCCGGGGTTCGCCGTCGGCGTCGACACCGACGCCAACCTCGCCGTCCTGGCCGAGCAACGGCACGGGGCGTACGCCGGCACGGCCGACCTGGTGCACCTCACCGGCGGGGTGGCCGTCGGCGCGGGCCTGGTCAGCGGCGGCCGACTGCTGCGCGGCGGCCGGGGCTTCGCCGGCGAGATCGGCCACGTCCCGCTGGACCCGGCCGGGCCGGTCTGCGCCTGCGGCCGGCGCGGCTGCCTCGCCGCGCTCACCGGCGTGGACGCGGTGGTCCGCCGGCTGCTGCCGGACGCCGCACCGGACGGCCCGGTCGCCGACTACCTGCCCGAGGTCGAACGGATCCAGGCCCTCGCCCGCTCCGGCGACGACGCCGCGCTGAGCGGTCTCGCCGAGGTCGGCCGGCAGCTCGGCCACGGAGTGTCCATCCTGGCCAACCTGCTCGACCCGCAGGTGGTCGTGGTCGGCGGACACCTCGCCGCGCTGGCGCCCTGGCTGCTGCCGGCGGCCCGGGCCGAACTCGCCGCCCGCACCCTGGCCCCGCCGGACGGCGGTTGCCGGCTGGAGGCGAGCAACCTCGGCTCGGCGGCCAGCGCCCTCGGCGGCGCCACCGCGGCCCTCGCGACCGTCGAGGCGGGACGGCTGCCGGCCGCCTGAGCGCGGGCCCTCGGCCGCGCTCCGTCCGGACCGGACGTCGCGGCCGGGCCTTGACCGGACCGGTCGCCGGGTGCCAACCTCGGTACGGCCACTCCGGCACAGGGCAGTCGGGGCGGCATTTCTTTCCGCGGTTGTCGAAGCGCTTCACCACGCGTCCGGGCCGACGACCGCCCCCTCCACCATGCGCGCCGCCACTCGTCACGACGGTCGTCGAAGCGCTTCGACCCGCCGCGGGCCGCACCGCACGCCCTACGGAAGGCACCTGCCATGACCGACCGCACCCCGCACCGCCTCGACGACCTGCTGGCCCGGCTCACCCTGCCCGAGAAGCTCGGCCTGCTGCACCAGTGGCAGGCGCCGGTGCCCCGCCTCGGCCTGCCGTCCTTCCGCACCGGCACGGAAGCGCTGCACGGCGTCGCCTGGCTCGGCCCGGCGACCGTCTTCCCGCAGGCGGTCGGGCTGGCCGCCACCTGGAACCCCGAGCTGATCCGGGCCGTGGGGGCCGCCGTCGGCGACGAGGTCCGCGCCACGCACCAGGCCGACCCGGAGCGCGTCGGCCTCAACGTCTGGGCGCCGGTGGTCAACCCGCTGCGCGACCCCCGCTGGGGCCGCAACGAGGAGGGCTGGTCCGAGGACCCCTGGCTGACCGGCCGGCTGGCCACCGCGTACGCCCGGGGGCTGCGCGGCGACCACCCCACCCGGCTGCGGACCGCGCCGACGCTCAAGCACTTCCTGGGTTACAACAACGAGACCGACCGGGCCACCACGTCCAGCGACCTGCCGCCCCGGGTGCTGCACGAGTACGAGCTGCCGGCCTTCCGCGCCCCGCTCGCCGCCGGCGCGGCGGTGGCCGTGATGGCCTCGTACAACCGGGTGAACGGGGTGCCGGCGCACCTGAGCCCGCTCATCGAGGGCGAGCTGCGCGGCTGGGCCGAGGACGACATCATGGTGGTCGGCGACGCCGGGGCGGTCGGCAACATCGCCGGCGTACAGGGCCACCTGCCCGACCACGTCGAGGGATTCGCCGCCGCGTTGCGCGCCGGGATCGACAGCTTCACCGAGGACGACCGGGACAGCGCCCCCACCGTGGCACGGCTCACCGAGGCGCTGCACCGGGGGCTGATCGGCGAGTCCGACGTGGACCGGGCGGTGCGGCGCATCCTCGCCGTACGGCTGCGCCTGGGCGACCTGGACCCACCCGGGCAGGACCCGTACGCCGGCGTGCGGGCCGACGTGGTCGACTGCCCGGCGCACCGGGAACTGGCCCGCGAGGCGGCCCGCCAGTCGGTCGTGCTGCTGCGCAACGACGGGCTGCTCCCCCTCTCCCCCGCCGAGACGCCCCGGGTGGCCGTGCTCGGCCCGCTGGCCGACGCGGTGTACGAGGACTGGTACAGCGGCACCCTGCCGTACGCGGTGAGCGCGTACGCCGGGCTGGCCGCGCGGCTGCCCGAGGTGACCACCCATCCGGGCGCGGACCGGATCGCGCTGCGCGTCGGCGACCGCCACGTGCACTGCCCGGACCGTCCGGAGGGCGGCCCGCTGGCCCTCGACGGGGCGGCCACCCGCTTCGACGTGTTCGACTGGGGGCAGGGGGTGGTGGCGCTGCGCGCGGTGGGCAACGGCCGGCACGTCGGCGCCGACGAGACCGGCGTTCTGGTCAACGACCGGCCCGGCCCGGGCGACTGGGTGGTCCGGGAGACGTTCCGCTTCCACCACCGCGCCGACGGCACCGCCCTGCTGCACCACCTGGCCACCGACCGGTACGTCGCCGTCGACGGCGACGGCCGGCTGGTCGTCGGGGCGGACGCCGGGCAGGCCGCCGTGTTCACTCCCGAACTCGTCGCCGACGGCGCCGCCGAGGCCGCCGCCCTGGCCGCCGCCGCCGACGTGGCGGTGGTCGCGCTCGGCAACCACCCGATGGTCAACGGCCGGGAGACCGAGGACCGGGTGGACCTGGCCCTGCCGGGCCGACAGGAGGAACTGCTGCGCGCCGTGCACGTCGCCAACCCGCGCACCGTGCTGGTGGTGACCAGCAGCTACCCGTACGCGGTGGGCTGGGCGCAGGAGCACCTGCCGGCGGTGCTGTGGACCTCGCACGGCGGTCAGGAGCACGGCAACGGCCTGGCCGACGTGCTGCTCGGCGACGCCGACCCCGGCGGGCGGCTCACCCAGACCTGGTACGCCGACACCGCCGACCTGCCCGAGCTGCTCGACTACGACATCATCGGCGCCGACGCCACCTACCTGTACCACCGGGGCGAGCCGCTGTACCCGTTCGGGCACGGGCTCAGCTACGCCCGCTTCCACTACGCTCACCTCCGGTCGAGCGCGGCCGTGGTGCCCGCCGGCGAGGAGGTCGAGGTGAGCGTCGAGGTCACCAACACCGGCGTCCGCCCCGGCACCGAGGTCGTGCAGCTCTACACCCGGCAGCGCCGCTCCCGGGTCAAGCAGCCGTTGCGGCAGCTGCGCGACTTCGCCCGGGTGACCCTCGACCCCGGGGTGACCGCGCGGGTCACGCTGCGGCTGCGTACCGACGAGCTGGCCTGGTGGGACGAGACCCGGGGCGCGATGGTGGTGGAGGACGCCACGCACACGCTGCTGGTGGGTCGCTCCGCCCGGGACGTCCGGCTGGTCGGCGCGGTGACCGTGACCGCCGCCGCCCCGACCGGCGCGCGAGCGGGAGCTGCCGGTGGGTGGGCTGCTGGACCGGCAGGCCGCCGACCGGGGCCGGCTGCACCCGGCGCTGCTGGAACAGCTCTTCCACGCCGGCCGCTACCTGCTGTTCAGCACCGGGCGCTGACCGTACGCGGCGACGAGAACCTGTCCGCGCACGGCAGCCTGCACCGGGCCCTCGCGGCGGCGCGGCTGCACGACGGCCCGCTGGTCGCGGCGAACCTGCGGAAGATTCTCGGCGCGGACATGTTCTTCCGGTCGTTGATGAGCGCGCACAACCCGGGCCGGGTGACCTACAACGCCGACGCCGCGCACGCCCTGCCGGCGGTGCTGATCGAGTCGCTGGTGCAGTCGCGGCCCGGGGTGCTGCGGCTGCTGCCCGCGCCGCTGCCCGGTCTGGACTCCGGGACGCTGCGCGGGGTGCGCGGCCGGGGCCGGGTCGTCGTCGAGGAGCTGGCCTGGGACGCCGCCGGGGTCCGCGCCCGGCTGGTGTCAGCGGTGGCGCAGCGGCTGCGGGTCCGCGGCCCGGGTGGGGAGCGGGTGCTGGCGCTGACGCCGGGGCGAGCCGTCGAGGTCGTCTTCCGGCGCTGACGTCACAGGTTGTCCGGCTGGTGCAGCGCCGGGTGGTGCTCGCCCGGCGCGGCGTACCAGGCGGCCCGGTCCGCGCGCAGCGCGGTGCTGATCCGCAGCCGGGACCAGTCGTCCAGCTCGGGCAGGTCGTCCGGGGCGAACCAGTCGACCGCGAGCGACTCCTCACCGTCCACCATCGGGGCGCCGCCGACGGGCCGGCAGTGGAACCAGACGTTGAGGTACTCGCAGGCGTCGCCGTTGGGGTAGACGACCGGGTGGGTGGCGACCCCGCCGACCCGCTCGATCTCGACCTTGACGCCGGTCTCCTCGTACACCTCGCGCAGCAGCGCGTCGGCCGGCTGCTCGCCCGGGTCGACCACCCCCGCCGGGATGGACCAGCGGCCGTTGTCGCCCCGGCGGGCCAGCAGCAGCCGCCCGGCGTCGTCGGTCACCACCGCACTGACCCCGTAGAGCATCAGCAGGTCGTGTCCGATGTGGCGGCGCATCCGGGCGATGTAGGGCGACAGTGGCATGCCGGCACCCTACCGGCGGGCCTCCCGGTGCCGCCGCACCATGCCGGCGGCCAGCGGCGCGCCGTCCAGGTCACCGGCGGCGATCCGCCCGGCGACGGTACGGCGCACCAGGCGGTCGGCGAGGGCGGGCGCGTGCCGGGCCAGGGCCAGCTCAACCCGGCCCCGGGCGGTGGTGGCCACGTCGCGGGGCGGCCGGCGGGCGGTGGCGGCGCGCAGGATCGCCGCGATCACGCCGTCCACCGGTTCGAGCCGGGACACCCCGCTCAGCGACAGCCCGGCCCGGGCGGTGCTGTCGTGGATCGGTGACGCGACCATGCTGGGGTAGACGACGCTGACCCCGACGTGGGTGCCGACCTCGTGGCGCAGCGCGTCGGCGTACGCCACCAGGGCCCGTTTGCTCACCCCGTAGGCGGCGGCGAGGGGCAGCGGCAGCACGGCCATCCGGCTGGCCACGAAGACCACCCGACCGCGGGCCGCCTCCAGCGCGGGCAGCGCCGCCGCCGTGGTGCGCCAGGCGGCGAGCAGGTTGACCTCGAGCTGCTGCCGGACCAGCTCGTCGGGGGGCAGCTCGGCGGGGGCGGGCCCGCCCACGCCGGCGTTGTTGACCAGCAGGTCCAGCCCGCCGAGCCGGTCCACGGCGGCGGCCACCGCCGCCGGCGCCGCGGCCGGGTCGGTGAGGTCGCAGCCGAGCACCGGCACGTCGGCGTCCTCATCGGCGCGCAGGTCCAGCCCGACGACCCGGGCGCCGGCGCCGGCGAGCGCGGCGCCCAGGTGCCGCCCGAAGGTGCCCCGCGCCCCGGTGACCAGCACGCGCCGTCCGTGCAGGGCGCTCATGCCGGCGCCCCCGCCCGGCGCCGTCCGGCGGCCAGTTCCCGCTCCAGTTCGGCCAGGTACGCGTCGAAGTCGACCCGCATGTGCGGGCGGCGCTGCCCCCACCGGGTGGTGGCGGCGCGCAGCTCGGCGCGGCAGGCGGCGGCCTGCCGGGCCGGGTCCGGGGGTGCCCAGGTGCCGGCGAGCCGTCCGGCGACCAGCCGGGCCTGCGCCTCGACCAGTGGGAACGCCGCCCCGGTGGACTGCATCAACCCGACGAAGGCCAGGCCGGGGGCGTCGAGGTGGAAGACGTGCCGGTACAGCGGCAGCCGGTCGGCGCCGTCGCCGAGCAGGCCGGGGTCGAGGAACGGCACCTCCACCCGGTAGCCGGTGCACCAGACCACCAGGTCCACCTCGTCGGCGCGGCCGTCGGTGAACTCGACCCGGGTGCCGGCGAACCGGGCGATGCCGGGGCGGGCTTCGATCTCGCCGTGGGTGAGCCGGGACAGCAGCCCGTCGGAGAGGGTGGGGTGGTCCTGGAGGAAGCCGTGTGCGGGGGTGGGCAGCCCGTACCGGCCGGGCGGGCCGACGGTGGCGGTGAGCATGGTCTGGCTGATCCGCTGCCGCAGCCGCCAGGGCAGCCGGCGGGCGAGGGCCCCGTTGAGGGTGTCCGACGGGCGGCCGAGCAGGTACTTGGGCACCACCCAGACGCCGCGGCGCAGCGACAGCAGGGTGCGGGTGGCCGCGTACGAGGCGTCGACGGCGATGTCCATCGCCGAGTTGCCGCCACCCACGACCAGGACCCGCCGGCCGGCGAGCTGCTCCGGCCCCCGGTAGTCGTGGCTGTGCAGCTGTTCGGCGGCGCACTCGCCGGGCTGGGCGGTGGGCAGGTTCAGCACCCGGTTGTGGCCGTTGGCCACCACCACCGCCTCCACGTCGATCCGCACCGGCCCGTCGGGCCCGGTGGCCTGCACGGTCCAGGTGTCGTCGGCGGCGCGGACCACCCGCTCGACGGTGTGCCGCAGCCGGACGTCCTCCCGCAGCCCGAACCGGTCGGCGTAGTCGGCGAGGTAGCCGGCGATGCGGGTGTGGTCCGGGTAGTCGGGCCAGTCGGCGGGCATCGGGTGGTCGGCGAACTGGGTGCGGCCCCTGCTGGTGTTCAGGTGCAGCGTCCGGTACGTGGGCGAGCCGGGCGCCCCGTACACCCACAGGCCGCCGACGGTGTCCGCGGTCTCGAAGGCCACCGCCGGCACGCGTGCGTCGCGCAGCGCCTTGAGGGTGGCCAGGCCGGCCGCCCCGGCGCCGATCACCGCGACCCTGGGCCGTGCCGTCATGCCCGCCTCCTTAATCCAACGCCCGATGGATAATGCCCAGCAGGCCGCGGACCGTCAAGAGCCGGCCGGCGGGTACAGCCCGTCGAGGAAACGGTGCAGGAAGGCGCGGAACTCCCGCCGCTCCCGCGCCCCGGCGCCGCCCTGCGCGGCCAGCGCCACCACGTGCCCGTGCACGGCCCAGACCAGGCTGCGCACGGTGACGTGCGGGGTGGGCTCGACCAGCGCGCCGCTGTGCGCCGCGGCGGCGAGCAACTGCTCGACCATCCCGTACAGCGGCGCCGCGTACCGCCGGTCGAGTTCGCCGTGCCGGTGCGGCTCCAGCCAGCGACGCAGCCACAGCGCGGTGGTCTCCGGCCGGTCCTCCAGGAAGTCCACGAACACGTCCACCAGGTCGTGCAGTGCGCGCAGCGCCGCGCCGGGTCCGGCCGCCAGCGCGGCCCGGGCCCGCTCCCCGGCCGCTTCGAGGACCTGCTGCTCGGCGGCGAAGACCCGGGCGAAGCAGGCGTCGTAGAGCTGCGCCTTCGTGCCGGTGTGATGGGCGACGGTGGCCACGTCGACGCCGGCCGCGGACGCGACGTCGCGCAGGCTCACGGCGTCGAAGCCGCGTTCGGCGAAGAGCGCGGTGGCGGCGGCGAGGACGAGGTCGCGGGTCGGGCGCTGGTCGTCGCGGCGCGGCCGGCCCGGCCGCCGGCGGGGCATGGTCATCCCGCCATTGTTCCCCCTACAATCCATCATCCGTTGGATTGGCGGGGCGACGCGCCCGGGGAGGACGCACACATGACCGGGCTCGACGGCGACGTCACCCTGCGGCGCGGACCCCTGCTCGGCTTCGCCACCGGCTCGCTCGGCATGGGCGTCTGGCTCACCGTGCCCGGGCTGCTGCTGCTCTACTTCCTCACCGACGTGCTCGCCGTGGCGCCCTGGCTGGCCGGGCTGACCCTGCTGCTGCCCAAGATCGCCGACGTGCTGCTGCACCCCTGGATCGGGCACCGCAGCGACGTCGAGCAGGCCCGCCGGGGGCACCGTCGCCGGCTGCTGCTGGCCGGCTGTGTCCTCCCGGCGGCCTTCGCCGCCCTCTTCGCGGTGCCCGGCGAGCTCACCGGCGCCGGCGCCGCGGCCTGGGTGGCGCTGCTGTTCATCGCCGGGAACCTGCTGTTCGCCGCGTACCAGGTGCCGTATCTGGCCACCCCGGCCGACCTGCGGATCGGCTACCACGAACGCACCCGGCTGATGGCCTTCCGGATGATGGTCCTCACCGTCGGCATCCTGCTCTCCGGGCTGATGGCGCCGCTGCTGGCCGGCGGCGACACCCCCACCCGCGGCGGCTACCTGCGCATGTCGGTGCTGCTCGGCGCGGGGATGCTCGTCGCGATGCTGGTCGGCGTCACCGGGATCGACCGGCTGCGGCGCGCGGCCGCCGCCCCGGCCACCGCGCACGGGCCGGCCGGCTGGCGGGCCCTGGCGTTGAGCCTGCGCGACCGGCAGTTCCGCTGGCTGGTCGCCGCCTACCTGGCCATGTCCACCACCACCCACCTGGTCCTCGCCGGGGTGCCCTACTACGCCCGGTACGAGCTGGGCCGGCCGGCGCTCACCACCGTGCTGATGGCCGCGTTCCTCGCGCCCGCGCTGCTGGTCACCCCGGCCTGGCTGGCGGTGGCCCGCCGGATCGGCAAGCAGCGGGCGCTGCTGGCCGCCCAGGCCACGTTCGCGGCCGGCACGCTGGTCCTCGCGGTCGGCCGGCCGGTCGGCCTGCCCGTGCTGACCGGGGTGGTGGCGGTGCTCGGGGTGGCGTTCGCCGCCCTGCAACTGCTGCCGTTCTCCATGCTGCCGGACGTGATCTGCGCCGCCGGGACCGCCCGCGCCGGCACGTACACCGGGGTGTGGACGGCCACCGACGCGACCGGCGGCGCGCTCGGCCCGTACGCCTACGCCCTCTGCCTGACCGCCGGCGGCTTCGTCGCCTCCGCCGCCGGGGAGACGGTGACCCAGTCGCCGGCGGCGCTGGCGGCCGTCCGGTACGGGTTCGGCCTGCTGCCCGCCGCGGTGATGCTGGTCGCGGTGCTGCTGCAGAGCCGCTACACCCTGGACCGCGTGGCCCGCGCCGACCCGGCGCCCGACCACTAGACTTCGCCCCCGATGGACGCCCAGCCCGCCCCCGAGACCCGCCCCTGCGCCCACTGTGGACGGGAGGTGCCGCAGCGCGCCGGCGCCGGCCGGCCGTTCCGGTACTGCCGGGACAACGACGGCGCCTGCCAACGCGCCTCGCGCAACTCCCGGATGCGCCACCGCAACGCCCCGGGACTGCCTGGACAGGTGGCCCGCACCTGGGAGGCGGTGGACCGGCTCGACCAGATCGTGGAGACCCTCACCGAGGCGCTGCACGCCGAGCTCTCCCCGGCCGGGGTGGAGCGGCAGCTCGCCCAGGTCCGCGCCGAGACCGCCGCCCAGGTGGCGGCCGCGCACGGCGAACGGGACGACGCCCGCCGGGACGCCGAGGACGCCACCGCGACCGCGGTACGGGCCCGCCAGGAGGCGCGGACGGCGCTCGCCGAGCGGGACGCCGCCCGGGAGCGGGCGGACCGGGCCGAGGCGGAGGCGGGCCGTGCCGCCGAGCGGGCGGCGCGGGCCGAGGCGGCCCGGGACGAGGCGCGCGGCGAGGCCAGCGCCGCGCAGGCGCTGCGGGCGCAGGCCGAGCGGGACCGCGACGCCGCCCGCCACGAGCTGCGTGCCGTGCGGGCGGAGCTGGACGGCGAGCACCGGCGGGTCACCGACCTGACCGCCGAGCGGGACGCGGCCCGGGCCGACGCGGAGCGGGCCACCCGCTCGGCCGGCGAGGCCCTGGCCCGCGCGGAGCAGTTGCGGGCCGAGGCCGACCGGGCCCGGACGGACGCCGAGGCGGCCCGGACGGCGGCCGAACAGGCCCGGGCGGAGGCCGGCGAGGCCCGGCGGGCCCAGCACTCGGCGCAGACCGCCCGGGAACAGGCCGAGGCGGCCCGGGCGGAGGCGGTCGCGGCGTCCACCGCGGCGCGGCAGGAGTTGGCCGCCCGCACCGGCGAGCGGGACGCCCTGGCCGCGGAGCTGGCCGGCGCGCGGGACGCCGCCGACGCCGTCGAGGCCCGGCTGGCGGAGCTGACCGTACGGCTGGCCACCGCCGAGGCCGACCGGGACGCGGCCCAGCGCCGGGCCGGGCAGCTCGCCGACCAGGTCAGCGACCTGGCCAGCGCGCTGGCGCGGCTGGGCGCCCGGACCGGCTGACCCCGCCCCGGCGGGGGCCGGTCAGCGGGTGGTGTGGCGCTGGTAGTGGCGGGCGACCCGCGCCCGGTTGCCGCAGGACGGCTTGCACCATTCCTGGCGCGGGTGGTCCTTGACGAAGTAGCGGACGCAGCGTGGCGCCGGGCAGGCGCGCAGCTGTTCGCGGGCCGGGCCGGCGAGGAACTCGACGGCGGCCCGGGCCAGTCCCGCCGTGAGCCGTACCCGCGGCTCGGTCGGGTCACCCGCCCAGCTGAGGCTCGGTGCGGCGTCGTCCGGCCAGTGCAGCACGGGGCGGACCGGCAGCGCGGCGGCCGCCCGGTTGAGCTGCTCGACCGCCTCTTCGGGCGGCAGCAGCGACGAGGAGTCCGCCCGGCTCGGCGGCCCCGGTCGGACCGCCACCGCGAAGAGGGTACGCATCGCCCGGCGCACCGCCGCCACCTCGACCCGGGTCGCCTCGTCGGCGGCGTCGGCGAGCGGCTCGACCGCGCCGACGTACTCGCGCAGCAGCGGGGCCTCGGCGCGGAGCCAGGCGGCCAGGCCGGCCACGTCGCCGAGGTCGTCGGCGACTCCCCCGTTGCCGTCGTGCCGGATGGTGCCGGCCAGGGCGAGCGCGAGGTGCGGGGCCATCGGTTCTCCTCCGGGCTTGTGCGGTCCTCGCGGCCGAGTGTAGCGTCCCTAACGCTTTTTACGGGAATAACCATTAGGGAGCGGTCTTGCTGGTCATCGCCCACCTCAGCGACACGCACATCGACAGCCATCCCCGCTCAGCCGAGCGGACCGCACGCGTGATGGACCACCTGAACGGCCTGGCCCGACCGGTGGACGCGATCCTGATCACCGGGGACATCGCCGACCACGGCGAGGTGGCCGAGTACGAGACCGCGGCGCGGCTGTTCGAGTCCCCGGCGCCGGTGCTGGTCTGCCCGGGCAACCACGACGTGCGCGACGCGTACCGCAAGGGTCTGCTCGGCGACGACCGCGGCGGCGACGCGCCGATCAACACCCGGTACGACGTGGCCGGCGCGGTCTTCCTGCTCGCCGACTCCTCCGTTCCCGGCGAGGACGACGGCCACCTCGACACGGAGACGATCGACTGGCTCGCCGCCGAGCTGGGCAGCCTGCCGGCCGACACGCCGACCTTCATCGCCTTCCACCATCCGCCGGTCGCGCTGCACCACCCGGTCATCGACCCGACCCGGCTGCTGCCCGCCGCGCCCCTGGCCGAACTGGTCGCCGCCCACCCGCAGGTCATCGCCGTGCTGACCGGACACTTCCACACCGCCGCCGCGAGCACCTTCGCCGGCCGTCCACTACGGATCGCGCCGGGCGTGGTCTCCACCCTGCGGATGCCGTGGGAGGGCGAGGGCCGGCTGACCACCCAGAGCCAGCCGCCCGGCGTCGCCTTCCACGTCTACGACGACACCGGGCTGCTCACCACCCACTACCGGGTGGTGGTCTGAAAGTGCGCGGGGTCGCGGTGCTGGGCTTCCTGGCCGCCGTCGCGCCGATCACCACCGCACCGGGAACCAGCCTCACCCTCGTCGTCTCGCGGGTCGCCGCCGGTGGGCGGCGGCAGGGCTGGTGGGTGATCCTGGGCACCGTGAGCGGGCTCTACGTGCACGCCATCCTGGCCGCGGTGGGCCTCGCGGCGCTGGTGCTCCGCTCGTCGCAGGCATTCTGGGTGGTCAAGCTGGTCGGCGCCGCCTACCTGGCCGGGCTGGGGCTCTGGCTGCTGTGGTCCTCGGTCGGTCGTCGGAGGAGGGCGCCGGAGGCGCCGCCCGCCCGGCCGCGGCGGCTGCCGTGGCGCGGACACCACCCCTTCCCGCAGGCACTGCTGGGCAATGTGCTCAATCCCAAGGCCGCCGCGGTCTACCTCACGCTCGCCCCGCAGTTCCTGGAGCCGGGTCGTCCGGTGCTGATGCCGATGCTGGTGCTCGCCACGGCGCACGCCGCCCTGCACACCTGCTGGCTGGCCGGGTGGACCGCCGTCTCCGGGGCCGCCGCCCGGCTGCTGCGCGCCGCCCGGGTGCGTCGGCTGCTCGACCGGCTGACCGGCGCGGTCCTGCTCGCCCTCGGGGTGCGCGCCGCGCTGCCCTGACCGCCGACCCACCGCGCTATGGTTGTTGAATGCTCAACCATTTCCCGTCGCCCGTCGTGGCCACCAGCGGCAGCACCGACCCCGCCGCGCCCCTGGTCGTGCTGCTGCACGGCCGCGGCTCGCACGAGCGGGAGATCCTCACCCTGGCCGACCACCTGCCGGCCGGCCCGGCGTACGCGGCGGTCCGCGCCCCTATCGCCGAGGGCGGCGGGTACGCCTGGTTCGCCAACCGGGGCATCGGCCGCCCCGTGGCCGAGTCGCTGCGCGCCACCATGAACTGGTTCACCAGTTGGCTCGACGGGGTCGCCCCGGCCGGCCGCCCGGTGGCGCTGGTCGGCTTCAGCGGCGGCGCGGCGTTCGCCGGCGGCCTGCTCCTCGACGACCCGGCCCGGTACGCCGGCGCCGCGATCCTCTACGGCACCCTCCCCTTCGACGCCGGCGTGCCCACCACGGCGGGTCGGCTGGCCGGGGTGCCGGCGTTCGTGGCGCAGGGCGAGCACGACAACGTCATCCCCCGCGAGCTGCTCGACCGCACCTGGGCGTACCTGACCGGCGAGTCCGGCGCGGCGACCACGGCCCGCCGGGACCCGGTCGGGCACGGCATCGCCGCCCCGGCCCTGGCCGGCCTCGCCGACTGGCTGCGCGAGCGGCTGGGCTGAGCGGCCACGGGCTGGGACGGGGCAGCGCCCACCCCCCGGCGGTGGCCATGATCGACGTATGGGAAAGACGTACGAGCGCATCGACGGGCGGCTGCGGACCTTCATCGAGGCGCAGCCGATGTTCTTCACCGCCACCGCCCCGCTCGCGGGCGACGGCACGATCAACCTCTCCCCCAAGGGGCTGCGCGGCTCCCTCGCGGTCCTCGACGAGCTCACGGTGGCCTACCTGGACTTCGCCGGAAGCAACGCCGAGACGGTCGCCCACCTGCGGGAGAACGGCCGGATCACGCTGATGTGGTGCGCCTTCACCGGCCCGCCGAACATCGTGCGGGTGCACGGGCGCGGCGAGCCGGTGTTCCGCGACGATCCCCGGTGGACACCGCTGCTGCGGCACTTCCCCGACATCGACCCGGGCCTGCACGGGCTGCGGGCGATCGTCGTGGTCCGCGCCGAGCTGATCCGCGACACCTGCGGGTACGCGGTCCCGCTGATGACCTACGAGGCCGACCGGGACCTGCACGGCCGGCGCTTCGCCCGGGAGGACGACGCGTCGCTGAGCGTGTACTTCGCCGGCAAGGAGCACGTCGCGACCAGCATCGACGGGCTGCCCGGCCTGCCCCTGCCGCTGCCGCCCACCCCGGTGGCGTGACGGCGCGGCCGGTCAGTGGATGCCGGCCATCAACTGGCGGATCTGCCGGGCGAACATCACCGCGGCCAGGCCCAGCACCACCGACGCCAGGCCGAAGGTGAGGAAGTAGGTCGGCTCCGCCCAGGTCTCCGCCAGCCGCGCCACCTGGCCACCGATCGCGTCGCCGACGGAGGAGGCGAGGAACCACAGGCCCATCATCTGGCTGGCGTACTTGACCGGGGCCAGCTTCGTGGTCGCCGACAGGCCCACCGGGCTCAGCGACAGCTCGCCGGCGACCTGGATCGCGTACACCGCGACCAGCCACCACGGCGAGACCAGGCCCCCGCCGACGGCGGCCTGCGCGGCGGCGGCCATCAGTACGAAGGACAGGCCGTTGAGGATCAGCCCGACGGCGAACTTCATCGGGGTGGACACCCGGTGCCCCAGCTTGAGCCAGAGCCAGGCGGCCAGCGGCGCGCCGATGATGATCAGGATCGGGTTCACCGACTGGAGCCAGGACGCCGGGAAGGTGAAGCCGGCCACGTCGCGGTCGGTGCGGTCGGCGGCGAAGATGTTCAGCACCGACCCGGCCTGGTCGTAGATCAGCCAGAACGCGGCGGCGAACACGAACAGCCAGGTGTAGGCCTTCATCCGGCTGCGCTCGGTGGCGCTGATCTCCCCGTCGGTGAGGATCCGCGCGAAGTAGCCGATCGCCACCAGCACGGTGACCAGGGTGAGCAGGTTGACCACGGTGTTGACGGTGAACAGCCCCAGCAGGGCGAGCACCACCAGGACCACGATCACGGCCAGGGCGACCAGGCCGATGCGGGTCAGCGCCCGGCGCCGGTCCGCGCCGAGCAGCGGGTCGGCGGGCCGGGCGCCCGCGTCGCCGAGGTTGCGCCGGCCCAGCACGTACTGCAGCACGCCGAAGGTCATGCCGACCGCGGCGGCGCCGAAGCCCAGATGCCAGTTGATCTTCTCGCCGAGGAAGCCGGTGATCAGCGGGGCGATGAACGCGCCCAGGTTGATGCCCATGTAGAAGATCGAGAAGCCGGCGTCGCGGCGCGGCGAGTCCCGGTCGTACAGGTCGCCGACCATGGTCGAGATGTTCGGTTTGAGCAGGCCGGTGCCGAGCACGATCAGGGTCATGCCGGCGAACACGCTCCACCGGACGGGAACGGCCATCACGTAGTGGCCGGCCGCGATGACCACCCCACCCCACAGCACGCTGCGCCGGGCGCCCAGCAGCCGGTCGGCGACCCAGCCGCCCGGCAGCGCCATCAGGTACACCATCGCGTTGTACGTGCCGTAGACGGCGTTGGCGGTGGACTCCCGGATGGCCAGCCCGTCGTCGGCCGCCGCCGCGGTCAGGTAGAGCACCAGGATGGCACGCATGCCGTAGAAGCTGAACCGTTCCCACATCTCGGTGAGGAACAGGGTCGACAGCGCCCGGGGGTGACCGAAGAAGGTCTTCCCGGCGGGCGGTCGGGCTTCGACCGGCGCGTCACTGGCCATGCTCACCTCCGCACGCGTGGAGGCGGCTAACATCCCCGTTGACAGGCGAAACACTCCACCGATTCGGCCCGGCCGGGGACGACCCCGCCGGGCAGCCGTGATGTCCGGCTACCCTTGGAGGGTTCCCCTACCGCGCGGACCCATGTCGGCGCGGGCGGGAATGGCCCGGCCAGGACGGACCGTTACACCGAGAAGACCAGCACCACGAACGAGGGGAAGCCGATCATGGGCGAGCGCATGCTGCGCGGAAGCCGACTGGGCGCGGTCAGCTACGAATCCGACCGCAACACGGAGCTCGCGCCGCGTCAGACCCGCGAGTACCTGTGCGCCAAGGGACACCAGTTCGAGGTGCCGTTCGCCGTCGACGCCGAGGTCCCGACGACCTGGGAGTGCAAGTTCGACGGCAGCGTCGCCCGGCTGGTCGACGGCAGCGAGCCGGAGCAGAAGAAGGCCAAGCCGCCGCGTACCCACTGGGACATGCTGCTGGAGCGGCGCTCGATCGCCGAGCTGGAGGACATCCTGGCCGAGCGGCTCCAGGAGGTCCGTACCCGCCGCGGTCGCGCCTGAGCGCACCTAACAACCGAAACGCCCCCGGGATCACCCGGGGGCGTTTCGTCACTTTCGGGCCTCTACTGGACGATCTCGCCCTCGATGGCGCGCCCGGGCTCCTGCGGCGGCGGGGGCTGCTGCGGGCCGGGTGCCGGGGGCTGCGGCTCGCCCCGGCGGACCCGCACCACGCGCGGCCCGAACAGGTCACCGGCGACCATCGACGACACCCGGCGCTCGGCGGCACGCTGCACACCGCCCCGGGCCAGCCGGCGCAGCGGCGGCACCAGCAACAGCAGGCCCACCGCGCCGCTGACCAGGCCGGGCAGCGCCAGCAGCAGCGCCCCCACCAGGCCGACCAGGCCGTCGGTGACCTGCTGACCCGGCGGCTGCCGGGACTCCACGGCGGCGCGGAAACCGCGCCACGCCCGCATCCCCTCGCGGCGCAGCAGCACCAGGCCGAGCAGGGACGCCGCGAACACCAGCAGCAGCGCGGACCCGAAGCCGATGCCCCGGCCCACCAGGACGAACACGATCAGCTCCAGCACCGCGAGCAGCAGCAGGGCCGGCGGTACGTACCTCAGTCCTCGGCGCATCTCACCTCATCAGCCACGGGCGTCATCACGCTCCTCCAGCATGACACGTCGAGGCTCACGGCCACCGGGCCAACGCGTCGGGGCGGCGCGCCGCCGCGCGCCGGTCCCGCAGCCCCCAGGAGGTGATCCGCCACAGCGCCTCGGCCACGATCAGCGGGCTCATCTTGCTGTCGCCGTGTTCCCGCTCGACGAAGGTGATCGGCACCTCGACCATCCGCACCCCGGCCCGGTGCGCCAGCCGGGACAGCTCCACCTGGAACGCGTACCCCTGGGAGCGCACCGAGTCCAGGTCGATGGCCTCCAGCGCGTGGGACCGGTACACCCGGTAGCCGCCGGTGGCGTCGGAGACGGGCATGCCCAGGGCCAGCCGCGCGTACAGGTTGCCGAAGCGGGACAGCAGCAGCCGCCGCAGCGGCCAGTTCACCACCCGGGCGCCACGGGTCCAGCGGGAGCCGATCACCACGTCGGCGTCGCGGGCGGCGTCCAGCAGCGCCGGCAGGTCCTCCGGGGCGTGGGAGCCGTCGGCGTCCATCTCCACCACGGCGTCGTAGCCCCGCTGCCGGGCCCAGGCGAAACCGGCCAGGTAGGCCGCGCCGAGGCCCTCCTTGCCCTGCCGGTGCAGCACGTGCACGTGCGGGTCGGCACCGGCCAGCGAGTCGGCGATCGCGCCGGTGCCGTCGGGGCTGTTGTCGTCGGCGACGAGGATGTCCACGGCGGGCGCCGCCTCGCGGACCCGCGTCACGATCCGGCGGACGTTGTCGGCCTCGTTGAAGGTGGGGATGACCACCAGCACCCGGCCCACCCCGGGATGGCCGACCGTTCTCCTGTCGGCTGCCACGACCACCGTCGTACCGCCTCCCCGCCGGCGTACCGGCACCGTCTCCTACCCGCCGGCGACCTCCTCCCGGCGGCGGCGCAGCACGGCCGCGCCGGCCAGGGCCGCGACGGCGAGCGCCGCGAGGGCCACCTCCGGCCACACCCCCGCCCGGGTGGCCGGGGTACGCCCGTCCCCGAGCTGCATCTGCCGCACCACCACGGCCGCGGTGTTGAACCCGGTGGCCCCGTCTACCCGCCCGTCGGGGGCAACGAACCCGGACACCCCGACCGTGGAGGCCATCAGGGCGCCGCGGCCGTGCTCGACGGCGCGCAGTCGCACCATGGCCAGCTGCTGGCGGGCCTCGGCCACGTCGAAGGTGGCATTGTTGGTCTGCACCACCAGCAGCTGCCCGCCGCCGGTGACGGTGTCCCGGACGAGGCCGTCGTAGGCGACCTCGAAGCAGATCACGTCGCCGAAGCGGACGTTTCCGGCGTCGAGCACGCCGGCGCGGCTGCCGGGGACGAAGTCGGAGCGGACCCGGTCGACCTCGGAGCTGACCATCCGGGCGACCTTGCGCAGCGGCACGTACTCGGCGAACGGCACCGGGTGCCGCTTGGTGTAGAGCTGGTCCAGGTCCGGGCCGCTGCCCGGACGCCACAGCAGGCCGGCGTTGCGCACCTGCCCCTCGCCGGGGCCGAGCAGCACCGCGCCGACCAGGATGGGCGCGCCGATCGCGTCGGCGGCCTGGGAGATCCGGTACCCGGCGCCGGGGTTGCGCAGCGGGTCGATGTCGCTGGAGTTCTCCGGCCACACCACCAGGTCGGGGCGGCGCTGGGTGCCGGCGGCCACCTGCTCGGCGAGCTTCAGGGTGGCGTCGACGTGGTTGTTGAGCACGGCCTGCCGCTGGGCGTTGAAGTCCAGCCCGAGGCGGGGCACGTTGCCCTGCACGATGGCCACGGTGAGGGTGTCGCCGCCGCCCCGCACCCCGGTGGGCACGCTCCCGCCGACGGCGAGCAGCGCGGCGAGGACCGCGGTGAGCCCGGCCACGGGGCGCCAGTGCCCGGCGGGCCGGCGCCAGTCGCGCCAGGCGAGGGTGACCAGCAGCCCGCCGGCGAGCGCGACGGCGAAGCTGACCAGCGGGGCGCCGCCGAGGGCGGCCAGCGGCAGCAGCGGCGAGTCGTCCTGGCTGAACGCCAGCCGCCCCCACGGGAACCCGCCGAACGGGGTCCGGTCGCGCAGCGCCTCCTGCCCCACCCACAGCAGCCCGGTCACCGCCGGCCACGCCCAGCGGTGCCGGTCGACCAGCGGCGACACCCAGGCGGTCGCGACGCCCAGCAGCGCGAGGTAGCCGGCCTGCAGCAGCGCCAGCAGGATCCACGGCAGGTAGCCGGTGTGCAGGTTGGTCCACTCCAGCAGCGGCGCGAACAGCGCCACCCCGGCGAGGAAGCCCAGTCCGGCGCCGGCGCGCAACCGCCGCCGGTGGGTGGCGGCGGCCAGCAGCGCCACCCCGACCGGGGCGAGCGCCCACACCCCGTACGGGGGGAAGGCGGCCAGCAGCGCCAGGCCGGCGACGACGGCCATCGGCAGGGCCACCATCAGCGGCAGGGGGCGCGGGCGTGCGCCCTCGGGTGCCACGTCGGTGGCACGGGTCTGTTCCCGGTCGAGCGTCGTCACCGGCACCTCACCACGATCACGCGCCGAAGGCTACCCGGCCGGGCCGCCCGGCGGCCCCCGCGGCGGGGGTTCAGTCGGGGATTCCGATCACCGGCAGGTCGTCGTCGCCGTAGCGGAACTCGCCGGTGAGGGTCGGCGCGTCGTGGTCGAGGCAGGCCAGCACGGTGGCGGCCAGATCCACCCGGCCGGTGAAGCCGCGCCAGTACGCCAGTTCCTGCCAGGATCCGGCGGCCGTGGACAGGACGGCGCAGGCGTCCAGGGCGAGCAGCCGCCGCAGCGCGGCCCGGTCCTTCGGGTCGTCGACGGCCGCGTACGTCTCCGCGGCGGCGACCGCGGTGACCCCGAAGCGCACGCCGTCGGCGATCACCTCGTGCAGGGTCTCCCCGACGTGCACCGACCCGGCCAGGTACGCCAGCAGCGCGGACCGGTCGAGCACCAGCCGCACCGGCGGGGCGTCCGGGGCGCTCACGCGGCGGTGACCCGGCCGGTGGTGTCCGCGTCGACGGCGTGCCGGACCCGCTCCCGCACGGCCTGGTAGCGGTCGGCCGGCCAGGCCGCGTCGACGGCCGCGCGGGCCGCCCGGGCCCGGGCGGCCCCCTCCTCGCTGAGGGCGATGCCCTGGTGGGCCAGCTCGGCCTCCAGCGCTTCCCGGCGCATGAGCACCCGGGCGGCGTGCACCAGGTACGCGCTGGCGTTGGGTTCCCGTTCAAGGCGCTCGGCGACGTCCGGCGGGACCGAGATCGACAACTTCCGCACCGCTCCGGTCATACCCGCAGCGTACTGCGGTGGCACCGGTGGTGAGGGGTCAGACCTGTGCGGCGCCGGATCGTGTCGGCCTGTCCTGACAGACTGGCGTGCCGGCGGAAGCGGTCGAGGAAGGGACGCTGATGACGTACGTGCTGATTCCCGGGGCCGGTGGCAGCGGCGCCTACTGGCATCTGCTGGTCGACGAGCTGCGCCGGCGGGGCCGGGAGGCGGTGCCGGTGGACCTGCCGGCCGGCGACGAGGACGCCGCCCTGCCCGAGTACGCCGACACCGTCCGGGCGGTGCTGGCCGGGCGCAGCGGGGTCGTGCTGGTGGCGCAGTCGCTGGGGGCGTTCACCGCGCCGCTGGTGGCCGATCATCCCGCGGTGCGCCTGCTGGTGCTGGTCAACCCGATGCTGCCCCGGCCGGGGGAAACCCCGGGCCAGTGGTGGGCGGCCACCGGCCACGCCGAGGCCCGCGCCGCGTACGCGGCCGCGCAGGGCCGTGACCCGGGCGCGGGCGTGGACCTGGCGGTGGACTTCTTCCACGACGTGCCCGACGAGGTCACCACCGGTCTGCTGGCCGCCGGTGAGCAGCCGCAGTCGGCGGCGGTGTTCGTCCGGCCGAATCCGCTGCGCCGCTGGCCGGACGTGCCCACCCGGGTGGTCGTGGGGCGCGACGACCGGTTCTTCCCCGCCGACTTCCAGCGCCGCCTGGCCGGCGAGCGGCTGGGCGTGGCGCCGGACGAACTGCCGGGCGGGCATCTGCTGGCGCTGAGCCAGCCGGCACTGCTGGCCGACCGGCTGGAGGCGTACCGGTCGCAGGTGTGCTGAGACGAAATCGGGGCGCGGCTTGCGCCGCGCCCCGATGCTCCCAGGCCCTTCCCGGCCGGTGGGGCGAGGACG
The DNA here is from genome assembly GCF_043197935.1 of Micromonospora sp. NPDC048930. Classification (NCBI taxonomy): domain Bacteria; kingdom Bacillati; phylum Actinomycetota; class Actinomycetes; order Micromonosporales; family Micromonosporaceae; genus Micromonospora; species Micromonospora sp. NPDC048930. Next base: position 115,917 of record NZ_JBICUB010000001.1, read on the forward strand.
AGCGACGCCGACCTTCGGACCGACCGGACGTGGACTGGCTGCCCCCGCCTGGCCGTTGTCTACTGGCCGTGCCTTTCACCCTGCCCGTACACCGGTAACCGCGGCCGGTTCGCGCCGCCCCGCCGACCCCCGCCCGCTGGACCTGGCCGCCGCAACCGCATCGGGTCGCTCGGCCAGCGGACGAAGGGACGAAGCGAACAACAGCCGCTTCCCGTGGTAGGACTCAAAGACGGTACGGCGTGGACCCCCGCCGCTGTCAACCCACCCCGGCCTGTCGTGTGTTGCGCCACGGCGTGTCGCGTCGGCGCGTCTCGATGCGTGCGCGGACGGCGACGGTTCACCGGTCCAGGTGCCGGCGCAGCAGCGCCGCGGCGGCCCCCGGATGGTCGGCGGCCAGCAGCCCGGCGGCCGCCAGCACGTAGTCGACGTCGACGACCGGGCGGGCGGCGCGGGGCAGCGGCCACCCGCCGGCGTGGTCGGTGAGGACCGCGTCGAGGACGGCGGCGGCGTCGGCGGGGTCGGCGTGGCGCAGCACCCCGCCGGAGCCGACCAGCAGCTTCACGTCGCGCAGGTCCCGTCCGGCGCGTTCCCCGGTGGCGGCGCCGCGGGCGTGCCGGCGCAGCGCCACCGTCGCGGCGAGCGCGGCGATCCGCCGGTCGGCGGCCCGATCGGTGTCGTCGCCGGGCAGGAAACCGGGGTCGGCGGCCCGCACCGCCGCGGCGGCGGCCAGCGGTTCCTCCTCCCCGGGGGCCAGGAGGCGTTCCTCGGCGGCGGCGCGGACCACGCCGGGTGCGCTCCACCGCATCCCCAGGTCCCCTTCGACGGTGCGGGCCCGCCACAGGGTGCCGGCGACCTCCCGGCCGGGGCCGTCGGCCCGCTCGTCGGGGGTGAGCACCGAGTACACGTCGGTGGTGGCGCCGCCGACGTCGACGACGGCCAGGTCACCGCCGAGGGCGTCGGCGAGGACCTCCACGCCGGTGAGCACCGCGTCCGGGGTGGCGGCCCGCACCAGCCGGGCGAACCGGCTGCCCCGGGACAGTCTCTTGCCGCCGATGACGTGCCGCAGGAACACCTCGCGGATCGCCGCCCGCGCCGGGGCGGGGGCGAGCACCCCGATGCGGGGCAGCACGTTGTCCGCGGCGGTGACCGGCACGTTCGCGGCCGCGAGGAGGGCGTGCAGGTCGTCGCGGGCGTCGGCGTTGCCGGCGAGCACCACCGGCACCCGCCAGCGGGCCTTCGCCAGCCGGGTGGCGTTGTGCGTCAACACCTCCGCGTCGCCGCCGTCGGTGCCGCCGACGAGCAGCACCACGTCGGGTCGGGCGGCGCGCAGCGCGGTCAGGTCGGCCGCGCCGAGCCGCCCGGCGGCCACGTGCACCACGTTCGCCCCGGCGGACAGGCCGACCCGCCGGCCGGCCTGCGCGGTCACCAGCGGCTCGTAGCCGACGACCGCCAGCCGCAGCCCGCCGCCGGCGGACGAGCACACGTACCAGGGCAGGTCGCGGACGCCGAGCCCGGCGGTGGCCGCGCCGACGGCGGCGTCCAGGCCGTGCAGCACGTCCGTGCCGACGGTGGTGGGCGCCGCCGCCGCCGCGACCAGCCGGCCGTCGTCGAGGTCGACCACCGCCGCCTTCGTGTACGTGGACCCGACGTCGGCGCAGACGGCGACGTTCACGCCGCCGGCGGTACGACGACCGTGCCGGTCGCGGTGACCGCCACGATCGGCTCGGCGAGGACCTCGGCGGCCGACTCGCTCTTGTCGGGGCGGCCCCGGCACACCACCCGCGCCTGGAAGTCGATGGTGCGGCTGCGGGTGCCGACCCGGGTGACGGTGGCGACGACCTCGAGCACGTCGCCGGCCTTCATCGGCGCCTTGAACTGCACGTCCGAATAGGAGGCGAACAGGCCCTCGTCGCCGTCGGTGCGGATGCACACCTCGGTGGCCACGTCCCCGAACAGGCCCAGCGCGTACGCCCCGTCGACCAGGTTCCCCGCGTAGTGGGCGTGGGAGTACGGCACGTACCGGCGGTGGGTGACAGTCAGCCCGACCCGGGAATCGCTCATGCTCTCGCCTTCTTGTTCGTGATCAGGGCGTCGACCAGGTAGCTGGCGACCTCGCCGGGGGTGGTGCCGCGGCCGAAGATCCGGTCGACGCCCAGCTCGTCGGTCATCGTCTCGTCGAAGCGGGGACCGCCGACGATCAGCAGCGGCCGTTTCCCGGCGGGCATGGCCTCCCGGAACGCCGCCGACATCTCCCGGGTGTTGTGCAGGTGCGCGTCGCGTTGCGTGACGACCTGCGAGACGAGGACCGCGTCGGCCTTCTCCCGCCGGGCGGCCTCCACCAGCTCGGGGACGCTGACCTGCGCGCCCAGGTTGGTGACCTTCAGCTCCCGGTAGTACTCCAGGCCCTTCTCCCCGGCGATGCCCTTGACGTTGAGGATCGCGTCGATGCCGACGGTGTGCGCGTCGGTGCCGATGCACGCCCCCACCACGGACAGCTTGCGGCGCAGCTTCTGCTTCACCACCGCGTTGACCTCCTTGGCCGACAGCAGCGGGAAGTCCCGTTCCACCACCTGCACCGCCGACAGGTCCACCAGGTGGTTGACCCGCCCGTAGACGACGAAGAAGGTGAACCCGTCGCCCATCTGCTTGGCGTGCACCAGCATCGCCGGGTCGATGCCCATCTTGTTCGCCAGCTGGATCGCCGCGCCCTCGGCCCGCTTGTCGTGCGGCACCGGCAGGGTGAACGACACCTGCACCATGCCGTCACCGGTGGTGTCCCCGTACGGCCGGACGATCTTCTTCTCCGCCGCGGGGGCCGTCACGGGCGGTCTCCTTCCAGGATCTCGGTGGCCGGGTTGTAGTAGTCGGCCTCGTGCTTCGCGACGCCGTCGAGGCCCTTGCCGCGGTCCGCGGGCCGCTTCATGATCCCGAAGGTGCCCTCGGCGATAGCGGTGAGCAACGACTGGTCGCCGATGCGTTCCAGCAGGTCGACGGCCTCCCCGAGGACCCGGTGGGCGCGCTGCTGGATGAACCCGCCGGCGGCGGGCACGAAGTCCTCGTGCAGGCCGCCGGCGGCGCCCAGCACGTACCGCACGTTCTGCAGGGCGATGTCCCGGTCGGACAGCCACGGCGTCACCACCGCCTCGGTCATCATGCCGACCAGCAGGATGCCCTGCCCGGTCATGGTGCCGACCAGGTTGAAGAACCCGTCGAGCAGGTTGCCGCGGAACACGTCGCCGGTCATGTGCTTGGTCGGCGGCATCCACTTCAGCGGCGCGTCGGGGAACAGTTCCCGGGCCAGCAGCGCGTGCGCCAGCTCCAGCCGGAACGACTCCGGCAGGTCCGGGTTGATCTCGAACGCGTGCCCCAGCCCCAACTGCCAGTCCTGAAGCCCGGCCTCGTGCGCGAAGTACTCGTTGAGCAGCTGCGACACGGTCACCGTGTGCGCCTCGTCCACCGCGTCGGCGGTGGTGAGGTAGTTGTCCTCACCGGTGTTGATGATGATCCCGGCGCGGGCGTGCACCTGCCGGGAGAACCGCTGGTCGACGAAGGTGCGGATCGGGTTGATGTCGCGGAACAGGATCCCGTACATCGAATCGTTGAGCATCATGTCCAGCCGTTCCAGGCCGGCCAGCGTGGCCATCTCCGGCATGCACAGACCCGACGCGTAGTTCGTCAGCCGCACGTACCGGCCCAGCTCCTTCGACGAGGTGTCCAGCGCCGCCCGCATCAGCCGGAAGTTCTCCTGCGTGGCGTACGTGCCGGCGAAGCCCTCCCGGGTGGCGCCCTCGGGCACGTAGTCCAGCAGCGACTGGCCGGTGGAGCGGATCACCGCGATGATGTCCGCGCCCGCGCGGGCGGCGGCCTGCGCCTGCGGGATGTCCTCGTAGATGTCGCCGGTGGCCACGATCAGGTAGATCCACGGCCGCTGCTTCGGGTCCCCGTACCGCTTGACCAGCCGGTCCCGCTCGGCGCGACGCCGGTCGATCTGCCGGATCCCGGCCGCGACCGCCCGCCGCGCCGCCTTCCGCGCGGCCGTGGCCGCCTTGCCGGTGGGCTGGGTGAACCGCACCGACCCGGCGGCGGCCTTCTGCGCCAGCAGCGTCACGTCGCTGATCTGCTCCCGGGCGAGAGCGTCGAACACCGGCACCGCCACCCCGTGCCCCAGGCCCACGTCACCGACGACCGCGTCGACCAGCCGGTTGACCCACGGGATGCCGTCGGGGTCCGCGCCGGTCACCCCGGCCAGCCGCAGCACCGCCCGCTCCACCGACACGGTGGTGTGGCTGCGCGCCAGATCCACCACCGGCTGCCCGGCCCGGCGCGCCAACTCCCGCGCCCGCGCCACCAGCGCCGGATCCAGCCCAAGCTTCCCTGTCACGAAGACCCTTCCTCTGGCCGCCCGCTCACGCGGACCCTTCCTGATAGATCACGTCACCGCGCAGCACCGTGGCCCGGCACACCGGCAGCGGCGTCGGGTCGTCCGCGCCCCGCTGCTCCGGGTCCTCGGCCTGCAGCACCGGCAGGCCCCGCTCCACCCCGGCCGGGGTGGCCCACACCGCGAACGTGGCCGGCGCGCCCAGCGCGAGGACCCCCTCGTTGTCCAGGTGCACCGCCCGCCACCCGCCACGGGTGTGCGCGGCGAACGCCGCCCGCACACTCATCCGCTGCACCGGGTTGTGGTGAGCCGCCGCCGCCCGCACCGACCCCCACGGATCCAGCGGGGTCACCGGCGAGTCCGACCCGAACGCCAACGCCACCCCGACCGAGTGCATCGCGCCCATCGGGTTGGACTCCAACGACCGGTCCAGCCCCAACCGCGACTCGTACATCCGGCCCGCGCCGCCCCACAGCCGGTCGAACGCCGGCTGCATCGACGCCACGATGCCGTACTCGACGAACCCGGCGATCAGCCGCTTGTTCATGATCTCGGCGTGCTCCACCCGGTGCCGGGCCGCCCGCACCCGGTCCACACCCAGCTTCTCCACCGCCCCGGCGAACCCCTCCAGCACCGTCGAGATCGCGGCGTCACCGATCGCGTGGAAACCGCCCTGCAGGCCGTGCGCCGCACAGTCCAGCAGATGGTCACGCACCTGCTCGGCCGTGACGTACCCGTGCCCGCAGCCGCCCGGCTCCCCGTCCAGGTACGCCGCCGACACGTGCGCCGTCCGCGACCCCAACGCCCCGTCGGCGAACAGGTCCCCACCGGCCCCGACCGCCCCCAGGTCCCGGGCCCGCGCCGCGCCCAGCAGCTCACCCCAGTACCCGTACACCTCCGGCACGCCGGCCCCGGAAATGGCCAGCAGCCCCGTGAAGTCCTCCTCGTCCGAGATCTCCGGGCCGCCGCACTCGTGCACCGCGGCGATGCCCAGCGACGCCGCGTGCGCCAGCGCCCGCCGCTGCGCGGCGACCCGCTGCGCCCGGGTCACCGACCCGAACGCCGCCGCCCGCACCACGTGGTGGGCGTCCCGACGCAACCAGCCCGACGGGTCGTACCCCGGCGCCGCCGCCGCGTCCGGACAGGCCGCCAGCAGCGCCGCCGACACCAGCGCCGAGTGGATCGACGCCTGCGACAGGTACACCTTCCGGCCCCCCGCCGCCCGGTCCAGCGCCGCCGCGTCCGGCAGCGTCCGGTCCGACCAGGTCGACTCGTCCCACCCGTGCCCGAGCACCACCGCGTCCGCCGGCAGCGCCGCCGCGAACGTCGCCACCGCCGCACACACCGCACCCGCCGAGTCGGCACCCGACAGATCCAGCCCCGACAGAGCCAGCCCGGTGTCGGTCGCGTGCACGTGGGCGTCCACGAACGCCGGCGTCACCAGCGCCCCGTCCAGCTCCACCACCCGGTCGGCGGCCGGCGCGTCGCCGTCCGCGCCCAGCCAGGCGATCCGGCCGTCGCGCACCAGCAGCGCCGTCGCGCTCGGGTCGGCCGGACAGTGCAGCACTCCGCCGCGGTACAAGATCGAGGGGTTCGTCATGGTGTCAGTCTGCCGCCAACCGGGCCTCGAACAGACGACGCACCCCCGGCTCGCCGCGCAGCAGGTCCAGCGCCAACTCCGCGTGACCCGGCACGTACCCGTTGCCGACCAGCATCGTCACGTCCGCCGCCAGACCCTCCGCGCCCAGCGCCGCCGCCGCGAAGCTCGTCGCCATCGAGAAAAAGATCACCGTGCCGCCGTCCTCGGTGGCCAGGACCGCCCCGTGCTCGCAACCCGGCACGTCCACGCACACCACGGTCACGTCCGCCGGCGTGCCCAGCGCGCTGGTCACCGCCGTCGACAGGCCCACCGGATCCCGGGCGTCGGCCAGCGCCACCACGTCCGCCAGACCGGCCGCCTCGAGCGCGTCCCGCTCCCCCACCACCGGCACCACCCCGACCGTACGGGCGGCACCCGCCCGCCGCGCCGCCGCCAGCGACAGCGACCCGCTCTTGCCGGCGCCGCCGATCACCGCCACGCTCACCGGCCGCGGATCACCATCGCGGCGGCGCCGCGCCACCTGCTCGGCCACCACCCGCGCGGTCAACGCCGGCGCCCCGCACACGTCCAGCACCGCCAGGGACAGCTCCGGATGCAGGTCCGCCGGCAGCACCGCCGCGATCGACCGGGCGAACAGGATCGCGTACCCGTCGCAGGGCACCTGCTCGCTGCGCCCGTCCCAGCGGGCCAGGCCGTCCAGGATCATCAGCGGGGTCAGCGTCAGCGACACCAGCGTCGCCACCCGGTCGCCCGGCCGCAGCCCCAGCGGGGACCGCTTCCCCGCCTCCTCGACCGTGCCGATCAGCATGCCGCCCGAGCCGGTCACCGGGTTCTGCATCTTCCCCCGGGCCGAGATGATCTCCAGCACCTCGGCGCGGACCTTCTCCCCGTCGCCGCCGTGCTTCTCCGACAGCTGCCGGAAGCTCGCCGCGTCCAGATTCAGCCGTTCCACCCGGATCCGCACCTCGTTCGAGGCGATCCGCGGGTCCGCGTCCAGGCGCCACGCCGCCTGCGGCAGCACCCCCGCCGGTTCCACAACGCGGTGCAGGCCCACCGGTGACGTCACGCCGACCCCCTATGTCCAGCCGCTCGAACCCCCGGCCAGGGGTCGCATCGCGGGAAAACTTCCGGCAGACTAATTTCTTCACCGGATATTTTCCAGTAGCCTTCGCAACCGCTGATCAACCCGCACCGTCAACGAGGAGGGGCCGTGACCCAGACCCAACCGGTGGAGACCATCCCTGCGCCCCGCTCCACGCCGGTCGCGGTCCCCACCGCCGGACAGCCCTACGAATACCGCCGCAGCCCCCTGGTCGAACCCGACTGGACCCGCTTCCCCGGCTGGCGCCACGTCACCCGCGAGCAGTGGGAGAACGCCCAGTGGCAGCGGGTCAACTGCGTCAAGAACATCAAGCAGCTGCGCACCGTCCTCGGCGACCTCGTCGACGAGACCTTCTACGCCGACCTCGAGGCCGACCAGAAGGCCCTGGCCACCATGTCCATGCTGGTGCCCCCGCAGATGCTCAACACCATGGTGCCGTTCGAGCCCATGACCACCGAGGCGTTCCTCGCCGACCCGATCCGCCGCTACATGATCCCCGTCGCCTCGGACCGGCGCACCGACTGGCCGTCGCACCCCTACGCCACCCGCGACAGCCTCCACGAGCACGACATGTGGGTCGCCGAGGGCCTCACCCACCGCTACCCCACCAAGGTCCTCGCCGAACTGCTCTCCACCTGCCCGCAGTACTGCGGCCACTGCACCCGCATGGACCTGGTCGGCAACTCCACCCCCACCGTCGACAAGCTCAAGCTCACCCTCAAGCCCGTCGACCGCTACGACGCCCACATCGCCTACCTCAAGGCCCACCCGGGCGTCCGGGACGTCGTCGTCTCCGGCGGCGACGTGGCCAACGTGCCGTGGAAGAACCTCGAGTCCTACCTCATGCGGCTACTCGAGATCGAAACCATCCGCGACATCCGACTGGCCACCAAGGCCCTCATGGGCCTGCCCCAGCACTGGCTCCAGGCCGACGTCGTCGAAGGCCTCGAACGCGTCGCCCGCACCGCCGCCCGCCGCGGCGTCAACCTCGCCATCCACACCCACGTCAACCACCGGCAGTCCATCACCCCGCTGGTCGCCAAGGCCGCCCAGACCGCCCTCGACGTCGGCGTCCGCGACGTCCGCAACCAGGGCGTCCTCATGCGCGGCGTCAACGCCACCAGCGCCGACCTGCTCGACCTCTGCTTCGCCCTCCAGGGCGAGGCCGGCATCCTGCCCTACTACTTCTACATGTGCGACATGATCCCCAACGCCGAGCACTGGCGGGTCCCCGTCTGGCACGCCCAGCAGCTCCAGCACGACATCATGGGCTACCTGCCCGGCTACGCCACCCCGCGCATCGTCTGCGACGTCCCCTTCGTCGGCAAGCGCTGGGTGCACATGCTCACCGAGTACGACCGGGAACGCGGCATCTCCTACTGGACCAAGAACTACCGCACCTCGATCGAATCCGCCGACCTCGAAGCGCTCAACAAGCGCTACGCCTACTACGACCCGATCGACACCCTGCCCGAGTCCGGCCAGGCCTGGTGGGCGGCCCACCGCAACGACTGACCCGCCACCACCCGTCGCCCCCGCCGCCGCACCAGGCCGCGGGGGCGACGCCGCATCAATAGGTGCCCTGGAGCCGGGATCCCCACCGGCCGGCGCCCGCGCCACATCGCTCGCCGGCCGGCCCGTACCCGGGGAGCAGACGCGAGGCAGCGGGCCCCCGGAAGTCCGGGAGCCCGCCGCCGTACAGGTCACTTCTCGAAGGCGTCCTTGACGTCGCGACCGGCCTCCTTGCCGGTCTGCCGGGCCCGCGCCATGCTCTGCTCGCTGGCGCCCTCCGCCCGCAACCGTTCGTTGTCGGTGACGTCGCCGATCCGCTCCTTGGCGACGCCGCTCAGCTCCTGGGCCTTGTTCTTCGCCTTCTCGGTGAAGCTCATCGGACTCCCCTCCGCTGCCGCGGTACGCCGGGCCGGACGGCCCGCTCGCCTGTCGCGTCCCCGTCCGGGCCTGGCCGAAACGCATGCTTCCCGGGTGGCCGGCGGCACCACCGCTAGTACATCCTAGGACACTAGGTGAACGGCGGGACCGGCGGACTGGTTAACTGGGCCGCATGGGAGAAATCCTGCTGATCCGCCACGGCGAGACCACCTGGAGCGCCAGCCACCGGCACACCTCGTACACGGATCTGGAGCTGACCCCCGACGGCGAGCGGCAGGCCCGCGCCCTGGCGTCGATGCTCGCCGGGCGCCGCTTCGTCCGGGTGCTGTCCAGCCCCCGGCAGCGCGCGCTGTGCACCGCACACCTCGCCGGCCTGACGGTCGACGCCGCCGACCCGGACCTGGCCGAGTGGAACTACGGCGAGTACGAGGGACGCACCACCGCGGACATCCGCGAGGACCGGCCGCACTGGAACATCTGGACCGACGGCTGCCCCGGCGGGGAGTCACCGGCGCAGGTCGGCGAGCGCCTCGACCGGGTGCTGGGCCGGATCGCTCCCCTGCTCGACCGGGGCAGCGTCGCCCTGGTCGGGCACGCGCACAGCCTCCGGGTCCTCGGGGCCCGCTGGATCGGGCTGCCGCCCACCGCCGGCGGGCTGCTGCGGCTGGACACCGCCACGGTCAGCGTGCTCGGTCACGAGCACGGCCGGGGCGTCATCCTGCGGTGGAACCAGCCGGCTCCCCCGCCCCCCGGGGCCGCGTCCGACCAGGCAGGTCGCCATTGATCCGCGGCGGCCGGTTCTCGTACGGCGTGGAGAGCACCACGGTGGTGCGGGTGGTGACGTTGGCGGCGGTACGGATCTCCTGGAGCAGCCGCTCCAGGTCCGCCGGGCCGGCCACCCGCACCAGCAGCAGGTAGAAGTCCTCCCCCGCCACCGAGTAACAGGAGTCGATCTCGGGCAGATGGGCCAGCCGCTCCGGCGCGTCGTCCGGCTGGGACGGGTCGAACGGCCGGATCGCCACGAACGCGGTCAGCGGCAGGTCCAGCGCCTCGAACGAGACGCGCGCGGCGTACCCCTTGATGACGCCGCGCTGCTCCAGCCGCCGGACCCGCTGGTGCACGGCGGACACCGACAGCCCCACCTTCTCGGCGAGGTCGGTGTACGACAGCCGACCGTCCCCGGTCAGCGCGGCGACGATGGCCCGGTCGATCTCCTCCACGCGGTGCAACCTACCGGAGATGACGCTCCCCCGCCGCACCCGGCCCGCGGGCGTGCACGCCCTGCCCGTTGGCCGAACGCGCACCGTGTCCGGGCGGCGTCGGTTCAGCCCTTGGCGAGGGCCCGGGAGATGACCAGTCGCTGGATCTGGTTGGTGCCCTCGACGATCTGGAGCACCTTCGCCTCCCGCATGTACCGCTCGACCGGGTGGTCGGCGACGTAGCCGGCGCCGCCGAGCACCTGCACCGCGTCGGTGGTCACCCGCATCGCCATGTCGGTCGCGAAGAGCTTCGCCTTCGCCGCCTCGATCGAGTACGGCCGGCCGGCGTCACGCAGCCGCGCGGCGGAGAGCAGCAGGGCACGCGCCGCCGAGATCTGGGTGGCATGGTCGGCGAGGCTGAAGCCGAGCCCCTGGAAGTCGATGATCGGCTTGCCGAACTGCCGGCGCTCCTTCGCGTAGCCGACCGCGTAGTCGAGGGCGGCCTGGGCGAGGCCGACCGCGCAGGCGGCGATGCCGAGGCGGCCGGAGTCCAGCGCGGACATGGCGATGCGGAAGCCCGCCCCCTCCCCGCCGATCAGCCGCTCGGCGGGCACCCGGGCGTCGTCGAAGGCGATCTGGGCGACCGGGGAGGCGTGCAGGCCCATGGTCCGCTCCGCGGCCTGGGGGTGGATGCCCGGCGTGTTCCGGTCGGCGAGCAGGCAGGAGATGCCCTTCGGGCCGGGGCCGCCGGTGCGGCAGAAGATGTTGTAGAAGTCGGCCACCCGGGCGTGGGTGATCCACGCCTTGGTGCCGCTGACCACGTAGTCGTCGCCGTCGCGGACCGCCTTCGTGGTCAGCGCCGCCGCGTCGGAACCGCCCTGCGGCTCGGAGAGGCAGTACGCGCCGAGCAGCTCCCCGCCGATCATGTCGGGCAGCAGCTTGCGCTGCTCGTCGGTGCCGTACTGGGCGAGCGGGTAGCAGGACAGGGTGTGCACGCTGACCGCCTCGGCGACCGCGAGCCAGCGGCTGGCGAGGATCTCCAGCACCTGGAGGTAGACCTCGTACGGCTGGGCGGCGCCGCCGTGCTCCTCGGCGTACGGCAGGCCGAGCAGGCCGGCCCGGCCCAGGGTGCGCAGCACCTCGCGGGGGAACTCGGCGCGCTCCTCGAAGCCGGCCGCCTTCGGGGCGAGCTCCCGGTCGGCGAGCTCGGTGGCGAGGTCCAGCAGGTCGTGGGCCTCGTCGGTGGGGAGGATCCGGTCGACGTTCATAGCGCGATGAGCTCCGTGGGGGTGGTGTTGAGCCGTTGGCCGCCGTCCGTCGTGCAGACGACGATGTCCTCGATCCGGGCGCCGTGCCGCCCGACGAGGTAGATCCCGGGTTCGACCGAGAAGGCCATGCCGGCCTCCAGCGGCCGGGGGTTGCCGGCCACCACGTACGGGTCCTCGTGGGTGTCGAGGCCGATGCCGTGGCCGGTGCGGTGCAGGAAGGCGTCGCCGTACCCGGCGGCGGCGATGACGTCGCGGGCGGCGGCGTCGACCGCCTCGGCGGTGATCCCCGGGCGGACCGCGGCCACCGCCGCGCGCTGCGCCTCGTACAGCACCCCGTAGTAGTCGGTGAACTCGGCCGGGGCGGGCCCGCCGACGACGTACGTGCGGGTGCAGTCGGAGCGGTAGCCGGACGGCATGGTGCCGCCGATGTCGACCACCACCGGCTCGCCGGCCCGGATGCGCCGGTCGGAGGTGCCGTGGTGCGGGCTGGCGCCGTTGGGGCCGGCGGCGACGATGACGAAGTCGACGCTCACGTGGCCGGCCGCGCGGATGGCCGCGGCGATGTCGCCGGCCACCTCCGCCTCGGTCCGGCCGGGGCGCAGCCACTCGCCCATCCGGGCGTGCACCGCGTCGATCGCCGCGCCCGCCTCGGCGAGGGCGGCCACCTCCGCCGGGGACTTGCGGATCCGCAGCTCCCGCAGCACCTCGGAGGCGAGGCGCTGGTCGGCGTCGGGCAGCGCGGCGCGCAGGGCGAGGACCTGCGCGGCCCACATCCGGTCGGCCAGGCCCACCGCGGTCACCGCGCCGGGCAGGGCCGCGCGGACCAGGGGGTACGGGTCGGTGCCGTCGGGGTGGTCGACGATCCGGACGCCGGTGCGCGGGGCGGCCTCCGCGGCGGGCCGTTCCAGGGTCGGCACGATCAGCGTGGGCTCACCCTCGGCGGGGAGCACGAGGCAGGTCAGCCGCTCCCCCTCGTGCGCGTCGTACCCGGTCAGGTAGCGCAGGTCCGAGCCGGGGGTGAGCAGCAGCGCGTCGAGGCCGGCGGCGGCGGTGGCGCGTTGCGCGGCGGCCAGCCGGGCGGCGGGGTACAGCTCGTCGGATCCCACCCCCTGAGCTTAACGGTCGTTTGGGCACCGGCGGGAGTCGGTCGCCCGACCGCCTCTCGCCGGGCGGCGTGCACCTGGCGCGGCCCGGTCACGCCGACGATCTCGACACCCGCCGGACAACGCCCGGCGACACGCGGTGCCGGAACCGCCTGCCGTCCGGGCACCGCGTACGCTCGGTGCCGACCGCTGGCACGACGGGGAAGGGTCACGATGGACGCGGCAGCACGGGTCGGACGGCTGATGACGATGCGCGCCCAGCCGGGGCGGGGCGCCGAGGTCGCGGACGCGCTGCTGCGGGTGGCCGACAACCTGCGCGGGTTCCCCGGCTGCGAGCTGTACGTGATCAGCCGCGACCACGCCGACCCGGACACCGTCCGGGTGACCGAGGTGTGGTCCGACGAGGAGGCCGTGCAGGCCGCGCTGGCCGCCGCCACTCCCGGCGACGGGCTCGGCCCGAGCGTGGCCGAGGTGCTGGCGATGCTGGCCGGGCCGCCGGAGCGGGTGGACGTCGTACCCCTCGGCGGGGTCGGCGTGGCGGGTGGGCGCGACGATGCCCGCTGAGCCGCCCGAGCTGGTCGTTCCCGACGCGGACGCCTGGCGGGCCTGGCTCGCCGCCCACCACGCCGACCCGACCGGGGTGTGGCTGGTGCTGGCGAAGCGCGGCACCATTGCACCCACCCGCCTCGGCTACGACGAGGCCCTCGAGGAGGCGCTCTGCCACGGCTGGATCGACGGCCAGGTCCGGCGCCGGGACGAGGGCACCTACCGGCAGCGGTTCACCCCGCGCCGGGCGCGCAGCCCCTGGTCGGCCCGGAACGTGGGCCTGGTGGCGCGGCTGACCGACGAGGGGCGGATGCACCCGGCCGGCCTGGCCGAGGTGGACCGGGCCCGGGCCGACGGCCGCTGGGACGCCGCGTACGCCGGGCAGTCCACCGCGGAGCCGCCGGAGGACCTGCTGGCCGCGCTGGCCGCGGAGCCCCGGGCCCGGCGGATGTTCGACATCCTCACCGCGCAGAACCGCTACGCGGTGATCTACCGGGTCACCAGCGCGAAGCGGCCCGAGACCCGCGGCCGGCGGATCGCCCAGTTCGTCGAGATGCTGGCCCGCGGCGAGACACCCCACCCGCAGCGGCGGACCCTGGACTGAGCCCCGCTCAGGTCGCCGGCGGGTACGCGGCGATCGGATTGGTCAGTTCCCCGAACAGTTGCAGCGCGCCGGCCGGGTCGGCCAGGTCGACCATCTGCTGGTTGTCCCGCAGCTGGAGCCGGTTGAGGCAGGACCGCGCGAAGGTGGGCGCGAACAGGTCGTACCGGCGGAACCGCGCGGCCAGCTGCGGGGTGGCCGCCTGGTAGTCGGCCGCGCACCGCGCCACGGTCCGCCAGAACGGCTCCTCGTCGACCAGGCCGTCGGCGGCCAGTAGCGCCCCGAGGTGCCGCAGGAAGCAGTCGAACACGTCGGTGAACACCGAGAGCAGCCGCAGTTCCTCGGGCACGTCGGCGCGGATCCGGGCCACCTCCGGCGGCAGCGGGGCGGCCGGGTCCAGGACCGCGATCTCCTCGGCGATGTCCTTGAGGATCACCCGTTCCACGACGCCGTCGCGCAGCACCAGGATGACGTTCTCGCCGTGCGGCATGAAGACCAGGTCGTGGGCGTAGAAGGCGTGCAGCAGCGGGACCAGGTAGGCGTCCAGGTAGCGGCGCAGCCAGGCCGCGGCGGTCAGCCCGGAGCGGGCGACCAGCGCCGCGACCAGGGGCCGGCCGGCCGGGTCGACGTGCAGCAGCGAGGCCATCGTGGCCAGCCGCCGCCCCGGCGCGAGGCCGGGCAGCGGGCTCTCCCGCCAGAGGGCGGCCAGCATCTTCCGGTACGGCGAGTGCCGGTCGGTGGCCGCCTCGTACTGCCGGTGCCGGTAGCCGACGGCGGCCCGTTCCCGCAGGATCGACACCCCGGTCCGGGTGAACCCCGGGTCGCCGGCGACGAGTGCGGCGAGCCAGTCGTTGATGGCCGGGGTGGCCACCATGTACGCGGCGGACAGCCCCCGCATGAAGCCCATGTTCAGCACGGACAGCGCGGTCTTGACGTAGTGCCGGTGCGGTGCCGTGACGTTGAAGAAGGTCCGCACCGACTGCTGCGCCCGGTACGCGTCCGGCCCCTCGCCGAGCAGGACCAGCCGGCGGGCGGCGAGCTCCCCGGCGAAGGTGACCGCGAGCTTGTTCCACCACTGCCAGGGGTGCACCGGGATCAGGTGGTGGTCGGCGAGGTCGAGACCGAGGTCGGCGAGGGTGGCGGCGAACCGGTCCAGGGTGTCGGCGTCCAGCTCGGCCCGGATCAGGGTGTCGTGGTCGAGGCCGGCCCCGGCGCTGAAGGTGGCGTGGTCGCGGTGCGCGGCCAGCCAGAGCAGCCGGACGTCGGCGGCGGCCTCCGGGGCGTACCGGTGGTGGTCGTCGACGCCGAAGCCGAGCCGGCCGCCGTTGGCGACGAAGCAGGGGTGGCCCTCGGTCATGGCCGCCTCGACGGTCTGGAACTCCGCGTCGGCGAGTTCGGCGGCGGACGGTCCCGGGCGGCGCAGCCGGTCGGCGAGGGCGGCCAGGGTGGCGGTGACCTCCTCCAGGTACAGCGGCAGGGTCCGGTCGGTCAGGCCGAGCGGTTCGCGCAGCTCGTGGCAGAGGTCGACGGCGTCCAGGGGCAGGTCCCGGCCGTCCCGGGTGCGGCGGATGCTCTCCGGGTCGAGGTGCCAGTGGTCCAGCGCGTACCGCCGGGCGGTGAAGGTGTAGGTGACGTCGCCGGCGCGGACCGCGTAGCCGTCGCCGGCCGGTTCCGGGGTGATCAGCCGCTCGTGGGCGAACTCGGCGAGGGCCTTGCGGACCAGGTGGCGGTTGGCCCGCGCCCAGAGCGGCGGAGTGAGGTGGGCGACGGCCTGCGTCGGGGTCATGCGGCGGGTCCTTCCGGGTGGCCGGTGGCGGCGCGGAACCGCTCCCGGGTGCAGGTGCTGAGCAGCGCGGTCTTGGTGGGCAGGGCGAGCCGGCCGACGACGGTGAAGCCGACCTCGGCGTTGCGGGCGTGCACGGCGGTGTTGCGCACGTCCGGCTCCACCACGACCCGGTGCACGGTGAAGTCCGCGAAGAGCCAGTCCAGGACGGTGGTGAGGACGGCCCGGGTGAAGCCGGGGACGGGGGTGTCGGTGGGGGCGCAGAGGAAGTGCATGCCGACGTCGCCGGGGCGGGCGGCGTACCGGCCGGCCAGTTCGACGTGCGCCGGGTCGTACCGTTCGGCGAGGAAGGCGGGACTGCCGCGCCACAACCCGAGGTACGCGTCGTGGTGCGGGTGGGCGGCGATCCGCCGGTACTCGGCCGCCACGGCGGCCTCGTCGGCGTCCCCCATCTGCCAGAACACCGCCTTGGGGTGGGTCACCCAGCGGTGCAGCAGCCGGGCGTCGCGCTCCGGGTCGAGGGTACGCAGCGCGAACTCCCCCAGCCGGGGATCGTGCCGGGTGTGGACGATCACGCCGGCACCCCGAACTCCTGGAAGGCGATCCGCCGCTCGACCGGGTAGTGCTCGCGGCCGAGCAGCTCCCGGATGATCACCGAGTTGCGGTACGCGCCCATGCCCAGGTCGGGCGAGGTGACGCTGTGCGCGTGGGTGGCGGCGTTCTGCAGGAAGATCCCCTGGCCGGTGTGGTCGATGCTGTAGTTGCGGGCGACCGCGAAGCGGCCGTGGCCGTCCCAGCGGATCCGGTCGCGGACCGGGGCGAGGAAGTCCGGCACCCGGTACCGGTAGCCGGTGGCCAGGACCAGGCCCTCGGTGCGGAGGGTGAGGTCGCGGCCCTGTTCGCGGTGGCGCAGGCCGAGGGTCCAGCCGTCGGCGTCGCGCCGCAGGTCGGTCAGCTCGGTGTCGGTGAGCAGCCGGGCGCGGACCGGGCCGGTGGCGCTGCGCGCGTAGAGCAGGTCGAAGATCGTGTTGATCAGGTCCGCGTCGATGCCCTTGTAGAGGCCGTGCTGGGCGGCTTCGAGCCGGTAACGGGTCGCCTCGGGCAGGGCGTGGAAGTAGTCCACGTAGTCCGGTGAGGTCAGCTCCAGGGTGAGCTTGGTGTATTCGAGCGGGTAGAAGCGCGGTGACCGGGTCACCCAGGTCAGCTCGCGGTCGCCCGCGTCGGCGAGCAGGTCGTGGAACACCTCGGCGGCGCTCTGCCCGCTGCCGACCACGGTGACGCTGCGCCGGCGGCGCAGCTCGGCCCGCCGGTCCAGGTAGCGGGAGCTGTGCAGGTCGGTCAGGCCGGCGGCAGCGTCCGGCAGGTGCGGCGGGGTGCCGGTGCCCAGCACCAGATGCCGGGCCCGGTGGGTGACCGGGCCGTTGGCGGTGACGGCGTGCACCACGTACCGGTCGTCGGCCGGGTCGTGCGTGACGGCGGTGACCCGGTGCCCGAAGCGGACGGTGTCCAGCTTGGCGGCCGCCCAGCGGCAGTAGGCGTCGTACTCGACGCGCAGCGGGAAGAAGTTCTCCCGGATGTAGAACGGGTAGAGCCGGCCGGTCTCCTTGAGGAAGGCCAGGAAGGAGTACGGCGAGGTCGGGTCGGCGAGGGTGACCAGGTCGGCCAGGAACGGCGTCTGCAGGCGGACGGAGTCCAGCAGCATGCCGGGGTGCCAGGCCAGGTCGGTGCGGGCCTCGAGGAACAGCGCGTCCAGCTCGGCGATCGGCGCGGTCAGGCAGGCCAGCCCCAGGTTGTACGGGCCGAGCCCGATGCCGATGACGTCGTACTCCCTCATTGCGCCTCCCCGGCCAGGTAGGCCCCGGCGTGGGCGGCGACGAGGTCCAGCACCTGCCCGACGTCGGCGACCGTGGTCTCCGGGTTGAGCAGGGTGAACTTGAGGTACTGCCGGCCGTCGACCACGGTGGCGGCGACCATGGCCTGCCCGGAGGCGGTCAACGCCCGGCGGGCGTGCCGGTTCGCCTCGTCGGCCCGGGCGGCGTCCGCGCCGGCCGGCAGGTGACGGAAGACCACGGTGCTCAGCGGGGAGCGGGGCAGCACCTCGAAGCGGGGGTCGGCGGCGACCAGCGACCACGCGGCGGCGGCCCGCTCGACTACCTCGTCGAAGAGGACGCCGATCGCGTCCGGGCCCATCACCCGCAGGGTCAGCCAGAGTTTGAGCGCGTCGAAGCGGCGGGTGGTCTGCAGGCTCTTGTCCACCTGGTTGGGCACGGCCGCACCCGCCGGGTTGAGGTAGTCGGCGTGGTAGGTGGCGTGGCGCAGGGTGCGCCGGTCGCGGACCAGCAGGGCGCTGGAGGAGACCGGCTGGAAGAACGACTTGTGGAAGTCGACGGTCACCGAGTCGGCCCGTTCCACGCCGGCCAGCAGGTGGCGGCGGGTCGGCGAGACGAGCAGCCCGCAGCCGTACGCGGCGTCGACGTGCAGCCACACACCCTCGGCGGCGCACGCCTCGGCCAGTTCGGGCAGCGGGTCGATGCTGCCGAAGTCGGTGGTGCCGGCGGTGGCCACGACCGCCATCACCACCTCCCCGGCGCGGCGGCGGCGGGCCAGTTCCGCGCGAACCGCCGCCGGGTGCATCCGCCGCTCGGCGTCGGTGCCGACGGTGACCACGGCACCCGGCGCGAGGCCGAGCAGGTCGGCGGACTTGCGGACGCTGAAGTGCCCGGCCGTGGAGGTGAGCACCCGCAGCCGGGGCAGCAGCTCGTGCCCGGCGGCGTGGCGGGCGCAGGTCTCCTGGCGGGCCAGCAGCAGGCCGTGCAGGTTGGACTGGCTGCCGCCGCTGGTGAAGACGCCGTCGGCGGCGGGGCCGAGGCCGAGCCGCCCGGCGGTCCAGTCGATCAGGCGGCGCTCGACGAGCGTGGCGCCGGCGCTCTGGTCCCAGGTGTCCAGCGACGCGTTGACGGCGCTGAGCATCGCCTCGCCGAGCAGCGCCGGCAGCGCCACCGGGCAGTTGAGGTGGGCCAGGTAGCGGGGATGGTGGAACCAGACCGCGTCGCGCAGCCAGACCTCCTCCAGCTCGTCGAGGGCGGCCGGGCCGTCGCCGAGCGGCCGGTCCAGGTCGACGGCGTCGATCCGGTGGGCGAGGGCGTCCGGCCCGATCCCGGTGAACGGCCGGTCGGCGGCGGCCACCCGCCGGGCCACCCGGTCGACGCCGGCGAGCACCGCCCGCCGGTACGCCTCGGCGGTGCCGGCGTGCAGCAGCTGGGCACGGGCGGCCGGCCCGGGCCGTGGCGGCGCCGCCGCCACGGGTCGCATGGTTGCGGTCATGTGATCCTCCACGTTGTCGTGGGCAGCCGGCATCGGCCCGCGACACGGGCGGCGGGCTGCGGAAAGGCGGGTGGGCGTCGGCGGTGGTGGCGGCGGCCGGGACCCGGTGCGGCGCCCGGGCCGGGACCCGGTCAGGCGGTGGCGGCCTCGGCGCGGAGGTCCTCCTCGGAGGCGCCGCGTCGCCAGTAGCCGGCGAAGGTGACCCGGCGGCGGTCCAGGCCGCGTTCGCCGACCAGATGGCGGCGGACCGCCCGGACCATGCCGGCCTCGCCGGCGACCCAGGCGTACGGGGTGGCCCCGGGCAGCCGGGCGGCGCGCAGCGTGTCGGCCAGCAGGCCGGTGCCGGGGGCGGTGCCGCCGCGTACCAGCCAGGTCACCTCGGCGCGGGCGGCGGTGGGCAGCGGTTGGATGTCGGCGGCGGCGGGCACCTCGACGAAGGCCCGGACCGGGGTGCCGGCGGGCAGCCAGTCGAGGATGCCGCCGACGGCGGGCAGCGCGGTCTCGTCGGCGACCAGCAGCACGGCGTCGGCGCCGGCGGGCGGTTGGAAGCGGACGCTGCGGTCGTCGGCGACGGCCGGGCCGAGCAGCAGCACCGGGTCGCCGGGGCAGGCCCGCCCGGCCCAGCGGGTGGCCGGGCCGCCGTCGCCGTGCCGGACGAAGTCGACGTCCACCTCGGCCCGGTCGGGCCGCTGGGCCCGGATGGTGTAGGAGCGCATCACCGCTCGCACCGCCGGGTCCAAGGCGCGCCAGGCGGCGTACCAGTCCTCTCCCGCCGCGATCGGGACGACCGGGGCGTCCTGCCCGGGGTGGGGCAGGAAGAGGGAGACGCTCTGGTCCCGGCCGCCGCCGGCGAACCCGGCGAGGTCGTCGCCGCCGAAGGTGACCCGGACCAGGGAGGCGCCGACCGGGCGGGTGGCGACGACCCGGGCGGCGTGGAACCGGTACCGCAGGGCGACGGCGGTGGTCACGCGGTGACCTTCTTCGCCGTGCGGATGGCGGCGGCCAGGTTCTCCAGCAGCGGGGCGGCGCCCGCGTACGAGAAGCGGGGCACCGCGTCCCACGGGGTGACCTGGTTGGCCCGGACCGCGGGCAGCTGGGCCCAGGTGGGCTTGGCGGCGAGGTCCTTCGGTTGCAGGGCGGTGGGGCGGTTGTCCAGCAGGATCAGGTCGGCCGGGAACTTGCCGGTGTTCTCCCAGCTCAAAGCCGCAAAGTAGTCGCCCTGCTCGAGCTTGGTGGGCAGCACCAGGTCGACGCCGAGTTCGGCGAAGTACATCAGGTCGGTGCTGACCTTCGGGTTGGAGACGTAGAACAGGTCGGGGCTGCCGGAGGCGGCCATCACCCGGATCCCCGGGTTGGCCTTGACCGCATGGCGGACGGCGTCCGCGGCGGCGGTGAACCGGGCCTTCGCGGCGGTGACCTTCGGGGCGGACAGGTCGGCGCCGAGGCTCTCGGCGAGCTGGGCGTACCGCTCGATGGGCGTGGTCATCGGCACCCGGGCGGTGGTGATCGCGACGCTCGGCGCGAGCGGGAGGATCTTGGCCTTGCTCTCGTCCGGCACGTACCAGAGCGCGCCGGGGTCGTACATGTGGGTGACCAGCAGGTCGGGGCGCAGCGCCGCGTACTTCTCCAGGTTGAACTCGCCCCAGGCGTTGCCGAGGATCTCGACGCGCGCCACGTCGAGGTCGCCGGCCTGCGGCTCCCTGCTGCCGTCGCTCTTCGTCGTCTCGCCGAAGACGCCGACGATCTGCCGGTCGAGTCCGAAGTCGACCAGGGCGGCGGCCACCCCGGTGAAGGCGACCACCCGGGACGGTCGGGTGGCGGCGTCGACCTTCTGCCGGCGGTCGTCGGTGAAGGACCAGGGACCGCCGGTGGGAGCGGGAGCGGCGGCGCCGCCGTCCCGGCCGCAGCCGGCGAGGAGGGCGGCGAGGCCGGCGGCGCCACCGGCGGCGAGCAGGCCGCGGCGGGAGAGCCGGCGGCCGGACAGGGTCTCGGGCATGGCGATGTTCTTTCGGTACGGGCCGGAAATGACCATGGACAGCGAGGTTAGGTTAACCTAACCTAACTTTCTGTCAAGCCCGCTTCCGCCAACCGGAGTCCACACTGTCCGTCATCACCCCACCACGATCCGCTCTGCACGCGGCGTCCCCGCCCGGGCGACGCCGGCGCGTACGGGCCGCCGGGCTGGCGCTCGGCCTGCTGCTGCTCGCCGCCGTGGCCGTGCTCAGCCTCGCCGTCGGCGCGAAGCCCCTCCCCCTCGCCGACGTGTGGCACGGTCTGGCCGACCCCGCCTCCCCCGACTACGCCGTCGTGCACCGGATGCGGCTGCCCCGTACGCTGCTCGGCCTCACCGCCGGCGCGGCGCTGGGCGTCGCCGGGGCCGCCATGCAGGCGCTCACCCGCAACCCGCTCGCCGACCCCGGGCTGCTCGGCATCAACGCCGGCGCCTCCGCCGCCGTGGCCACCGCCACCGTCGCCCTCGGCGTCACCGCCCTCGACCACCAGGTCTGGTACGCGCTGCTCGGCGCCGCCCTGGCCACCGTCGCCGGACACGCGGTGGCCGGCGGCCGGCACGCCACCCCCACCCGGCTGGCCTTGGCCGGCGCGGCGCTCAACGCCGCCCTCTACTCGTACGTCAGCGCGGTCATGCTGGTCGACACCACCTCCCTGGAGCGGCTGCGCTTCTGGACCGTCGGCTCCCTCGCCGGCGCCCGCACCGACACCGTCCCCGCGCTGCTGCCCTTCGTCCTGGCCGGGCTGGCGCTCGCGCTGCTCGTGGCCCGCCCGCTGGGCGCGCTCGCCCTCGGCGACGACTCCGCCCGGGCGCTCGGCGCCCACCCCGGCCTGGTCCGGGCCACGGTCGTCGCCACCGTCACGCTGCTCTGCGGAGCGGCCACCGCCGCCTGCGGGCCGATCGTCTTCGTCGGGCTGCTCGCCCCGCACCTGGTCCGGGCGTTCACCGGCCCCCACCCGCGCCGGCTGCTGCCCTGGTGCGCGGTGTACGCGCCGGTGCTGCTGCTGACCGCCGACGTCGCCGGCCGGGTGCTCGGCCGGCCGGGCGAACTCCAGGTCGGGCTGGTCACCGCCGTGCTGGGCGGCCCGCTCTTCCTGCACCTGGCGCGCCGCGGACGGGTGGTCCGCTCGTGATCGTGCTCCGCCTCCCCGGCGGCCTGTCGGTGCGCCTGCACGCCCGCGCGCTCGCCGTCGGCCTGGCCGGCGCCCTGGTCGCGGCCGCCCTCGGCGTGCTGGCCGTCGCCGCCGGCGACTACCCGATCAGCCCCGCCGACGTGCTGCGCGTGCTCGCCGGTGGGGGCAGCCCCGCCGACCGGTTCGTGGTCACCGAACTGCGCCTGCCCCGGCTCGCCACGGCCCTCGCCGTCGGCGCCGCGCTCGGCCTGGCCGGGGCGGTCTTCCAATCGGTGACGCGCAACGCGCTGGGCAGTCCCGACGTCCTCGGTGTCACCTCCGGCGCGGCGACCGGCGCGCTGGTCGTGGTGGCGCTCGGCAGCGGCAGCCCGGCCCTCGGCGGGGCCGCCACCGCCGGCGGGCTCGCCACCGGAGCGCTGCTGTACGCCCTCGCCGGCCGGCCCGGCGCGGCCGGCCAGCGGCTGGTGCTGGTGGGCATCGGCGTCACCGCGATCCTCACCGGCGTCAACGGCTGGCTGCTCACCCGCGCCCCGCTGACCGACGCGGCCCGCGCCGCGCTCTGGCTCACCGGCAGCCTCGACGGGCGCGGCTGGGCGAACGCGCTGCCGTTGCTCGCCGCCCTCGCCGTGCTGCTGCCCGCCGTGCTGCTCGCCCGCGCCCCGGCGCTGCGGCTGATCGAGATGGGCGACGAAGCGGCCGCCGCGCTCGGCGTCCCGGTGCGCCGGGTCCGCCTCGGCGTCCTCGCCGCGGCCGTGCTGCTGGTCTCCCTCGCCGCGGCGGCCGCCGGCCCGGTGTCCTTCCTGGCGCTGACCGCGCCGCACCTGGCCCGCCGGCTGACCCGTGCCCCGGGGCCGAACCTGCTGCCGGCCGCCGCGGTGGGCGCCGCCCTGCTGGTCGCCGCCGACCAACTGGCGCAGCACGCCGTCGCCGGCCACCAACTGCCCGTCGGCGTGGTCACCGGCGTGCTCGGCGGCGGCTACCTGGCCTGGCTGCTGGCCGGCGAACGCGGCGGCCGCCGATGACCGGCCCGTCCACGACAGGAGCACCGCCCATGGCACCCGACACCGCCCGGCTGGTCGGCGACACGCTGACCCTCGCGTACGACCGGCGGACCGTCGCCGAGGACCTCACCGTGGCCGTCCCGGACGGCTCGTTCACGGTGATCATCGGCCCGAACGCGTGCGGCAAGTCCACTTTGCTGCGCGCGCTGGCCCGGCTGCTGCGACCCACCCGAGGCACGGTGCTGCTCGACGGCGCCGACATCCACCGCCGCCCGGCCCGGCACGTCGCCCGTACCCTCGGGCTGCTCCCGCAGTCGGCCGTCGCGCCGGACGGCATCACCGTGGCCGAACTGGTCGCCCGGGGCCGCTACCCGCACCAGGGGCTGCTGCGGCAGTGGTCCCGCGAGGACGAGCGGGTGGTGGCCGGGGCGATGGCCGACACCGGGGTCGCCGAGCTGGCCGACCGGCTCGTCGACGAGCTCTCCGGCGGGCAGCGGCAGCGGGTCTGGATCGCCATGGCGCTGGCCCAGCGGACCCCGCTGCTGCTGCTGGACGAGCCGACCACGTACCTGGACATCGCCCACCAGGTCGAGGTGCTCGACCTCTGCGCCCGGCTGCACGAGGAGCAGGGGCGCACCCTGGTCGCGGTCCTGCACGACCTGCACCAGGCCGCCCGGTACGCCACCCACCTGGTGGCGATGCGGGACGGGCGGGTGGTGGCCGCCGGGGACCCCCGCCGGATCGTCACCGCCGAGCTGGTCGAGGAGGTGTTCGGCCTGCCCTGCCGGGTCCTCGAGGATCCGGAGACCGGCACCCCGCTGGTGCTGCCGGCGGCGCGCCGGTCCGGGCGCTGACCACGAGCTCGCCGCCGGGACGACCGGGTCGCTGATCCCCAACACCCTCCGACGTTGCTGCCGGCCGCCGTCGGGTAAGCGGGCCGGGACCGGTAACCGGCAGCCACGGAGACGGACGACAGCGGCGAAACGGCCCAGACGCCGTCACCGGCGCACCGACCGGAGTCCGTGGTTCGCCCGCTGACCGAAGGAGGAACGATGGCCCGCGATCCCGGCCAGATGAAGACCGGAGAGCTGCGCAAGCAGGCGGAGCGCGCCGGAATCCGCAACGTCGACCAGATGAACAAGGGCGAGATGATCCAGGCTCTCGGCGGGTCGGCCAACGCCAACCAGGGCGGCGGCCAGACCCAGAAGGACCCGCGCCCGAAGGGGGTCAGCCCGCAGGACTACAAGAACGTGCCCGGCAACCAGACCTGACGACCAGCCGACGCCCGGTGTCCCCGCCCGTCGCGGCGTGGGGACACCGGGCGCGACGGTCACGTCGAACCCGTGACGGGTCAACCAACAGGCGGTCAGCCCCGGCGACACCGGCCCCGGAGACCACGACATTCATGGTCTCTCTCCTGTCTGTCGGACGGTCTGCGCGGTGGGGTGGTCGCCGGTCGTCACCACGACCCGGCCCAGGTTCCCGCGCGACGCCACCAGCGCGACGGCGGCGGCAATCTCGTCGAGCCCGAACTCGACACGTCGGGGATGGAGGGCGCCGCCGGCCAGCAGCTCCCACAGTTCGGCGCGGTGCTGGTCGACCAGGTCGGGTCGGGTTCGGTTGAGCGTGCCGATCGTGAAGCCGATCACGCTCTTCATGCCACCGAGCAGGCTGGCCACGTCCACGGTCCCGCCGCCGGCGCTGAACGCGACCATCCTGCCGAACGGCGCCAACGTGTCCACGCCCCGTGGCACGAGGTCGCCGCCGGCCGCGTCCAGGACGAGATCGACCGGCTCACCCCAGGACGGTTCGGCGTAGGTGACGACCCCGTCCGCGCCGCAGTCGCGCGCGAACGCCGCCTTGTCCGGCGAGCCAACCGCGGCGACCACCCGCGCCGCGCCCAGCGCCCTGCCCAGTTGCACCGCCAGGTGCCCAGTGCCGCTGGCAGCGGCGGTGACCAGGATCGACTCGCCGGGCGCGAACCGTCCCGCCCGTAGGGCGCTCAGTGCGATCAGGCCGCCGCGGACCAGACATACGGCAGCCGTGGCCTCGACCTCACGCGGTACGCGGGCCACCAGCCGCGGGTCGGTGAGCACGAGGTCGGCGTACGCGTCCTCGAACACGACCCCGCCGACCCGGTCGCCCACCTGGAACCCGGACACGCCAGCGCCGACCGCGACGACGGTTCCGACGATCTCACCACCCGGGCGCACCGGCTCGGCTCTCCCGCCGGCGGCTGCCAGCAGGCGGAGCAGCCCGACCCCGACACCGACGGCCTGCGTGCGTACCAGCAGACGCCCCGGCATCACGACCGGGTCAGGTGCGTCGACGACCTCCAGGCCGGCATCCGAAAAGTTGACCTTGCGCATCGTTCGTTCCTTCACGGTGATCGGATCCGGCGGCGGGCCGCCCGCCCGGGTCGGCGGGCAGCGGCGTCGCGTCTCAGGCGGTGTTCCTCGGCAGCATCAGCACCCTCCCTTCCGTCGATCACCGAACCTCAACGATGTTGAAGTTCAACGCCGTTGAAGTTTGCGGCATACTGGAGTACGTCGTCAAACCGTTTGTGAGGCAGGGCAGATGCGGCTGAGCCAGGAGCAGGTGCTGCGCACGGCGCTCGAAGTACTCGACCAGGTCGGGCTGGAACAGCTGACGATGCGCCGGCTGTCGGCCGAGCTCGGCGTGCAGAACGGCGCCACCTACTGGCACTTCCGCAGCAAGCAGGCCCTGCTGGAGGCGATGGCCGACGCCATGCTCGCCGGGATTGTCGACGATCTCGACCCGGACACGCCATGGCACGAGCGGGTCACCGACCTCGCCCGCCGCCTACGCCGCGCACTGCTGGCGCGTCGCGACGGCGCACGCCTGTTCGCCAGCCTCTTCTTCCCCCTGCCCAACGCACTCGACTACGGCGAAGCCATGATCGCCGCACTTCACGACGCCGGGATGTCCAGCCGCGACGCGGCATGGACCGCCGACGCCATCACGTACTACGTGGTGGGCCATGCCGCCGAGGAACAGCTCGCCGCCCGCCTGCCCGACGAGGGCGCGCCCGCCACGACGCGTCTCGTCCGGGCTGTCGATCCGCGGCGCCACCCGCACCTGCACGCGGCGCTCGCGCACGTGCCAGCCCCGCATCACGAGGAACACTTCGACCACGGCCTGCGGCTGCTCCTCACCGGCATCCGGGCCGCCGCCGGGACCGGCAGCCCGACTCCGGCAGGCGGCCGGCGGGACGGGCACCGTTCGGGCGGTGCGTAGGTGGGGCGTGCGCTGGCCCCGTACGGTCCAGGCGCTGCCAAGCCGTCACCGATGCCGGCGGGGCCGCCCACCACGACAGCGCGGTCAGCCACGACGAGCGCCACGGCCGGCGACCGGAGCATCCGGATCGCGGACCGTGGCGCCGTCGTGTGACGGGTGTGTCAGCCCCCGCTGCGGGAGCGGGCGGGTGCGGGTGCGGAGCCGCCGGCCTCCACGCCCGGATGTGGCGTGGCCGTGACCGTGGGCTTCAGCCCGGCCGGTACGGGCAGCGCGCTGCCCTTGGCGAACTCGTCCCACCCGACGTTCCAGGCGGTCCAGCCGTTGCCCTGATCCAGCGTCACCTCGGTGCCCTTGACCGTCACCAGGTCACCGACCTGCGTGATGCCCATCAACCAGTCGGCGTTGGCGTTGGAGACGTTGGTGCAGCCGTGCGAGACGTTGGTGTTGCCCTGATCCCCCTCCGACCACGGCGCCGCGTGGATGAACTCGCCGCCGTTGGTGAGCCGCTGGGCGTCCTCCACGTCCACCACGTAGCCGCCCATCGGGTCGCCCCGGGTGTCGAACGTCGTGTACTCGAACTTCTGCATGATCACCATGGATCCGCTCGAGGTCGGCGTGCTCGGCTTACCGAGGCTCACCGGGATCTTCCGCAGCAGCTTGCCGTCCCGGTAGACCGACATCTGCTTGGTGGCGTTGTCGATGTCCAGCGACACCTGCCGGCCGACCTTCGCCGACGCCGCGCGGTCCACGTCGCCGAAGGCGTCCTTGCCGATCGGCAGCCCCTCGAGCGCGCTGCGCACGCTGATCCTCGTGCCGGGCTTCCAGAAGTCGGGCGCCCGGTACTCGACCTGCTTGCCGTCCGCCACCCACGACCAGGTGCCCGGCTGCGGCGGATCCGTCTTCACGAACAGCCGGCGCTGCACGTCCGCCCGGGCCTCTTTCGGAATTGGCGGGTCGAAGGTGACCACCACCGGCATCGCCGTTCCGTACGTCTGATTGCCGTCGACGTTCAGGACGCTGGTGATCGTCGGCTTGTCCGATCTGGCCATCGTCGTGAACGTCGTCTTCCGCGTGGTCGTCCGCCCGCGGTCCCCGGTCGCGGTCACCTCCGCCGTGTAGGTCCGCGAATTCTGCAACGGACGCGTCGGCACCCAGCTCGACCCGTCCTCCCGCGGCTCGGCGGGCACCTGGGCACCCTTGTCGTCCGTCAGCCGCACCGCGGTGATCTTCCCGCCCGTGACGGCGGTCCCCACCTCGGCGCTGATCGGCACGTCCCGCGACCGGTCGCCGGGCGTCACCGTCAGCTGCGGCGGTGCCGCGTTCGCCTGCCGGACGCCCGGCAGGTGGTCGGCGGTGCACCCGACGAGGACCAACGGCGTCGCCGCGACGGTCACCGACAGCAGCCTCAATCGCCGCCTCAGCTCCATGTTTCGTCCCCCCGTTCATGCCTTCCCCAGGCCCACATTCTCTCGGCGCGAGCGAGCTCCGACGCGATTTCTCCGGATCCTCGGGACCGCTCACGGGCAACATTTCCCAGGAATTGGCGCGACGGCACGAACCGGCGGGAGATTTCTGTTCGCGAGTGTTCCGACGGAAAGCGCGGTCCACTGCTCGCCCGTCCCGTCCCGACCCGGCTGCGCCCGCCGTATCCGCTTGCGGCGCGGTCGTCCCCGCAGCCACAGACCACTCCCGGTGACCCGGATCGGGTCCGACCGGGCCCCGCCGTGCCGGTCTGCCGGAAACATCCGCAGCCCCGCCCGGAACCACGTGGACCGGTATCGCCGCGAAACAGGACAGCGCGATCGAACGAGCACGGCCAATGCCGGGCCGGAATCCCCGCCGCCCCGGGCCCACTTTCTGCATTCGGGCCGCGGCCGCCCGGTCGGCGATTACGGTGCTTTAGCGTGACCGTCAATCGCATTTCCGCCGTAGCGCTCAGCGTCGTGCTGAGCACGCCCGCCCTGGTCACCGGGTCACCGGCACGGGCGGCCGCCGCGCCGTTCTTGCCCTGCCCGGCCGTGAAACCGCCGGTGGCCCCACCGGCCGCGCCGGCGCCGCCCCCGGTCAGTCCCGCCGACCTGGCCGTCGGCGGCGACGCGCTGGCCACAGCGGGGCTGGCCATTCCCCCGGGTGCGCCGACGGCGCCGGCGGTGACCGCCACCTCCTGGGTCGTGGCCGACCTCGACAGCGGCGCGGTACTGGGCGGCTGCGGCCCGCACGAGCGCCGCACGCCGGCCAGCGTGCAGAAGATGCTGCTGGCCGCGGCCCTCATGCCCCACCTGGACCCGGCACAGGTGGTCGAGGTGACCCGGGCCGACCTGCAGGATCTCGACCCGGCCAGTTCGCTGATGGGGGTGGTCCCGGGCGGCCGCTACTCGGTCGAGAGCCTGTGGCTGGGGCTGCTCCTCAAATCGGGGAACGACGCGGCCAACGTGCTGGCCCGCGTCGGCGGCGGCGCCGCCGGGCGGCAGGGCGGCGTGCAGGCGATGAACGACGAGGCACACCGGCTGGGTGCGAACCAGACCCACGCGGCGACACCGTCCGGCCTGGACGGCCCCGGCCAGTACACCAGCGCGTACGACCTGGCGCTGATCGCGCGCGCCACCTACGCCCGCGCCGACTTCCGGCGGTACATCGCCACCCGGGTCGCGCAGATCCCGGCCGAGTCGGGACGGCCCGGCTTCGCCATCACCCACGACAACACCCTGCTGGACCACTACCCCGGGACGCTCGGCGGGAAGACCGGCTTCACCGACCTGGCGCGACAGACGTACGTGGGGGTGGCCGAACGTAACGGCCGACGGCTCGCCGTGACCCTGCTCGGCGCGGAGACCGCGCCACTGGGCAGCCTGGGCGAGGCGGCAGCCCTGCTGGACTGGGGCTTCGCGCTCTCCCCCGGCGCGTCGGTCGGCCGCCTGGTCACCCCCGACGAGCAGAAGAAGCAGGACCGTCCCATTGCTCAGGTCAAGAGCGAGCACAACGGTCAGGACGCCGGTTCGTCCGCGCTCTCCTCCCGAACCGCTCTCGGCGCCGGCGCCGCCGTCGTCCTGGCCGTCCTGCTGCTGGCGACTCCCTGGCGGCGGAAAACCGCCCGACGCGCGGCCGTCCAGCCCGTGCGGAGCCCACAATCGGCGGACGACCGGTCCCCGGCCGAGCCGTAGGCCGTCACGCTTCACCACCCTCCGCGGCGGCGTCCGCCTGTTCCACCGGAGGATCATCGTCGCTGTCCCGCCGCCGGCGGCGGTCCCGCCTGCGCTCGAGCAGCGCCGCCGCGAGCAACGAGCCGGCAGCCGCGGCACGCCCCCACCGGCGCAGGGCCGCCCGGAGCGGACCGGGCGGAGATGGCGGGGGCGGCCCCGGCACCACCACCCGGTCCACGCCCGGGTACGCCAGCCGGGCGGCCTCGACCGCCTCCTCCTGCGACACCGCGACCCGGTTGCCGGTGAGCACCAGCCGCCGGGCCTCGTCCCGGTAGCGCCACCGCCACACCTCCCCCTCCGGCCACAGCTCGATCCGCTCCCCCGGCCGGTCCGGGGCCAGGGTCTCGGCTCCGTCGTCGTCCGCAGGGGGTCGGGGCGACGGATGGCCGGCACGACGCAGATCGGCCCGAGTGAGGTCGCCGAGCGAGGTCGCGTCGCCGCGACGCAGGGCCCGCGCGGTCAGGAACGCGGCCGCGCCGGTCAGGATCGGCAGGACGAGCACCAGCACCCGGAACAGCGACAGCAGGTCGTAGACCGGCACCCCGAGCAGCCGGGCGAGAATGTCGTCGCCGGCGGCCACCACGAGCACCGCGAAGAAGGTCAGCGCGGCCACGCCGACACCGACCCGGACGGGGTGCTCCCGGGGCCGGTCCAGCAGGTGGTGCTGGCGGCGGTCCCGGTGCCACAGCCGTTCGGCGAACGGCCAGAGGTAGAGGGCGCCGAAGGTCAGCCCGCCGAGCACGACGCCGGGGAAGAACGGCGCCGGCACCAGGTAGCCGGCGATGCGGAACTCCCAGGGCGGGAAGAGGCGCAGCGCGCCGTCACCCCAGGCGACGTACCAGTCGGGCTGCGCCGGTGAGGTGGACTGGGCCGGCTCGAACGGGCCGTAGAGCCACACCGGATTGATCTGGGCCAGGCCGCCGAGGGCGAACAGCACCGCCAGAACCCAGGCGAAGAGAGCGAGCGTACGCAGGGTGTAGCCCGGCCAGAAGCGGGATCCGACCACGTTGTGCTCGGTCCGGCCCGGGCCCGGGAACTGGGTGTGTTTCTGGCGTACCAGGATGCCCAGGTGCAGGGAGATGAGGGCGACCAGGAGGGCCGGCACGAGCAGCACGTGGCTGATGAACATCCGCGGGATCATCTCGTCGGAGGGGAACTCGCCGCCCAGGGCCAGGGCGGCCAGCCAGGTCCCGACCAGGGGGACGGACTCCACCACCGAGGTGATGATCCGCAGCCCCATTCCGGACAGCAGGTCGTCGGGCATGGAGTAGCCGGTGAAACCGTTGGCCAGGGCGAGGGTCAGCATGGTCACGCCGATCAGCCAGTTGACTTCGCGCGGCTTCCGGAACGCCCCGGTGAAGAAGATCCGGCACAGGTGCAGCACGATCGCGGCGAGGAAGACCAGGGAGGCCCAGTGGTGGGTCTGCCGGATCAGCAGCCCGGCGCGCACGTCCCAGCTCAGCCGCACCACGGAGGCGTACGCGGCGGAGGTGGTGCTGCCGTCCAGCGGGGCGTACGCGCCCTGGTAGACCCGGTCGGCGGAGCTGGCGTCGAAGAAGAAGGTGAGGTAGACCCCGGTGAGGATCAGCGCGACGAACGAGTAGAGCGCGATCTCGCCGAGCATGAACGCCCAGTGGTCGGGGAAGACCTTCGCCAGCGCCCGGCGGGTGATCGGGGAGAGCCGGAGCCGGTCGTCCAGCGCGCGGGCCAGCCGGTCGATGATCATGGTCGGCTCCAGAATCCGGCGCCGGGCGGCGCGGTGAAGTCGCCGGTGGCCCGGAGGAAGCCGTCCGGGCCGACCTCGATCGGCAGGCCCGGCAGCGGCCGTGCCGCGGGACCCGCGATCGGCCGGGCACCGGCCAGCAGGTCGAACGACGACTGGTGGCAGGGGCAGAGCACCCGGCCGGTGCCTTTCAGGTAGAGCCGCACCGGGCAGCCGGCATGGGTGCAGAGCAGCGACCAGACGGCCAGTCCGCCCAGGTGGCCGCCGGCGGGCGGGCGGGAGAAGCGTTCGGGGTTGAGCCGGAGCGCGAACGCGGGGGCGTCGCCGGCGTCGGGGTTTCCCTCCGGGAAGACCGCGACCATCGTCTCGGCGGGCACGTCGTCCGGTCGCAACGGCCGTCCCGCGTCGTCGACCAGCCGGACGCCGGGCCCCCACGGGGTGTCCTTCAGCGCCTGGGCGGGCCGCATCCGGTCCCACGGGAGCAGCGAGCGCAGCGGGAACAGCGCGGCGACGCCGAGCGCGGTCAGTGCGAACCCGAGCGCCGCGAGCAGGCCGTACCGGCGCGTGGGGCTGTCCGGCGCCCGGAACTCCGCAGCCGTCATCGCCTGCTCGGCCGGGGGCGGGGGGAAGCCCTCGTGCTCCTCGACGTACCCGCCGACCGGCACCAGCCGCCGGGCCCAGACCGCGAGCCCCACCGCCAGACCGGCGAAGGCGACCGCCAGGCACCCGCCCTCCCACCGGGTGTCGCCGCCCAGCCCGTACGTCACCGCGAAGCCGACCGCTCCGGCGGCGCTCACCAGGAACGCGCCGACGATCCGGCGGCTCGCGGACCGCTCGGCCGGCGACGGGATCGGGTGCCTCACTCCGCCGCCCTCCGGCCCAACCAACGCACGCCGGCCACCAGCAGGCCGAGCACCGCCAGCCAGGCGACCACCCCCTCGGCCAGCGGGCCCAGCCGGCCGAGCGGGTTGCCGCCCCGGTCCAGTCGCTCGGTACGCAACTGCCGCACGTAGCTGGTCAGGTCGTCGACCTGCTGGTCGGTGAGCACCTGGCCGGGGAAGGCCGGCATCAGTCCGGGCCCGACCCGGACCGCCTCGGCGACCTGGGTGGCCGAGGCGTCGTACAGCGGTGGCGCGCTCCAGCCGTTGGTGAGCACGGCCCCCGCGCCGGTCGCCCCGTGACAGGGCGCGCAGTTCGCGGCGAAGAGTTCCCGGCCGGAGACCACGTCGCCCGGGGCGACCCGGGGGATCTGCGGGCCGCCACCGCCGAAGCTGGCCACGTGGCCGACCAGCGCCGCGATGTCGTCGGCGGAGAAGACGGGTTCGCGGCGCCGGGCCTGGGGGACTTCCCGCGACACCGGCATCCGGCCGGTGGACAGCTGGAAGTCCACCGCGGCGGGTCCGACGCCGACCAGGGACGGTCCCTGCTGCGACCCCCGCCCCTGCACGCCGTGGCAACTCGCGCACTGCTCCAGGTAGAGCTGGGTGCCGCGGTCGCCGGCGGGGGTGGTGGCGGCCGGGGTCGGCGGGGGATCGGGCGCGGGCGCGAATGCCACCGGGCCCATGGCGAGCGCCAGCACGGACCCGACCGCGAACGCCCGGCGCGGGTGCCGGGCGGGCAGTGTCACCGCTCGTGGTCGCCGCATCCGTCAGTCCAGCGTGTAGAGGTACGCGGCGATGTCCTGCGCGTCGATCGCGCTGACGCCCAGGCGCGGCATCGCGGTGCCCGGCTCGACGGCCTGCGGGTCGGTGATCCACCGTTGCAGGTTGTCCGCGTTGTTGGGCAGCTCACCGGCGATGTAGGACCGGGCGCCGAAGCGGGTCAGCGGCGGGCCGACCAGTCCGCCGGCCCGGTCGACGCCGGGGATGGTGTGGCACGAGCCGCACCCGTACTGGGCGATCAGCTTCGCACCCCGGTCGGGCCGACCGGCGCGGGACTCCGGCGGCGGTGGGGGCGACGTCGACGAGCAGCCGACGACCGGTAGCGCCGCCAGTACGGCGCCCAGCAGCCAGAGGCGACGGCTCATGGCGCGACTCCTTCCGTTGCGGTGCCGGTCGCCGGCGCTGCGGGGTGCCGGCTCGGTCCAGCATCGGCCGGGAGGTCCGGCCTCGCCCGGTCCAGCCGCAGCAGCCAGCTCAGGAACACCGCCAGCGCCGCTATGAGCACCACCAGGTCCATCGGCGCCCACATCAGCAGCCCGGCGAGCTGCTGGTCGGCCAGCGGGTCGGGGCCGAGCACACGGGCCGGGTAGACGGGCTCGGGGGCGAAGGTGAGGACCGCGCCGAGGGCGGCGGCGGGCAGCATGGTGCCGACCAGCAGCAGCAGCGACACCGGCGCGGGCGTCCGATGGCGCGCCGCACCCAGCACCGGCGCCCAGAGCAGCCAGGCTGCCGCCACCAGGCTCAGATGCTCGACGGCGTGCAGGACCGGACGGTCCACGGCGGCGACGTACGGGCCCGGCAGGTGCCACAGCCAGAGGACGAGGACCTGCGCCGCCCCGGCGAGCAGGGCGTACCCGGCCGGCCGGCGCAGCCGGCGCACCGGCGCCGTGGCCCGCCAGCGGGCCAACAGCCGACGCAGCGGCCGGGGCGCGGCCAGGGTCAGCGGCAGCCCCGCCGCGCCGGCCGCGAGCAGCGGGCCGGCCACCAGCAGCAGGAGCATGTGCTGGGCCATGTGCCCGGCGAAGGAGGACTCCGCCAGCCGGTGCACCGGGTCCCGGTCGGCCGCCAGCACCACGAACAGCCCGCCGCCGAACGCCGCCACCCGCCAGCCCGGGACGACCCGGCCCCGGCCACGGCGCGCCCACAGCTCCTGCACGCCCCGGCCGTAGCCGGCCGCGAGCAGGCAGAGCACGGCGACGGCCAGCATGCTCAGCAGCCCTTCGGCCACGTCGCCCTGGCCGGCCCCGTGGGCCCGGTAGACGCTCAGCCCTGACATGGCGGAAACACCAGCACCGCGACCCCGCCGAGCACGATGATCGTCAGGAACAGCAGGTTCGCCCAGACGCCCACCACGGCGAGCAGCCGGGACCGGTCGACGGCCCGGTCCTCGGCGCCGGCCGACGACGCCTGCGTGGTCCGCCGCCACACCAGCGTGGCCACCAGGAGCGATCCGATGGTGATCAGGCCCGGGATCACCACCGCGAGCCACACGGCCAGCCAGAGCGGCACGGCGGCGACGCGCTCGCGGCCCGCGGCGCAGGTCAGCTCGTCCAGCGGCCAGGCGACGAGCAGATGCGCGCCCCAGGCGACGGCCCCGCCGAGCACGCCGTACCAGAGCAGCAGCCCGCCGGTCAGGCGGACGCGTGGGCCGGGTCGCGTGGTCATCACAGCCGCGGAGACAGGTAGATGGTGAACAGGATGGCGACCCACACCGCGTCCACGAAGTGCCAGTAGATGGCGGCGTTGCGGACCCGTTCGTGGCGGTGGGCCCCGAAGCTGCCGCCGCGCAGGGAGGCGGCGAGCAGCCACCCGATCATCGTCAACCCGACCAGCACGTGCAGCCCGTGGAAGCCGGTGATCAGGTAGAACAGCGAGCCGTAGACGTCGGTGGTCATGGTGTAGTGCTTCAGGTCCTCGGCGTACTCGACGGCCAGCAGGGCCAGGAAGGCCAGCCCGAGCAGCAGGGTCGCGGCGAGGCCGGCCCGCAGCCGCCAGCGCCGGCCCCGCCGGATGCCGTGCTCGGCCCAGACCACCGGCAGGCTGCTGGGCACCAGCACCGCGGTCATCACCAGCGGGATGAGCAGCTTGGGCTTGTCGATGCCGGCCGGTGGCCAGGTGGGGCCGTGCTGGAAGCGCAGGTAGTAGTAGCTGCCCAGCAGGCAGGCGAAGAGGGTGGCCTCGGTGGCCACGAACATGACCATGCCCCACCAGCCGGTCGGCCGGCCGACCGGCTCCTCCGTGGTCAGCGCCGCGACGCCGGTGGCCGCGGCCACCACCCCACCCCGGTCGGTCATGACGCGACCCCGAGTTCCTCGTCGGGTCGTCGCGGCGGCCAGAGCCAGGCCGCGATCGTCGCCGCCACCGCCAGCACGGCGAGGATCGCGATCGGGTACGCGCCGAGCAGCAGGGCGGTGAAGAAGACCAGCAGCGCGCCGGCGAGCACGAGCGGCTTGACCGACGGTTCCGGCATCTCCACCGCCCGCTCGGGGCGCGCGTCGAGCTCGCTGGTGAACAGGGTGCGGCGGCCCTCGCTGAGGATGCGGTCCTCCGTCGCGCCGGTGGTGGTCGACTCGGCGGTCCGCTCGTCCCAGGTGGGATGCAGGCTGTGCACGCGCGGAATGACCGGGAAGTTGTACGGCTCGGGTGGCGACGCCGTCGCCCATTCCAGGCTGTCGCCCTCCCACGGGTCCGCCGGCGCCGGCCGGCCCCGCCGCACCGCGTGCAGCACGCCGACGAGCACCAGCAGCAGCCCGACCGCCAGCAGGTACGACCCGACGGTGCTGACCAGGTTCCATCCGTCCCAGCCCGGCTCGCTGCGGTAGGTGTAGACGCGCCGGGGCAGGCCGAACAGGCCGGTGAGGTGCATGGGGAAGAACGTGACGTGCATGCCGGTGAAGACCAGCCAGAACGCCCACCGCCCGAGCCCCTCGTGGTACATCCGGCCGGTGATCTTCGGCAGCCAGTAGTAGATGCCCGCGAGCATCGGGAAGACCGCCCCGCCGATCAGCACGTAGTGGAAGTGCGCCACCACGAAGTACGAGTCCGTGACCTGCTGGTCGAACGCGGTCAGCGCGAACATCGCGCCGGTGAAGCCGCCGAGCACGAAGGTCACCACGAACCCGATGACGAACAGCAGCGGCACCCGCAGCACCAGCCGGCCGAGCAGCATGGTGGCCAGCCAGGCGAAGATCTGGATCCCGGACGGGATGGTGATGACGGTGCTGGCCGCGCTGAAGAAGCTGTACGACAGCTGTGGCAGCCCGGTGGCGAACATGTGGTGCACCCAGACCCCGAAGGAGATGATCGCGATCGCCACGATGGAGAGCACGATCAGCGCATAGCCGACCACGCCGCGGCGGGTGAAGGCGGGCAGCACCGCGGAGACGATGCCCAGCGCGGGCAGCACGATGATGTACACGTCGGGGTGCCCGAAGATCCAGAACAGGTGCTGCCAGAGCAGCACGTTCCCGCCGCCGGCCGGGTCGAAGAAGTGGGTGCCGAACCGGCGGTCGAGGAAGAGCATCGCGTTGTCCGCGTTCAACGCCGGCAACGCGAAGATCACCATGAACGCGGTGGCCACGATCGCCCACACGAACAACGGCACCCGGTTGAGCGACATCCCCGGCGCGCGCAGCTTCAGCGCGGTGACGATGAAGTTGATCGAGGCGGCGGTGGTGGAGATGCCCAGGAAGAGCAGGCCCAGCGCGTAGACGTCCATGTGCAGGCCGGGATTGTGCTGCTCCTGGTTGAGTGGCGCGTACGCGAACCAGCCGTTGTTCGGCGCCGCCCCGAACGGCAGGCTCACCCACATGAACAGCCCGGCGAAGAGGAACACCCAGTAGCCGAAGGCGTTCAGCCGCGGGAAGGCCATGTCCCGGGAGCCGATCATCAACGGCACGAGGAAGTTGCCGAAGCCGAACAGCATGGGCGTGGCGAACAGGAAGATCATCGCCGTGCCGTGCATCGTGAAGAGCTGGTTGTACTCCTGCGGCGAGACGACGCCGGACTCGGGCCGGGCGAGCTGGGTACGCATCACCAGGGCGCTGAGCCCGGCGAGGAAGAAGAAGAACGCGGCGGTGACCAGGTAACGTCGGCCGATCTTCTTGTGGTCGACGGTGGTGAACCAGGCGCGCAGCGAGCGGGGCTCGGCCCAGTGTTCGGTCAGCCGGGCCAGGGTGTCGCGGCCGACGCCGGACGGGGTGCTGGTGGTCGTGGACATGGTGGCACCTACTCCAGCGACCGCAGGTAGGCGATGAGGTCGGGCAGCCGGGCGGCGTCGACCGGCTGTGGGGGCATGGCGTTGCCGGGCTTGACGGTCTGGGAGTTGGCGATCCAGCCGCCGAGGTGCCCGGCGTCGTTGGGCACCGCGCCGGCGCCGATGCTCCACCGGGAGCCCACGTTCGACAGGTCGGGCCCCACCTGCCCCTGGGCGCCGGTGCCCCGTACGGCGTGGCAGGCGGCACAGGTGCCCTGCACGAACGTCTGCTGACCGCGCCGTTCGGCCTCGGTCCGCGGCTCGCGGGCCGGGGCGTCCAACCGGGCCAGCCAGGCGTCGAAGTCGGCGCGGGGCTCCGCCACCACCAGGAACGCCATGTGGGCGTGCTGGGTGCCGCAGTACTCGGCGCACTGGCCGCGGTAGCTGCCGTTCCGCCGGGCCTCCAGCCAGGTCTCGCGGGTCTCGCCCGCGATCAGGTCCGTCTTCGGCATCAGCTGCGGCACCCAGAAGCTGTGCAGCACGTCGTCGGTGCGTAGGCGTACCCTGACCCGCTCCCCCACCGGAATGTGGATCTCGTTGGCGGTGGCGCCGGCGGCGCCCGCGTACCGCACCTCCCACCACCACTTGTGGCCGGTGACCTCCACGGTCAGCGCGTCCCGGCCGGGGCCGGCGCCGAGCGCGGCGAGGTCCCGCAGGCCGACCCCGTAGACGGCCACGAGGATGACGAACGGCAGCCCGGCCCCGGCGATCGTGACGAAGCGCAGCGGCTGGCCGTGGCGTACCCGGGCGGCGCCCCGCCGGAACACGAGCGCCCAGGCGAGCAGCGCCATGACCTCGGCGAACACCGCCACGGAGATCCAGAACAACAGCCACCAGAGGCCGCTGACCCGCGCCGCCCCGGTCCCCGCGGGGTTCAACGCCGACGGGCTGCCCCCGGAGCAGCCGGCGAGCAGCAGCAGGCCGGACAGCAGCGGCAGCACCGGCCGGGGTCGGCACTGTCGCCGGCCCGGCCGCGGGGTGCGCTCCGCTGTCGTCTCCACCGGACGAGACCTTAGTCCTGCTTCGCCGCCGCCATACCTTTTACCGGGAACGAAGGCATATCGGACAGTGAGCGCCTTATGGTGGTTTCCATTCCCCACCTTCGGCCAAGCGCCCAGCGACGCGGACAGGGAGATCATGCAAGCCTCCACGGTGGACCTGGTCACGGACACCGCCAGAGCGGCCGCCGCGCGTCGGACCATGGCCTGGGTCGCCGGCGGGCTCGCCGCGGCGGCCACGCTGGCCGGCACCTGGCTCGCTCCGCCCGACGAGCTGCAGGGCGACGCGCAACGACTGATGTACCTGCACGTCCCCGCCGCCTGGGTGGCGTACGCCGCGTTCGCGGTCGTCCTCGCGGCCAGCGGGGCGTACCTGATCGGCGGCGACCTGCGCTGGGACCGGTTCGCCCGGGCGGCGGCGGAGCTCGGGGTGGCGCTCACCACCGCCGCCATCGCCACCGGATCCCTCTGGGGACACCTGGTCTGGGGCACCTGGTGGGCCTGGGACCCCCGGCTGGTCAGCACCGCCCTGCTGCTGCTCGCCTACGTCGGCTACCTCGCCCTGCGCCGGGCGCTCGCCGAGCGTTCGGGAGCACGCGACGGCGGCGACCACCGGGTGGCGAAGCCCGCCGCCGTCGTCGGCGTCGCCGGGTTCCTCCTCGTCCCCGTGGTGCACTTCTCCGTCGTCTGGTGGCGCTCGCTGCACCAGCAGGCGACGATCCTCGCCCCGCACCGCCCACCCATCGACCCCCGGATGGCCACCGCGCTGCTCCTCGCCGTGGCTGCCGCGACCCTCGCCGCCTTCTGCCTCCTGCTGCACCGGGTGGTCCGCCTGGAGCGCCGCCTGGCCGCCGAGCCCTCCCCCGCCACCGAACGCACGCCGGTGCGGGTCGGGTGATGCGCCGCCGGTCGGGCCGGATCGCCCTCGTCGCGGTGCTGCTCGCCGCCGTCGGGCTGCTGGTCACCAGCGCGCTCCGCGACACCGTCACCTACTACCGGACGCCGGCCGAACTGCTCGACGATTCCGACGTCGCGCACCAGCGAATCCGCCTCGGCGGCGAGGTGGTGCCGGGATCGCTGCGCCACGACGGCGACCTGGTCGTGTTCCGCCTCGCCGAGGGGGGTCACGAGATCACCGTCGAGCAGCGCGGCGCACCCCCGGAGACGTTCCGGGAAGGCACGGGGGCGGTCGTCGAGGGCCGACTGTCGTCCGACGGCGTGTTCCGCTCCGACCACGTGCTGGTCCGGCACGGCAACGAATACCGGCCGTCCTCCCCCGTGGTTCCGGTCGATGCTGGGTGACCTCGGCACCGCCAGCCTCGCCGCCGGGCTGGCCTGCGCGACCCTGACCGCCCTGCTCTGGCTGCGGGTGGCCCTGTTCGGCGCGCCCGCCCGCACCGCCCGGCTCGGCACCGCCACCACCCTGGCCGCCGCCGGCACGGCCTGCGCCCTGCTGGAGACCGCGCTGCTGCGGCACGACTTCAGCGTGCGGTTCGTGGCCGAGAACGGGGGCCGGCACGTCCCGCTCCACTACACGCTCACCAGCCTGTGGTCGGCCCTGGACGGTTCGCTGCTGCTGTGGCTGCTGGTCCTCGGCGGGTACGCGGCGCTGCTGGCCCGGCGCGCCTACCCGCCACGGCTGCACGCGTACGCGATGGCGGTCGTCAGCGTGGTCGTGCTCTTCTTCTTCGCGCTGTCCACCTTCGCCGCGAACCCGTTCCGCCCGGTGAGCCCGGTCCCGGCCGACGGCCCCGGACCGAACCCGCTGCTCCAGCAGCACCCGGCCATGGGCGTGCACCCGCCGCTGCTCTACGCCGGCTACCTCGGTCTGGTCGTACCCTTCGCGTTCGCGCTGGCCGCGCCGCTGGCGGGACGGGACGGGGCCGGCTGGGTGCGGGTGGCGCGCCCGTGGGCCCTGGTCGCCTGGGCGGCGCTGACCGGCGGCATCGGCCTCGGCGCCTGGTGGTCGTACGCGGTGCTGGGCTGGGGCGGCTACTGGGCCTGGGACCCGGTGGAGAACGCCTCCCTGCTGCCCTGGCTGACCGCCACCGCGTTCCTGCACACCACCCTGGTCCGCGGCAGGGCCGCCTGGCACAGCGCGCTCGCCTGCGCGAGCTTCCTGCTGGTGCTGCTCGGCACCTTCCTCACCCGGTCCGGCGCGGTGACCAGCGTGCACGCCTTCACCGACTCGCCGCTGGGCCCGATGCTGCTCGGCTTCGTGCTGCTGGCGGTGGTGGTGTCGACCGTCCTGACCGGCCGTCGAGCCCCCGAACCGGCCCCACGCGGGCACCCGCGGGTGCTCTCCCGACCCACCCTCGTGCTGGTCCACGGCGTACTGCTGGCGACCATCGCCGCGGTGGTGCTGATCGGCACGATCCTGCCGCTGCTCTCCGCCCCGCTGAACGGGACACGCACCTCGGTCGGACCGGCCTACTACCAGCGGACCGCCGTGCCCCTGGCGGTGGTGCTGCTGCTGGTGATGGGCGTGACGCCGGCCCTGCGGGTCCGCGACCGGTCGGCGGCGCTGCGCCGGCTCGCCGTGCCCGCCGCCGCCGGCCTGGGCACCGTGGCTCTGGTCGGCCTGCTCAGCCGGCCCGGCCCGGCCGCGCTCACCGCCTTCGGCGCGGCGGGATTCGTGCTCACCGGGGTGGCCGGTGACCTGGCCCACCGGCTGCGCCGGTCCGGCCCGCACCGCCGACCCGGCCGGCTGGCCGGCCTGGTCGCGCACGCCGGGCTCGCCCTGGTCGCGGTGGGCGTCGCCGGCTCGTCGGCGTACGGCCGGGACGCCGAACGGACGCTGCGGGTCGGCGAGACCCTGCGGGTGGGCGACGTCGCGGTCCGCCTGGTCGGGGTGGACCGGACGGGCGGCGGCGGAAGCATGGCGGTACGGGCCCGGCTGGCGCTCACCGCGTCGGGCAGCGCCGCGAGGTCCGTCACCCCGACGCTGCGCTACCACCCCGCCCGGGACGTCGCCGTCACCGTGCCGGCGATCGGCACCGGCCTGCTGCGCGACACGTACGTCACGCTGATCGCCGTCAGCGGGGACGGCGGCAGCGCCACCGTGCGGCTCGCGGTGAACCCGCTCGTCGGCCTGCTCTGGGCCGGCGGTGCGCTGACGGCCGGCGGAGGGTTGCTCGCGGCCGCCGCCGCCCGCCCGCCAACACGCGCGGCCACCCGCGCCGACCGGCCGCGGCCCGCCCCGGCGGCCGTCGGTCCCGGAGCCGCGACGTGAGGCGCCCGACCCTACGGCGTCCCGGCTGGCTGCGCACCGGTCCGGCGGCGGTGCTCGCCCTCACCGTCGCCGTCGGCACCCTCGCCGCCCTCGGCCTGCGTGCCCCCGCCACGCCGGCCGCCGAGGAGGCTCCGACGGTGACGGGCGCTCCCGCCCCGGCGCTGTCCGGCACCACCCTGGACGGCGGCCAGTTCGCGCTCTCCGACGCCCGGGGCCAGGTGGTGCTGGTCAACGTGTTCGCCTCCTGGTGCGGGCCGTGCCGCGAGGAACTGCCGCTGCTGGTGGACGCCGAGCGCAGCTGGTCCCCGCGCGGCCTGCGGCTGGTCGGGCTGAACATCCGCGACGGCACCGAGGCGGTCCGGGCGCTGCTGGACGAGACCGGCGCGACCGGGCTGACCGTGGTGCCGGATCCCGACGGCACCCGGGCGGTCCAGTGGGGCGTGCGGGGCGTACCCGAGACCTTCGTGGTCGGCCGGGACGGCCGGCTCGTCGACCGGCGGCAGGGCGTGGTGACCCGGCAATGGCTGGAGCAGCGGATCGCGCCGCTGCTGGCCGGGTGAGGTGGCGACGCGCCCTGGTGGCGCTGGTGCTCGTCACGCTGGCCGCCGCGGCCGGCGCGGGGCTGGCCCGCTCGGCGGGCGACCGCGGCCGGCACGACCCGGTACGCGCGGTGTCCGCCGGACTCCGCTGCCCGGCCTGTCAGGGTGAGTCGGTGGCGGACTCCCGGTCACCGATCGCGGCGGCGATGCGGCAGGTGGTGGCGGACCAGCTCGCCCAGGGACGGGACCGGGCCGAGATCCGGCAATGGTTCGTCCAGCGGTACGGCCCGGACGTGCTGACCGATCCGCCGGCCCGCGGGGTCGGGCTGCTGCTCTGGGGCGTACCCGTGCTGGCCCTGCTGGCCGGCGGCTACGCGGCCCGGCGGACGCTGCGACCCGGCACCGCCCGGGCCCGGCCCACCGCACCCTGGACGCCGGACGCTCGGGGCGCACGGCGGGCGTGGCAGGT
This sequence comes from Micromonospora sp. NPDC048930, assembly GCF_043197935.1. Classification (NCBI taxonomy): domain Bacteria; kingdom Bacillati; phylum Actinomycetota; class Actinomycetes; order Micromonosporales; family Micromonosporaceae; genus Micromonospora; species Micromonospora sp. NPDC048930. The sequence goes on from NZ_JBICUB010000001.1 coordinate 158,191, forward strand.
CGCGTCCGTGGGGGTGCTGGCGCTCGTGGCGTCCGTCGCGGTCGTCGCCGACCGGCTCGACCCGCCCGCCCGGCCGGCACCGGCCGACCCGGTCGCGGTCGCCCTCCAGCTCGCGCACGACCTGGAGACGCAGGACCGGTACGACGCCGCGGCGCAGATGTACCAGGAGGCGTTGCGGGACCGGCCCGACGACGCCGTCCGGCTGCGACTCGCCTTCGCCCTGCTCCGCGCCGGCGACAGCGGCGGCGCGCAACGAACCGCCCGGGACGTCCTGGCCCGCGAGCCGGACTCCCCCGACGGCCTGCTGGTGCTGGGACTGGCCCAGCGGACCAGCCAGCCCGCCGAGGCAGGGAGGACGCTGCGGCGTTTCCTCGCCGTCGCGCCGGCCCACCCGGCCGCCCCGGAGATCAGGCGACTGCTCCCGGCGACCGGAGAACCGGCCGGAGGCTGACCGGCCGAGCGCCGCTCCGAGCGCACCGATCCGGGCAGGGACGGCAGGCCCGCGCCGCCTTGCCCGCGGCGGCCACCATGGACCCGTGCTCCGCTTCGTGCTCAACGTGCTCTGGCTGGTCTTCGGTGGCGGCCTCGTCCTGGCCCTCGGCTACGGCATCGCCGCGCTGGTCTGCTTCGCCCTGGTGGTCACCATCCCGTTCGGGGTGGCCTCGCTGCGCCTGGCCTCGTACGCGCTGTGGCCGTTCGGCCGCACCCTCGTCGGCAAGCCGGGCGCCGGGGTCGCCTCCGGCCTGGCGAACGTGCTGTGGGTGCTGCTGGCGGGCTGGTGGCTGGCGCTGTCCCACATCGTCGCCGGGGTCGGCCTCTGCGTCACGATCATCGGCATCCCGTTCGGCGTGGCGAACTTCAAGCTGGTGCCGGCGGCGCTCTGGCCGCTGGGCCAGGAGGTCGTCGAGACGCCCTGACCTCGGTCACCGGTGGCCGCAGCAGCAATCCCCCGCTCCCGCGACCGGCGGGATCACCACCTCTACAGCGTCCTAGGAGGCTGGGTATCCCGGAGTGGCCGCCGGATGGACGCGAATGGCCCTCACGTCGCTCCGGACCCGACTACGGTCGGAGCAGTGGTCGATCACCTCACCGCGATCGAGGCACTCAAGGCGGACCCGGCCCTGTCCGGGCTGCGCCGCTCCCTCGAGGCGTACTACGGCGACCCGGCCCGCGAGGCCGCGATGGACGCCTTCTACGCCGACTTCGTCCGCCCCGGCGACCTGGTGTTCGACGTCGGCGCGCACGTCGGGGACCGGCTCGGCAGCTTCCGCCGCCTCGGCGCGCGGGTGGTGGCCGTCGAACCCCAGCCGCTCTGCGCCCGCGCGCTGCGCGCGCTCTACGCCGACGACCCACGGGTGACCGTGGTCGAGGCGGCCTGCGGCGCTCACCCCGACCGGGTCCGGCTGCACGTCAACTCGGCCAACCCCACCATCTCCACCGCCTCGCCGCGGTTCATCGCGGCGGCCGCCGGGGCCGACGGCTGGGCGCACGAGATCTGGGACGCGCAGGTCGAGGTCGCCGGCACGACGTTGGAGCAGCTGATCGCCGCGCACGGCGTACCGGCGTTCGTGAAGATCGACGTGGAGGGCTTCGAGGACGCCGTGCTGGCGGGACTGACCCGTCCGCTGCCGGCGCTGTCGTTCGAGTTCACCACCATCGCGCGGGAACTGGCCCGGCAGTGCCTGGACCGGCTCATCCTGCTCGGGTTCACCGGGTTCAGCGTCGCGCTCGGCGACGAGATGGCCCTCGCCCTGCCGCGTTGGCTGCCGGCCGAGGAGGTCGCGGCGTACCTGTCCGCCCTGCCGCACGAGGCCAACTCGGGCGACGTGTACGCCGTGTCCCGGCCAGACCGGTACCCCCCGACCTGACCGCCCCCCGCGGCCCGGCGGCGGAAGCCCGCACCCGACCGCTCCGACTTTTTTGATGTTTTGAACTTAGTCATGTTTCGTTACATGGCTGTTATTGACGTGACCGGCGCCACTTCGGTTGACTGCGGTGGAACCGCTTCCGCAACCGGTTCCGAAGCAACCCCACCACCCCTGCGACCCGGGAGGGTCCCGTGCCGATCACCATCGCCGACGTCGCCACCCGGGCGGGGGTGAGCAAGACGACCGTCTCCCGGGTGCTCAACGGCAAGGGCGAGGTGCACGTCCGCACCGCCGACCGGGTCCGCGCCGTGATCAGCGACCTGGGGTACGTGCCGAGCGCCCGCGCGGTGGGCCTGGCCCGCGGACGTACCCGGGTGGTCGGCATGCTGGTGCCCTCGCTCACCTGGCCATGGATGGGCGAGGTGCTCCAGGGCGCCGCCGACGTGGTCGAGTCCGAGGGGTACGGGCTGCTGCTGTTCACCTGCACCCGCGGCGACGAGTCGATGCGCCGGTTCGCCTCGCAGGTCTCCGCCAAGTCCTTCGACGGCCTGCTGGTGGTCGAGCCGGAGGGCACCCTGGACTACATCACCGAGCTGCACGAACGCGGCCTGCCGGTCATCCTCATCGACGACCGGGGCCACCAGCCCCGCTTCCCGTCCGTACGGACCACCAACGAGGACGGTGCCCGGGCCGCCGCGGCGCACCTGCTGGCGCTCGGCCGACGGCGTCCCCTCGTGGTGACCGGGCTGCGCCGCTTCGGCTGCACCCGGGAACGGCTCGCCGGCTTCGCCGCCGGCTACGCCGACGCCGGCCTGCCGATCGACCCGGCCCTGGTGGTGGAGGGCGACTTCACCTTCGCGTGCGGCCGGGCGGCGGTGGAGCGCCTCCTCGCCGACGGCGTGCCGTTCGACGCGGTGTTCGCCCACAACGACCTCTCCGCCGCCGGCGCGCTCCAGGCACTGCGGGACGCCGGCAAGCGCGTCCCCGACGACGTCGCGGTCGTCGGCTTCGACGACCTGCCCCTGGCCGGGCACACCCACCCGCCGCTGTCCTCGGTACGCCAGCCGTTGCGGGAGATGGGCGCGGCCGCCGCCCGTACCCTCATCGCCCACCTCGCCGGCACGGCGCTGGCCGACACCCCGACCGTCATCCCCACCAGCTTCACCGTCCGCGCCTCGACCAGCACCACCTGACCGCTCCACCGCCGAACACACCACCCACACCGACGGGCGCCCGCCCACCGGTGGCACCACCGCACACCCTCCATCCACCACATCCCCGCCTGAGGTACGCGGGAGCACCGAGGGAGACCTCCATGAGAAGAAGGCAGTTCCTCGCCGTCGCGCTGGCCGGCGCGCTGGCCACCGGCGTCGCGGCGTGCGGCGACAGCCCGAACGCCAACAAGAAGAACGGCCAGGCGGCCACCGTGCTCAACGTCGGCATGCCGAACGGACCGCAGGCCGAGAACAACAATCCGTTCCTCACCACGTCCGCCGCCGCCTCGCTGGGCTACCGCTGGCAGATCTTCGAGCCGTTGATGATGTGGAACCCGGTCAAGCCGGCCGACCCGTTCAAGCCGTGGCTGGCCACCAAGGCCGAGTGGTCGTCCGACTACACCTCGGTCAAGGTCACCATCCGGGACAACGCGACGTGGTCCGACGGCCAGAAGGTCACGGCCGAGGACGTCGCGTTCACCTACAACCTGGTCAAGAAGTACCCGGCGCTCAACGACCAGGGCGTGCCCTACACCGACGCGACCGCGAGCGGCAACGAGGTCACGATCAAGATGTCCAGCCCGCAGTTCGTCAACCAGCAGAAGGTGCTGTGGCGGGTGCCGATCGTGCCCAAGCACATCTGGGAGAAGATCAGCGACCCGACGACCGACCCGGTCAAGCAGCCGGTCGGCAGCGGCCCGTACACCCTGAAGTCGTTCACCCCGGCCACGACGACTCTGACGGTGCGGGACAAGGGCTACTGGCAGGACCTGCCGAAGGTCAAGGAGCTGCGCTTCACGTCGTACACCGACAACAGCGCGCAGACCACCGCCCTGGCCAACGGCGAGTCGGAGTGGAGCTTCGTCTTCATCCCGAACTACCAGGCCGTCTTCGTCGCCAAGGACCAGGCCCACCACAAGGTCTGGGCGCCCCCGGTCCTGGGCATCCACGGCCTCTACCTCAACACCACGAAGAAGCCGTTCGACGACCCGACGTTGCGCCGCGCGATGAACATGGTCATCGACCGGGAGGACATCTTCACCACCGCCGAGGCCGGGTACTTCCACCCGCTGGTGAAGAGCGTGACCGGCCTGCCCAGCCCCGCCGGTGACGCGTTCGTCGCGCCCGAGTTCAAGGGCCAGGAGCACAAGGTCGACGTCGAGGGCGCCAAGGCGCTGCTCACCGGCGCCGGCTACAAGCTCGACGGCAACACCCTGAAGGACAAGACCGGCAAGGCGGTCACGATCAAGCTGACCGACCCGGCCGGCTGGTCCGACTACCAGACCAGCCTCGAGATCGTGAAGGACGGCCTGTCGAAGATCGGCATCGCCGCCACGGTCGACAAGGCCAACCAGGACGCCTGGTTCCGCAACGTCGAGCAGGGCAACTTCGAGGCGACCTTCCGGTGGACCGAGGGCGGCGCCACGCCGTACGACATCTACCGGACGATCATGGACGGCCGGCAGCTCAAGCCGATCGGCACCGCCTCCCCCGCCGGCAACTTCGGCCGCTTCAACAGCAAGGAGGCGACCGACGCCCTGGTCGCCTACGCCAACGCGACCGACGACGCCGCCCGCACCACCGCGATGAACACCCTGCAGAAGGTCTTCGTCGAGCAGATGCCGATGATCCCGGTCGGCGCGGACAACATCGGTGGCGCGTACAGCACGAAGAACTGGACCGGCTGGCCGGACGACTCGAACCCGTACGGCGCCATGCAGCCCACCCAGCCCAACGCGCTGGACGTGGTTCTGCACCTGAAGCCCGCCAACGGCTGACCCCGGCGCCGCCTCCCCGGCCGGTCCGGCCGGGGAGGCGGCGGCCACGCCCATCACATGGCAACCCCCAGACAGGAACTCGGCATGACGTTGAGCGAGAGCGCGGCGCCGGCCGACGAGGTGGTGCTGGAGGCCGTCGGCCTGACCAAGCACTTCCCCGTCCGCCGACGGCTGCGTGACCTCATCTCCCGGACGCCGGCGGTCGTGCACGCCGTCGACGACGTGTCGTTCGCGCTGCGTCGCGGCCAGGTGACCGCGCTGGTCGGGGAATCCGGCTCCGGCAAGTCCACGGTGGCCCGGCTGCTGGCCCAGATCTACCCCCGCACCGCCGGCGACATCCGGCTGCACGGCAGGTCGACCAGGGTGCGCGGCGGTCGCCCGTTCCGGGCGTACGTGAAACGGGTCCAGCTGATCCTCCAGGACCCGTTCGCGTCCTTGAACCCGGTGCACACCGTCCGCTACCACCTCACCCGATCGCTGCGGATCCACGGCAATGCGGGCCGGACCGCCGAGGACCTGGACAAGGCCCTCGCCGACCTGCTCACCCGGGTCCGCCTCACCCCGCCCGAGCGCTTCCTGGACGTGTTCCCGCACGAGCTCTCCGGCGGCCAGCGGCAGCGCGTCGCCATCGCCCGGGCGCTCGGCGCCAACCCGGAGGTGCTGCTCGCCGACGAACCCGTCTCCATGCTCGACGTCTCGATCCGCCTCGGCGTGCTCAACCTGCTCCAGGACCTCAAGGAGCGGCTCAACCTCGCCATCCTCTACATCACGCACGACATCGCCTCGGCCCGCTACTTCGCCGACGAGACGATCGTGATGTACGCCGGCCGCATGGTCGAGGGCGGCGACAGCGAGACCGTCACCCAGCAGCCGGCCCACCCGTACACCCGGTTGCTCATCGGGTCGGCGCCCGACCCCGACCGCATCACCGGTGACGGCGCCGACGAGACCGCCGGGAAGGACCGCGGTCAGGGCGAGCCGCCGAGCCTGATCCGCCCGCCCACGGGCTGCCGGTTCCATCCCCGCTGTCCGCACGCCATGCCCCGCTGCACCGCGGACCTGCCGCCCCGGCTGACCATCGCCGACCGACCCGGCCACTGGGCCGCGTGCTGGCTCTACGACCCGGCCACCGTCGTCGCCGCCGACGCGCCCGGCTCCGCCGTTCCCGACGCCGACCGGACCGGGCCGCCAGCGCCGGCCGCGCAGGAAGGCGCCGCCACCCTGGGTGAGGCACGATGAGATTCCTCCTGCAGCGCATGGCCTTCTACCTGTTCACGGCGTGGGCGGCGATCACGCTCAACTTCTTCATCCCGCGGCTGGTGCCGGGCGACCCCGTGCAGTCCCTGATCTCGCGCAACCAGGGCCGGATCAGCGCCGACGCGATCCAGTCGTTGCGCGTGCTGTTCGGGCTGGACAAGAACGAGAACGTCTGGGAGCAGTACCTCGACTACTGGAAGCAGCTCTTCCACGGCGATCTCGGGCTGTCGTTCACCTTCTTCCCGACGCCGGTGTCCACGGTGATCGGCGACAGCCTGCCGTGGACGGTGTGCCTGGTGGGCATCACCACGATCGTCAGCTTCCTGCTCGGCACCGCGCTCGGCGTCGGCGCCGGCTGGCGGCGCGGCTCTTGGATCGACGGGCTGCTGCCGGCCACCACGTTCCTGTCCTCGATCCCGTACTTCTGGCTGGGTCTGGTCGCCATCGCCGTGTTCACCGGGCCGGGGAGCTTCTTCCCCTCCTCCGGCGGCTACGAGCCGGGCCTGGTGCCGGCGTTCGACCAGTACTTCATCCCGAGCGCGATCCAGCACAGCGTCCTGCCCGCCGCCACCATCCTGGTCTCCTCGATGAGCGGCTGGATCCTCAGCATGCGCAACATGATGGTCACCGTCTCGTCGGAGGACTACATCACGGTCGCCCACGCGAAGGGCCTGCCGGAGCGCCGGGTCGCCCTCAGCTACGCCGCCCGCAACGCGCTGCTGCCCAACGTCTCCGGCTTCGCCCTGTCGCTCGGGTTCATCGTCGGCGGCACGCTCCTGGTGGAGATCGTGTTCTCCTACCCGGGCCTCGGCTACCAGCTCTTCCAGGCGGTCGGCTACAAGGACTACCCGCTGATGCAGGGCATCTTCCTGATCATCACGATCTCCGTGCTGGTGGCGAACCTGCTCGCCGACGTCGCGTACCTGCTTCTCGACCCGCGCACCCGAAAGAGCTGAGCGATGGCAATCTCACCGTCGAGCATCGAACAGGTCATCCCCGGCCAGGGGGCGATGGCCCAGCCGTCGGCCGCGCCGGGCCGGGCGAAGCGGCGCCGGTTCCGGTTCCTGGCCAACGCCAAGGCCGCGACCGGCGTGGTGATCCTGGCCGTCTACGGCCTCTTCGCGGTCATCGGGCCGTGGGTGGCGCCGTACGACCCGGACGCCCGCAGCGGCGACGTCCTGCAGGCGCCCTCGGCCACGCACTGGTTCGGCACCACCCACCTCGGGCAGGACATCTTCAGCCAGATCCTGGTCGGCGCGCGCAGCGTCATGGTCGTGGGCCTGATCGCCGGGGTGCTGGCGACGATCCTGTCCATCCTCATCGGCGTGACGGCCGGCTATCTCGGCGGGGCCGCCGACGAGGGGCTGTCGGCTCTGTCCAACGTGTTCCTGGTCATCCCCGCGCTCCCGCTGATCATCATCGTCACGTCGATCGTCGAACAGGCCAGTGACACGCTGGTCGCGCTGATCATCGGCTTCACGTCGTGGGCGTGGGGCGCGCGCGTGCTGCGCGCGCAGACGCTGTCGTTGCGCCGCCGGGACTACGTCGAGGCGGCCCGGGCCACCGGCGAGCGGACCGGGCGGATCATCCTGTTCGAGATCCTGCCCAACCTGACCGCGATCATCGCGTCCGGCTTCGTCGGCACGGTCATCTTCGCGGTCATGTCCGAGATCACCCTGGCCTTCATCGGCATCTCGTCGGTCTCGTCCTGGAACTGGGGCACCATCCTGTTCTGGGCGCAGGGCCAGCAGGCCCTGGCGCAGGGCGCCTGGTGGTGGTTCGTGCCGGCCGGGCTGGCCATCGCGCTGCTCGGCACCGCCCTCGCGCTGATCAACTTCGGCATCGACGAGTTCGTCAGCCCCCGGCTGCGCAGCAGCGGCCGGACCCGGATCCGCACCGCCGACGGGCGGACGGTACGGATGCGGGTCGGCTTCACCCCCGTGCTGGCCCCGGCCCGCACGGTCCCGGCTCCCCGGAAGGAGGTCGCCCCGTGAGCGCGAGGAGTGCAGCGAAGCGGAGCCCCGCAGTCGCGAACCAAGGAGGGCACAAGTGAGTGATCCCGTCCTGGAGATCCGCGGGCTCCGCGTCGACTACGGCCTCGGCGACCAGGCGGTGCACGCGGTCCGCGACGTCGACCTGACCCTGCACCGGGGCGAGGTGCTCGGGCTGGCCGGGGAGAGCGGCAGCGGCAAGTCCACCCTGGCGTACGGGCTGACCCGGCTGCTGCCGCCGCCGGGCGTGGTCAGCGGCGGTCAGGTCATCTACCACCCGGACGACGGCCCACCGGTGGACGTGCTGGCCCTGAGTCCGGCGCAGCTGCGGCAGTTCCGCTGGGCGGAGACCTCCATCGTGTTCCAGGGGGCGATGAACTCGCTCAACCCGGTGCACCGGATCTCCACCCAGCTGCTCGACGTGATCAAGGCGCACGAGCCGAGGAGCACGGCGGCGGCCCGGCGGGACCGGGCACGGGAGCTGCTGCGCCTGGTCGGCATCTCCGCCGACCGGCTGGACAGCTACCCGCACCAGCTCTCCGGCGGGATGCGGCAGCGCGTCATGATCGCCATGGCGCTGGCGCTGGAACCGCAGGTCGTCATCATGGACGAGCCGACCACCGCGCTGGACGTGGTGATGCAGCGGCAGATCCTCGGGCAGCTCGCCGAGCTGCGCGAGCGGCTGGGCTTCGCGGTCCTGTTCATCACCCACGACCTGTCGCTGCTGGTCGAGTTCTCCGACCGGATCGCCATCATGTACGGCGGCCGGATCGTCGAGGAGGCCCCCGCCGCGCAGCTGTACGGGCGGGCCCTGCACCCGTACACCGACGGGTTGCTGCACTCGTTCCCCGCGCTGCGCGGCCCGCGCCGTGAACTGACCGGCATCCCCGGGTCCCCGCCGGACCTGCGCGCCATGCCGGACGGCTGCGCGTTCCACCCGCGCTGTCCGAAATCGTTCGGCCCGTGCGACAAGGAGTTGCCGCCGCTCGGCCCGCCCGGCGGGGGGCACCCGGACCGGGCCGTCGCCTGTTGGCTGCATCCGGCCGCGGCGCCGCTCCCGCGCTGACCACCACCGCCCGACCGACCCACCCGCACGACTTGCGAGGAGAACCATGGACACCGACCTCACCAGCCCTCCCGTCGGGCAGGCCGACCCGATCGACACTCTGCCGCCGACCTTCCGGTGGGGGGTGGCGACGTCGTCGTACCAGATCGAGGGTGCGGTGGCCGAGGACGGCCGCACGCCGTCCATCTGGGACACCTTCTGCCGCGTCCCGGGGGCGGTGGCGAACGGCGACACCGGCGACGTGGCCTGCGACCACTACCACCGGATGCCGCAGGACGTCGCCCTCATCGCCGACCTGGGCCTGGACACATACCGGTTCTCGGTGGCCTGGCCCCGGGTGCAGCCGGGCGGGCGCGGCCCGGCCAACCCGGCCGGCCTGGCCTTCTACGACCGCCTCGTGGACGAGCTGCTCGGCCGGGGCGTCGACCCGTGGGTGACCCTCTACCACTGGGACCTGCCCCAGGAGCTGGAGGACGCGGGCGGCTGGCCGAACCGGGACACCGCGTACCGCTTCGCCGACTACGCGGAGCTGGTCTTCGCCGCGCTCGGCGACCGGGTGAAGACCTGGACCACGCTGAACGAGCCGTGGTGCTCGGCGATGCTCGGCTACGCCTACGGCAACCACGCGCCGGGCCGGCGCGACCTGGGCGACGGGATCGCCGCCGCGCATCACCTGCTGCTCGGGCACGGCCTGGCGGCGCAGCGGCTGCGCGCGGCGGCGGGCACGCCGATCGAGCTGGGCATCACCCTCAACCTGGCCCCCGCCGATCCGGCCACCGACTCCCCCGCCGACCGGGACGCGGCGCGGGCGGCCGACGGGCTGGCCAACCGGCTCTACCTGGACCCGCTGTGCCACGGCCGCTACCCGGAGGACGTGGTGGCCGACCTGGCCGCCGAGGGGGTGCGGATCCCGGTCGAGGACGGTGACCTGGCGGTCATCTCCACCCCGATCGACGTGCTCGGGGTGAACTACTACTTCGGGCAGCTGCACTCCGGGGTGGACGAGCAGGGCCGGGAGCGCGACGAGCAGGGCCGGCCGGTGCGCCGGGTGGTCCCGCGGGACCTGCCGCGCACCGCGATGGACTGGGAGATCGTGCCGGAGTCCTTCACCGACCTGCTGGTCCGGCTGCACCGGGACTACCCGGGCCTGCCGCTGGTGATCACCGAGAACGGCGCGGCGTTCGAGGATCGGCCGGACGCCGACGGGTTCGTCGCCGACGACGACCGGGTGGCGTACCTGACCGAGCACCTGCGGGCGGTGGCCCGGGCCCGGCAGGCCGGTGCCGACGTGCGCGGCTACTTCGCCTGGTCGCTGCTGGACAACTTCGAGTGGGCGTACGGCTACGACAAGCGGTTCGGCATCGTCCGAGTGGACTACGACACCCAGCGGCGCACGCCCAAGCGCAGCGCGCACTGGTACCGCGACACGGTCCGGCGGGTGCGCGGGGAACGCTGAGCCGGCCTCGGCGCGGCCGCGCGGGAGCATCCCGGGCGGCCGCGCCGACCTGCCCTCGGGCGGCTCGTCGGCGCTTTTTTCATGCCTTGACATAAGCAGGTGTGAGGGGTTTTCTCATTCGCGGATGTCGATTCATTCGAAGGGAGCATCCGTGTCCCCCACCACCACCCCCCGCCTCGCCGGCCGGGTCGCCCTGGCGCTCGGCCTGGCCGCCGGCACCCTCGCCCTGTCCCCGCCCCCGGCCGCACAGGCCGCCGGGGAGACCGTCAACATCTGGCTCACCACCACCTCGGACTCCGGCGGCCGGACCGTCACCCGGGGGCTGCAACAGCAGAGCCCGGTGAGCTTCGCCGCGTCCAGCCCGGGTGCCACGCACACCATCACGGTCGACGAGAACACCCGCTACCAGCAGTTCGAGGGCGCCGGGGCGTCCATCACCGACACCACCGCGTATCTGCTGCGCGGTGGCCCGGTCAGCGCGGCCACCCGGGACGAGGTGATGCGCCGGCTGTTCAGCCCGACCGACGGCATCGGCCTGTCGTACGTGCGCAACCCGGTCGGCGCCTCGGACCTGTCCCGCCCCGGCAACGTCTCCCTCGACGACACCTGCTGCGACCTGAACGACTTCGGCAGCAACGGCTACAACACCGACGTCGAGCTGCTCACCGCGCAGGCGAAGCAGCTCAACCCGGCGCTGCGGGTGATGGTGGTGCCGTGGAGCGCGCCCGGGTGGATGAAGGACAACGGCCGGATGGACCAGATGGGCTGGCTCAAGTGGGAGTACTACGCCACCTACGCCCAGTACTTCGTCAAGACCATCCAGGCGTACGCGGCCCGCGGCGTGAAGGTCGACTACGTCTCGCTGCAGAACGAGCCGAACTGCTGCCAGGCGAGCAACCCCACCGCCATGAACTACCCCGGGATGAGCTGGAACTCCTCCGGCCTCGTCGAGCTGACCAAGAACTTCGTCTACCCGGCGTTCCGCAACGCCGGCATCACCACGAAGGTCCTGGTGCACGACTGGAACTACGGCGACTACGGCACCATCGGCTCCGGCCTGCTCGCCGACAGCGCGGTCCGCACCGACCCGCTCTTCGGCGGGATCGCCTGGCACGGCTACTGGGGTGACCCGGCCGTCGGCAGCCAGGTCCACAACCAGTACCCGGCCGTGTCCCAGTTCAGCACCGAGCACTCGGGCGGCACCTGGATCGCCAACCAGCACAACGAGGACATGGCCGACATCGTGACCTACGCCCGGAACTGGAGCCGGAGCGTGGTCAAGTGGAGCCTCGCGGTCAACCAGAACATGGGCCCGCACAACGGCGGCTGCGGCACCTGCACCGGCCTGATCACCGTGCACGAGGGCGATTCCCGCGCCGGCCAGGTCGACTACACGATCGAGTACTACACCACCGGGCACCTGACCAAGTTCGTCAAGCCCGGGGCGTACCGGATCGACTCCACCGCCAACGGGGTCGTGCAGAACGTCGCGTACCGCAACCCGGACGGCAGCAAGGCGCTGCTCGCGCACAACGGCGGCACCTCGGCCCAGTCGGTGAAGGTGGTCTGGGGTGGACAGTCCTTCACCTACACCCTGCCGGCCCGGACCACCGCGACGTTCACCTGGTCGGGCAGCCAGTCCGGCGGCGGCGCGCCGACCGGCCTGATCACCGGCATCGGCGGCAAGTGCCTGGACGTCACGGACAACGCCACCGCCGACGGCACCCCGATCCAGATCTGGACCTGCTTCGGCGGCCCGAACCAGCAGTGGACCCGGGCCGCCGACGGCACCCTCCGGTCGCTGGGCAAGTGCCTCGACGTCTCCGGCGGCGGCACCGCCGACGGCACGAAGGTGCAGCTGTGGACCTGCAACGGCACCGCCGCCCAGCAGTGGGTCTGGACCTCCGGGCGGGATCTGGTGAACCCGCAGGCGAACAAGTGCCTCGACGTCACCGGCAACACCTCCGCCGACGGCACGAAGACGCAGATCTGGAGCTGCACCGGCGGCGCGAACCAGAAGTGGACGCTGCCGTCCTGAACCGGGGCCGGGCCGGCGCCACGACGCCGGCCCGGCAGTTCAGCGGGCCCGCGCCCGGGACTCAGGAGGTCCGCGACCGCCCGCGCAGCGGGCCCGCACCGGGCAGCTCGGGACTGCGCGCCGGCCGCGCCACCGCCGGGGTCACTCGGGCGACCGGTTCGCGCGGCACACCGCCGTCGCGCAGCAGCCGGGCCATCGGCAGGGTGGCCGCGCCCATCGCGACGGCGTCCGGTCCGAGCCGGCACAGCTCGATCGAGGTCTGGGCGTACGGCTGGCGCAGCGCATGCCGGGCGGTGGCCTCCCGGATCTGCGGCAGGTAGCGCTCGCCGAGGGCGAGACCGGCCCAGCCGCCGAGCACCACCCGCTCGGGGTTGAAGAGGTTGACCAGGTTCGCCACCCCGGCCCCGAGGTAGCCGACCGTCTCGTCGAGCACCTTGGCGGCGGTGCGGCTGCTGGCGCGCAGCAGCTCGCCGAAGGCGGTCTCCTCGTCGCCGCCGGCCGCCGGGCGACCCCGGTTGGCCAGCCGGAACCGGTCGAGAACGCCTTCGGCCCCGACGTACGCCTCCAGGCAGCCGAGGTTGCCGCAGCGGCAGCGGCGGCCTCCGTACACGATGGTGGTGTGGCCCCACTCGCCGGCGCTGCTGTGCGCGCCGCGGTAGCCGACCCCGTCGGCGACCACGCAGGCACCCACGCCGGAACCGACCAGGGCGACCACGGCGTGTCGCACGCCCCGGCCGGCGCCGAACCACATCTCGGCCTGGCCGAGGGTCTTCGCGCCGTTGTCGACGTGGACGGGGATGTCGGTGCCGGCGCGCAGCATCGCCCCGAGCGGCACGCCGTCCCAGCCGAGGGTCTGCGCGTGCACGACCGCGTCGGCGGTCCGCTCGACGGTGCCGGAGACGGCGACGCCGAAGCCGAGCACCGCCGCGGGGTCGACGCCGGCCTGCTCGACCACCGCGTCGAGGCCGTGCAGCAGGTGACGGGCCACGTCCTGCGGGTCGGGCCCGGCGGCGGCGATCGGGTACTCGGCCTTGGCGAGCGCGGTCATCGCCAGGTCGAAGAGTTCCACCTGGACCCGCGTCTCGCCGACGTCGGCGCCGACCAGGTAGCCGTAGCCGGGGGCGACCCGCAGCAGCACCCGGGGGCGCCCGCCGTCGGACTCGACCGAGCCGGCCTCCTCGACCAACCCCTCGCCGATCATCTCGCCGACCAGGTTGCTCACGCTGGCCAGGCTCAACGCGGTGGTCTGCCCCAGCTCGTGCCGGCTGAGCGGGCCGTCCAGCCAGATCCGGCTGAGCAGCACCGACCGGTTGGCCCGGCGCATGTCCCGCACCGTGGTGCGTCTGGCGTCCACGTCCTGCGCGTCCTCTCCCCCACCCGCCGCCGGCGGCCGTGTTCACACCCTGAACCAAGTGCTGACAGAGTACTGCGCATTTACATTTAACAAAGTTAACTGATAACCTCCGGCGCATCGATGAGGAGGTATGTCATGCGACTTAGACGCGGGTTGACCGCCCTGCTCGGCGGCACCGTGCTGCTCGCCGGCGCCGCCCTGCCGGCCGTCACCGGCCTCGCCGCGAGCGCCGGCACCACCGCCCTGGTGTCCTGTGCCGGCGTACCGGCCTGGGCCGAGGGGGTCACCTGGACCGCCGGCAGCAAGGCCACCTACGCCAACCGGCTCTACCAGGCGCTGCAGACGCACACGCCGCCGGTCGGCGCCGGCTGGACCCCGCCCGCCACCCCGGCGCTCTGGACCGACCTCGGCGCCTGTGACGGCGGCGGCACCCCGTCCCCCACCCCCACCACGTCCTCGCCCTCCCCCACGCCGTCGCCCACCCGATCCCCGTCGCCCACGCCGTCGCCGACCCCCACGTCCTCGCCGTCGCCCACGCCGACCTCCTCGCCGGGTGGGACCACCTGCGCGCTGAAGCCCCGGCCGGCGGGGAAGGTGCTCCAGGGCTACTGGGAGAACTGGGACGGCGCGGCCAACGGGGTGCACCCGGGACTCGGCTGGATCCCGATCACCGACCCGCGCATCCCCGGCCACGGCTACAACGTGGTCACCGCCGCGTTCCCGGTGATCCGGTCCGACGGCACGGTGCTCTGGGAGGACGGCATGGACGCCGGAGTCAAGGTGCCCACCCCCGCCGAGATGTGCCAGGCCAAGGCCGCCGGCCTGACCATCCTGCTCTCCATCGGCGGCGCCACCGCCGGCATCGACCTGAGCTCCAGCGCCGTCGCCGACCGGTTCGTCGCCACCGTGGTGCCGATCCTCAAGAGGTACAACTTCGACGGCATCGACATCGACATCGAGACCGGCCTCACCGGCAGCGGGAACATCAGCCAGCTGTCCACTTCGCAGGCCAACCTGGTCCGGATCATCGACGGGGTGCTGGCCCAGATGCCCGCCGGCTTCGGGCTCACCATGGCCCCCGAGACCGCGTACGTCACCGGCGGCAGCGTCACCTACGGCTCGATCTGGGGCGCGTACCTGCCGATCGTCAAGCGGTACGCCGACAACGGCCGACTCTGGTGGCTGAACATGCAGTACTACAACGGCAGCATGTACGGCTGCGCCGGCGACTCGTACTCCGCCGGCACCGTGCAGGGCTTCGTCGTCCAGTCCGACTGCCTCGACACCGGCCTGGTCGTGCAGGGCACCACCATCCGCGTCCCGTACGACAAGCAGGTGCCCGGCCTGCCGGCGCAGTCCGGCGCCGGTGGCGGGTATATGGCGCCGTCGTCGGTGGCGCAGGCGTGGAACACCTACCAGGGCCGCCTCAAGGGGCTGATGACCTGGTCGATCAACTGGGACGGGTCGAAGGGCTGGACCTTCGGCGACAACGTCAGGACCCTCCAGGGCCGGTGAGGCCGGCGGGGCCCCGCAGGCGCGCGGGGCCCCGCGCCCGGGTCAGCCCTGCTTCTGCTGGCAGGGTACGCAGAAGCGGGCGTGCGGCAGCACCTCCAGGCGCTCCGGCGGGATCGGCGTCCGGCACCGCTCGCAGGTGCCGTAACCGCCCTCGGCGATGCGGCGCAACGCGTCACCGATCTGCCCCAGGCTCTGCCGGGTCGCGGCGATCATCGCGGCGCGGGTGTGTGCCTCGCCGGGGTCGCCGGTGTCCGCGGTCAGTTCGGTCAGCCGGACGGTCTGCGCCTCGAACTCGCTGGTCAGGGTGGTCCGCAGTCGCGTGAGCCACTGCTGGTCGACGCCGCCTCGGATGTCGGTGCCCATGTCGGATCCTTCCTCGGAAAAAGAAAAAGGGCCGAAGCCGGATGGCTTCGCCCTGGTGGCCGTGCGCGGGATTCGGGTGCGAATCTGCGGCGGGCCACGGTCCGTGGGGATCGGACTCGGGAGGCCGTGGACGGGCGCGGCGGCGGAACGGGGGTGCCGGGCAGCGGCCGGCGCCACCGCGGTGACCACGGTGGAGATCGGCTGCCCGGACGGGAACATCCGCCCACCATAGGCGTCCGCGGGCGGGGAGCCAAGGCATTTGCCGCAGCGGCCGCGGGGAACGGCGACCGGGCCGTCCGCCCGCGGGTCAGTGGGCCGTGGTGGTCGGCCCGGAGGGAGCCACCCAGGAGGGGTGCGCCGCGACGAACGAGGCGACGTCGTCCACCTTGACCGCGTGCATCAGCTCCATGCTGGTCGGGCTGAGGATCTCGGCGCTGCCCACCCCGGGGACCGACCGGCTGTTGAAGCTGCCGCCGTTGGTCTTGATGGTGGTGATCGCGTCGGCGTTGATCCCCCGCATGGCGAAGGCCCAGTCCTCCAGCGGGATGCCGCCGTCGTCGACGGTCATGGTCTTGCCGACCGCCGACAGTAGTCCGGGCAGCTTCGTCGGCGAGTTCAGGCCGTCGGTCATCACCTGGTGCAGCACCGCCTTGAGGAACTGCTGCTGGTGGCGCTGCCGGCCGTAGTCGTAGTCGTGGTTGGCCAGCAGGTCCCGCTGCCGGACGAAGTCCAGCGCCTCCGCCGGGTTCAGGCAGTGGTTGCCCTTGGTGTAGATGTTCGGGGTGACGCCGGGGATGCGGTGGTTCACCGTGCCGTCAGGGTTGATCTTGTACGGACCCGCTGGCTTGCCGTCCTTGTCGTGCCCCACGTGGATCGAGGTGGTGGTCTCGTCGACGTACAGGCAGACCTTGCCGAGGACCTGGACGATCTGCTTGAACCCCTGGAAGTCGATGATCCCGCCGGCGTCCGGGGTGATCCCGGTGAGGTCGCGGATGGTCAGCGCCAGCAGCTCGAAGCCGTGCGAGAGCGCCGCCGGCCCGCTCAGCCCCCGGCTGCCGAAGGCGAAGGCGGCGTTGATCTTGTTCTTCCCGCCCCGGAACGGCGTGGCGCCGTTGTCGTACGCGGGGATGTCGACCAGCGAGTCGCGCGGCAGCGAGACCAGGTACGCCTGGCTGTGGTCGGCCGGGATGTGCACCAGGATGATCGAGTCCGAGCGGATGAGCTGGCTGGCGTCCTGGTGCGGGCGGGTGTCGACCCCCACCAGCAGGATGTTCTTCGCGCCGGTGATGGTCCGGTGCTGCCGGGGGGCCGCGGCGGCGCCGAGCAGGTTCTGCTGGGTGACCTTGCTGGTGGCGGCGTGCAGCAGGAACTGGCTGCCGCCGAGCGCCACGCCGCTGAGCGTCATCAGCGTCGCGCCGACCGCCAGGCACCACCGCGCCCAGCCGGGTGCCCGCCGGCGCGCCGGGCGCGCGCTAGGGGCCGGCGGGACGGGCCGGCCGGGGTGGTCGGAACGCACGGGGGCGTGCGGCACGGGGTGCCTCCTGCGGACGGGGTGCCAAACCGGACCAGCGTAGGCGCTCGGCGGTCCGGGCGTCTGCCCCGCGTGGCTGTGAATCGGCTGGACGCGGGATCGCTTTCCGCCTTGTTCAGCAGGAGATCCGCCACCGGTAACCGGACCGTCATCCCACCGGTACCGACGAGCGCGCGCCCGATCGGAATCGGTCAGGCGTCCAGCCGCTCGATGATCGTGGCGTTGGCGGTGCCGCCGGCCTCGCACATGGTCTGCAGGCCGTACCGGCCGCCGGTGCGTTCGAGGACGTGCAGCAGGGTGGTGGCGAGCCGGGCCCCGCTGGCCCCGAGCGGGTGGCCGATGGCGATGGCGCCCCCGTCGACGTTCACCTTCGCCGGGTCCGCGCCGGTCTCGGCGAGCCAGGCGAGCACGACCGAGGAGAACGCCTCGTTGACCTCGAACGCGTCGATGTCGGCCAGGCGGAGGCCGGCCCGGGCGAGCACCTTGGCGGTGGCCGGGATGATGCCGGTCAGCATGAGGATCGGGTCGTCGCCGACCACCGTCGCGGTGTGGATCCGGGCACGGGGCCGCCAGCCGCGCCGCCGCGCGGTCTCCCCGGTGGTGAGCAGGAGCGCCGCCGCGCCGTCGTTGAGCGGGCTGGAGTTGCCGGCGGTGACCTTCCAGTCGATCTCGCCGAAGCGGGTCGTCCAGTGGTCGGCGGCGAACGCGGGCGGCAGTTCGGCGAGCCGTGCCACGGTGGTGTCGGGCCGGATGGTCTCGTCCATGGCGAGGTCGACGCCGGGCAGCGGGGCCACCTGGCCGGCGAACCGCCCCTGCCGCCAGGCCTCGGCCGCCCGCCGGTGGCTGGTGGCGGCGTACTCGTCGAGCTGGGTGCGGGACAGGCCCCACTTGCGGGCGATCAGTTCGGCGCTGACGCCCTGCGGGACGAGGCCCCCGGGGTAGCGCGCGGCGACGGCCGGCCCGGCGAAGTCGGTCCGGACGCCGTCGACGACGGCGGCGCTGCCGATCGGCACCCGGCTCATCGACTCGACCCCGGAGGCGACGACGATGTCGTACGCCCCGGCGACCAGGCCCTGGGCGGCGAAGCTCAGTGCCTGCTGGCTACTGCCGCACTGCCGGTCCACCGTGACGCCGGGGACCGACTCGGGGAACCCGGCGGCGAGGGCGGCGAGCCGGGTGGTGTTGGTGCTCTGCTCGCCGACCTGGGCGACCGTCCCGCCGATCACGTCGTCGATCTCGACCGGGTCGAGGCCGGGCACCCGGGCCACCAGGCTGCGCAGCGCGTGCGCGTGCAGGTCGACCGGGTGCACGTCGGGGTACGCCCCGCGCCTGGCCCGACCCACCGGGGTCCGTACCGCCTCGACGATCACCGCGTCCCGCATCGCTGCCTCCCGAGCGTTGAATCGGACCGATCGGTCCGGGACCGAGTGGTCCGATACTGCGCCGCCCGCGTGGCGTAGGTCAATCGCTGGCGGACCGATCGGTCCGTTATCCTCGCCACAGACGACGGGAGGGAGGAGCCATGGCGCGTACCGCCGCCCCGGGCAGCCGGGAGCGGATCCTGCGCACCGCCGGCGAGCTGTTCTACCGGCACGGCGTGCGGGCCGTCGGGATGAACCAGGTGATCGACGCCGCCGGGTGCGGCAAGAACCTGCTCTACCGGCACTTCCCGAGCAAGGACGACCTGGTGGCCGCGTACCTGCGGGCCTGCCGCCGGGAGCGGGACCGGTCCTCGGCGCAGGCCACCGCGGCCCTGGCCGACGACCCGGCCGCTCGGCTGCGCGCGCTCGTCGCCGAGGTCGCCGCCACCGCGACCCGACCGGACTTCCGCGGCTGCGCGTTCCGGCTGTATCTCGCCGAATTCCCCGGGCACGAGGGCGAGCCGGCCCGGCTGGCCCGGGACTACCTGCGCGACACCCGCGCCGAGATCGACGAGCTGGTGGCCCGCCTGGACGTGGCGGACCCCGGCCAGCTCGCCGACCGGATCTGGCTGATCGTGGAGGGGCTCTACGCCAGCGCCGCCCGGACCGACTCCGGCCGGACCTCGGCCGCCGCCACCCGGCTCATCGACGACCTGCTCGCGGCGGCGCTGCCGGGCTGAGCGCTCATCCCGGCGCCCGGCTCCGCGGCACGGCGGCCCGAGTCGCCGCGCCGCTGAGCCGTTCGCCCGCTCACTCGGCGGCCAGCCAGGCGCGGATCTCCGCGCCGTGCGCGTCCAGCTCCGGCGGCGGCAGGTGGTAGCGCGGCGGAGTCGCCGAGAAGCCCACCGGGTGCCGCACCCCGGGCACGCCGTCCACCTCGACCACCGGGTCGAGCCCCAGCTCCCGGGCCAGGGCGACCCCCCGGTCCAGGGTGTTGATCGGGCTGCACGGCACCCCGGCCGCCCGCAGCTCCCGGAACCACTCCGCGCCGCCGCGCCGGACCAGCCGGTCGACCAGGAGCGGACGCAGGACGTCCCGGTTGGCCGTGCGGTCCTGGTTGCGCCGGAAGCGCGGGTCGTCGGCCAGTTCCGGCACGCCGAGGACCTCGCAGAGGGTACGGAACTGCCGGTCGTTGCCGGCGATCACGACCAGCTCGCCGTCGGCGGTGGGCAGCGGCTCGTACGGGAAGATGCTCGGGTGGGCGTTGCCCATCCGCAGCGGCACCACCCCGGCGGCGACGTGCGCGCTGGCGTGGTTGACCAGCCCCGACAGCGCCGAGGAGAGCAGGTCCACCTCGACGTGCTGGCCGACACCGGTCCGCTCGCGGTGGCGCAGCGCGGCGAGGATCCCCACCGCCGCGTGCAGGCCGGCGATCACGTCGAACACCGCCACCCCGGCCTTGTACGGCGGGCCGTCGGCGTCGCCGGTGAGGCTCATCAGCCCCGACGCCGCCTGCACCATCAGGTCGTACCCGGGCAGGTCCGCGCCGGCCGCGGCGCCGAAGCCGGTGATCGAGGCGTACACGATCCGGGGGTTGGCGGCGGCGACCCCGGCGTGGTCGAGGCCGAACCGGCGCAGCGCGCCCGGCCGGAAGTTCTGGATCATCACGTCGGCGCGCCGCGCCAGCCGCCGGGCCAGCACCAGGTCGCCGGGGTCGGCGAGGTCGAGCACCACGGACCGCTTGTTGCGGTTGACGCCCAGGTAGTAGGTGGCGACGCCGTCGCGGACCGGGGGCGCCCAGGTGCGGGTGTCGTCGCCGCCGGGGCTCTCCACCTTGACCACGTCGGCGCCGAGGTCGGCGAGGAGCATGGTGGCGTACGGCCCGGCGAGGATCCGGGAGAAGTCCGCGACGAGCAGGCCGGTCAGCGGCCCGGCCGAACCCTCCCCCATGCGCACCCTTCCTTCCGGTCGGCACGGCGCACACCCGACACGGGTGGAGGCACCACAATGTCACACGGTCAGCGGCCGTCGGCGCGGCGGCCCGGCGCGGTCGTCGGGGACGAGCCGGGTTTCCGGGCGCCGCCGGGAACCGGGCGGGCGACTCCGACGACTACCCGTACATGGCGTGTGAGCAGTGGCGGGAGATCCTGTCGGCGCAGCTGGACGGGGAGGCGACCCGGTCCGAGGCGGCGGCGGCCGAGCAGCATCTGGCGGGCTGCGCCGGCTGCCGGGCCTGGCGCGAGGCGGCGGTGGCGGTGACCCGGCGGGCGCGGACGCACGCGGTGCCGGAGCTGCCCGACCTCGTGGACGTGGTGCTCGCCGCGGCACCCCCGGTACGGCGGCCCTGGCGGGTCCGGGCGGCGGTCGGGCTGCGCACCCTGCTGGGGTTGCTGGGCGCGGTGCAGCTGGTGCTCGGCCTGACCCAGGTCGGCCGGAACACCGTCGCCGATCACCTGCACGCCTCCGGCCAGCACCTGTGGCACGAGTCCGCCGCCTGGAACGTCGCCGTCGGCGCCGGCTTCCTGGTCGTCGCGGTACGCCGCTCCACCCCGGCGGGGTTGCTGCCGATGCTCAGCGCCTTCGTCGCCACCCTGGTGCTGCTGTCGGTGAACGACCTGATCACCGGCCAGGTGGCGGTGCCACGACTGGTCAGCCACGGGGTCCTGCTGGTCGGCTGGGTGGTCATGATGGTGCTCTCCCGGCCCCGCTGGCGCCCGGGCGGCACGCCGCCGCAGCGGGGTCGCTCGTCCGGCTCCCGCTGGTCACTGCGGCTGGAGGAGCAGCCCGAGCCGGCACCCCTGCGGCTGCTGCCACCGGCCCCCTACTCCGCCCAGGCCCGCGACCGCCGGGCCGCCTGATCAGACCACCCGGAGGCTCCGGGCCGGGCGGTTGTCGCCCTGCCACGCGGCCACCAGGTCCTCCCGCGCCCGGGCCACCCGGGACCGGATGGTGCCGACCGGGCAGCCGCACACCTCGGCGGCCTCCGCGTACGACAGCCCGACGACCTGGGTGGCGACGAACGCCTCCCGGCGTTCGGGCGCGAGCCCGGCGATCAGCCGCCGGAGGGCCACCACGTCGTCGCTGCTGGCGGTGACCGCGCCGGCCGTCTCGACGGCGGCCTGCCAGTCCGGCAGTGCGGCCACCCGGGGCCGGGCCGTCGCGGCCCGGACGTGGTCGACGGCGACCCGCCGGGCGATGGTGAAGATCCAGGTCCGGGCCGAGGAGCGACCGGCGAAGCCGGGCAGGCTCCGCACCGCGCGCAGGAACGTCTCCTGGGTCAGGTCGTCGGCCTCGGCCGGGCCGGCCAGGTGGGCGAGGAACCGCCAGACCGGGCCCTGGAGGGCCCGGACGAAGGCCGCGGCGGCCTGCTGGTCGCCCCGGCCGGCCCGCTGCGCCCAGCGGGTCACCTGGTCGTCGTCCGTCTCGGCGGTCATCCGACCGGCCGCCGTCGTCGGCTCCCGCTCATGATCGACGGTACGGAGCGTGGGGTCGCTCGGTTCATCCCCCGGTCCTCCTCCGGCCTCGCGTCGCTCGGGCCCGCCGCCGGCACGGAGCCGGCCCTGCGCAGTTGGTCGGCGGAAGGGGCGGAAAAGTTCCCCGGGCCGGTCACACCACCCGGCGGGTGCCGGCGGGCCGGGGCGGTCAGGGGCGTCGCGGGGTGAGCAGGTAGTCGTCGGCGTCCGGGTCCCAGCGCAGATCGACGACGCCGCTGGTGGCGGCCGCCTTGACGAACTGCAGGAAGCTGCGGTAGCCGAGCTTCTTCTCGCTGAAGTCCGGCCGGGCCCGCCGGAGCTGGTTCTTCAGCCCCGACAGCGCCACCGCACCACCGTCGCCGGCGAGGTCCGCGACCACCGCGCGGAGCAGTTCGAGCTCCGCCTCCCGGTCACCCCGTTCGGGCAGCGACACCTCCGGATCGCCCTTGGCCGGCCCCTCCCCCAGCTCGACCACGTTGTGCTCGGCGAGATACCGCAGCAGCTCCCCGAAGGTGCGGAAGCCGTAGTCGGACTCGCTGAACGTGGGGTCCTTCCGCAGCAGCGTCCGCTTCAGCCCGGAGGCGGTCACCTCCCCGCTGGAGCTGCCCTGCAGGCCGGCCACCGTCTGGGCGACGAGGACCGCGAGGTGGTCCATGTCCCGCGCGGCTTCCTCCTCCTCCGGCGCCGGGAGCTCCGGCTCCGGCTGCGGCTCGACCTCCGGCCGGGCCTCCGCCGCGGCGGCCCGGGCCGGTCGTGCCCGACGCGCGGCCGGCGGCGGCACCTCGATGCCCTCCAGCCGGTCGTAGTAGAGGAACTCGTCGCACGCGGGCGGCAGGAGCGCCGAGGTGGACTTCTCCACCCCGACGCCGATCACCCGCTTGTTCAGCTCGCGCAGCTTGTGCACCAGCGGGGTGAAGTCGCTGTCGCCGGTGCAGATCACGAAGGTGGAGAGGTAGTCGCGCTCGAGGGCCAGCTCCACCGCGTCCACGGCCATCTTGATGTCGGCCGCGTTCTTGCGGGAGGCCCCCATCCGCTGGGGGATCTCGATGAGCTCGACGTGGGAGCGGGTGAGCATCCGTCGGTCCTCGTCGAAGTACGACCAGTCCGCGTACGCCCGGCGCACCACCACCCGGCCGCGCTCGGCGAGCGCGTCGGCGATGGGGCGGAAGTCGAAAGGCCTGCCGCCGTGATGGTCGCGTACGCCCAGCGCCAGGTTCTCGTAGTCGAGGAACAGCGCGATCCGGTCTTCCTGGTCCACGCCGCTCAGCCTACGCGGACGATCACGCCTCGACGGTGACGGCGAGCGGGCCGATCCGGAGCAGTCCGTCGGTGAGCGGTTCGCACCGGACCCCGCCCTTCCCGCGCAGGGCCTTCCACGCGCCGGGCCCGACGGTGACGTCCATCCAGGCGCACGGGTGGGCCCGGGTGTGCACCCGCAGGCGTACCGGCCCGTCGCCGGAGTCCAGCACCAGCACCCGGCCCACCAGATCGTCGACGGCGAGGCCGCTGGTGAGCACGTTGCGCCGGACCTGGGTCAGGTCCGCCCCGGGCGGGAGGGACTCCTGCGCGATCACCGTCACGCTCGCCTCGCGGTGCGCCGGCTGGCCGAAGTAGCGGTCGCCGACGATGCCGAGGCCCGCCCGGATCCGTACCTCGTCGACCAGTTCGCCGGGCGGTGCCGGCGCGGGACCGTCCGCCGGGCGGCCCACGAAGCGGTGGGCGGGTGAGGCCAGCAGTTGGACGATCCGCGGCATGGGTCGAGTCTAAGAAGCCGGAACCCGACCGTCGGCCGTTCCCGATCCGGTGGGCGTCAGGCGGCCGAGATCAGCGCCAGGCCGGTCGCCGGGTCGACCCGTTTGGCCAGCTCCGGCGCCACCTCCGAGATGATCACCTCCAGCGTCGGCCAGACCTGTCCGCGCAGCAGGTGGCCGCCGACGGTGCCGCCGTCCGAGCGGCCCAGCACCGCGTGCACGTGCAGGGCCGGCTCGCCGTGCTGCGCGGCGACGTCGCCGAGCAGGGAGAGCACCTCGACCTGCTCGGTCACGGGGATGCGCCGGTAGTCGCCGGCCGCGCGGTCGAACCAGCCGACCTCGGCGTCGGCGAACCCACCCACCGCCGTCACCCGGGCGGCCCGGATGCCCTGCTCGCGCAGCGCGGCGCCGACGGCGGCGACCGCCTCTTCCCCCTGATCGCAGACCACCACCAGCACCCGCCCGGTCTGGTGGCGTACCTCGCGTGCCCGCATCGGGGCCTCCTTTCCCGGCCGTCCACCGGCCACTCGTCACCCGATCCGGTAGCGCTGCGCGTCGGCGGCCCGCAGCTCCAGCCCGGTGCCGGGCCGGTCGAGCGGCACGGGCACGGTGCCGCCGGTGGCCGGCGCCGCGCCGTCGAAGAGCATCGACTCGATCCGCACGTGGTCGTGGAACCACTCGAGGTGCCGCAGGTTCGGGGTGGCGGCGGCGACCGCGAGGTGCTGGTGCGGGGCGCAGTGCGCGGACACCTCCAGCCCGGCCGCCGCGGCCACCGCCGCCGCCCGCAGGAACTCGGTGATCCCGCCGCACCGGGTGACGTCGATCTGGAGGCAGTCGACGTACGGCGCCATCCGGTGGAAGTAGACCAGGTCGAAGCCGTACTCGCCGGCCGCCACATCGGGCAGGACCTGGTCGCGGACCAGTCCGAGGCCGGCCAGGTCGTCGGAGCTGACGGGTTCCTCGTACCACCGCACCTCCAGGTCGGCGGCGGCCCGCATCACCCGGACCGCCTGCTTGCGCTGGTATCCGCCGTTGGCGTCGACGTACAGCTCGGCGTCGTCGCCGATGGCCCGCCGGGCGGCGGCCATCCGGGCCAGATCCCGTCCCACCTCCGTGCCGCACGACTCGGCGATTTTGATCTTCACGCGGGGGATTCCCTGCTCGTGCACCCAGCCGGCGAGCTGCCGGTGCTGCTGCGCGTCGTCGTAGGTGGTGAAGCCACCGCTGCCGTAGACCGGCACCTGCCGGCGAACGGTGCCGAGCAGCCGCGCCAGGGGCAGGCCGTGCCGGTGGGCCTTGAGGTCCCAGACCGCGCAGTCGGCGGCGGAGAGCGCCAGCCCGGCCACGCCGGGCCGGCCGGCGTTGCGCAGCCGGCTGCGCATGGCCGACCAGGCCGCCGGCACGTCGTCCGGATCGAGGTCCACCACGGCCGGGGCGAGCAGGTCGGTCACCGCCGGCACGACGGCAGCCGGACCGTAGGTCCAGCCGAGGCCGGCGTGCCCGTCGGCCTCGGCCCGGACCAGGACCAGCGTGGTGGCGTCCCAGGCGAGGGTGCCGTCGCCCTCGGGGGCGTCGGTGGGCACCCGGTACGCGGCCGCGGTCAGCCGCACGCCGTCACCGTCCCCCTCGGCGCAGCCGGGCGGCGACGGCGGCCACCGGGGCGAGCGCGGCCAGCCCGACCAGCCCCGCGGCGGCCCACCGAGACATTCGCGACGGCGGTCCGGGCCGCTCGGCCCAGGCCTGTTCCGGCCGGGGCGGCACGCCGGTGCCGTGCAGGCCGGCGCGGAGCAGCTCGGCGAGGTGGATCGCCGTGCGCCCGTCCGCCGCGCTCTGCTGCACCTGGGTACGGCAGCTGAAGCCGTCCGCCAGGATGACGTCCCGGTCGGCGGCGCCCCGGACGGCCGGCAGCAGCACCCGCTCGGCGCACGCCTCGGAGACCTCGTAGTGCCCCTGCTCGAACCCGAAATTGCCGGCCAGCCCGCAGCAGCCGGAGTCGAGGAACTCGGCGTCCACCCCGGCGGCGGACAGCACGGCCTGGTCGGCGGCGGTGCCGAGGATGGCGTGGTGGTGGCAGTGGGTCTGGATCAGCGCGTGCGCCGGGATCCGTGGCGGCTGCCAGCCGGGGCTGTGCCCGTGCAGCAGCTCGGCCAGGGTCACCGTCTGCTCGCGCAGCTTGTTGACGTCGTCGTCGGCGGGGAACAGGTCGTGGGCGTCGCTGCGGAACACCCCCGTGCAGCTCGGTTCCAACCCGACCACCCGGGTCCCGGCCCGCAGGTGCGGGCGCAGCACGTCCACGGTCCGCCGGAGCACCCGCTTGGCGACACCGAGCTGCCCGGTGGAGATCCAGGTCAACCCGCAGCAGACCGGCTGGTCGGGCACCCGGACCCGCCAGCCGGCCGCCTCCAGCACCTCGACCGCCGCGTGGGCGATGCCCGGGTGGAAGTGGTTGGTGAAGGTATCCGGCCAGAGCAGCACCTCGCCCCGGGACCCGTCCCCGCCCGGCGCGCGGCCGGCGAAGCCGCGTTGGAAGGACTCCGGGGCGAAGACGGGGATGTCCCGGCGCTGGTCGATCCCGCCGACCGCCTTGGCGAGCCGGCCCAGTGCCGGGGCGTGCGCCAGCGCGTTCACCAGCCGGGGCGCGTAACCGGCCGCCACGGCCGCCGCCGGCAGCCAGCCCATCGAGTAGTGCGACCGGGGCCGCAGCCGGCCCGCGTAGTGGTGGGACAGGAACTCCGCCTTGTAGGTGGCCATGTCCACGTTGACCGGGCAGTCCGCCTTGCAACCCTTGCACGCGAGGCAGAGGTCCAACGCGTCCCGGACCGCCTCGGAACGCCAGCCGTCGGCGATCGTGCCGCCGCGCGCCGTGCCGTCGAGCATCTCGAACAGCAGCCGCGACCGGCCCCGGGTCGAGTGCTCCTCCTCCCGGGTGACCATGTAGGACGGGCACATCACCCCGCCGTGCTCCCGCCGGCACTTGCCGACCCCCACGCAGCGCAGCACGGCGCGGCTGAAGCTGCCGGAGTCGTCGGGGTAGCGGAACGTCGTGTCCATGTCGCCGTGGTTGAAGTCGACGCCGAGCCGCAGATGGCTGTCCAGCGGGTACGGGGCGACCACCTTGCCGGGGTTCATCCGGTCGTCCGGGTCGAAGATCGCCTTGACCTGGCCGAAGGCGCGGATCACCCGGTCGCCGAACATCTTCCCCAACAGTTCGCCGCGGGCCTGCCCGTCGCCGTGCTCGCCGGAGAGCGAGCCGCCGTAGGAGACCACCAGGTCGGCGGCCCGTTCGAGGAACGAGCGGAACTGGCGGATCCCGTCCGCCGTCCGCAGCTCGAACGGGATCCGGGTGTGCACGCAGCCCTGCCCGAAGTGCCCGTACAGGGAGGCCTGCTCGAAACCGTACTCGGCGAAGAGGTGGTCCAGGTCCCGCAGGTAGTCACCGAGGTGCTCCGGCGGGACCGCCGAGTCCTCCCAGCCCTCCCAGGTGTCCCGCTCCCCCGGCACGCGGGCGGTGGAGCCGAGCCCGGACTCGCGGACCGCCCACATCTGCTCCTCGTCGACCATGTCGTCGAACCGGTGCACGTCCGGTCCGCCGTCGCGGCGGACCGCGTCGATCAGGCGGGTGGCGGCGGCCTCCGCCTCCTCGGCGGTGTCGCCGCCCACCTGCACCATCAGCCAGCCACCGCCGGGCGGCAGCTTGTGCAGGGCCTCCGGATGCAGGTGCTTGCGCTTCTCGAAGTTGATCAGCTTGTCGTCGAGCCCTTCAAGGGCGATCGGATCGTGCTGCAGCACCCGCGGCACGTCGTCGCCGGCGGCGGCGATGTCCGGGTAGGAGAGGAACACCATCGACTTGGCGGGTACCACCGGCAGCAGCTTGAGCCGGGCCCGCAGCACGGTGACCAGGGTGCCCTCGGAGCCGACCAGGGCCCGGGCGACGTGGAAGTTCTGCTCCGGCAGCAGGCTGTCGAGGTTGTAGCCGGAGACCCGGCGCGGGATGTGCGGGTACCGGCCGCGGATGTCGGCCAGGTACTCGTCGCGCAGGACCCGCAGGAGCCGGTAGACCTCGGCCTTGCGGCCGCCGTCGCGCTGGATCCGGGCGTACTCCTCGTCGCTGGTCTCGCCCACCCACATCCGGGTGCCGTCGTAGAGCAGCACCTCCAGCTCGACGACGTTGTCGACGGTCTTGCCGCTGCGCTGCGCGGTCGACCCGCACGAGTTGTTGCCGATCATCCCACCGATGGTGCAGTGGCTGTGGGTGGAGGGACGCGGCCCGAACTCCAGCCCGTCCGGCGCCAGCAGCTCGTTCAGCGTGTCCAGCACGATGCCCGGCTCCACCAGGCAGGTCCGCGTCGCCCGGTCGACCGCCAGCAGCCGGTTGCAGTACTTGGACCAGTCGATGACGACCGCCACGTTGGTGACCTGGCCGCCCAGGCTGGTCCCGCCGCCGCGGGAGAGCACGGGCACGCCGTGCCGCCGGCAGACGGCGATCGCCGCCACCGCCGCCTCGGCCGTTCGGGGCACCACCAGGCCGAGCGGCACCTGCCGGTAGTTGGAGCCACCGGTGGCGTACGCCGCCCGCGAGCCGGCGTCGAATCGCACCTCGCCGTCCACCTCGGCGCGCAGCGCGGCGGCGAGGGTGGCCAGGTCGACGTCGTACGCCGGTTCGGGCGGACGCAGGACGGGCTCGGGGAGTGGGACACCCGTCGTGGTTCGGGCCGCCGTGCCGGTGCCCCGGCGGCTCATGACCGCAGCTCGTTGATCTTGTCACGGGCGACGGTGGCCAGGGTGGCCATCTTGTTCGGCTGGCCGCGCAGGAAGGCCTCGGTGAAGTGCTTGGCCTGGTCGTACCTGACCTTGCCGGGCATCGGCGGCTCGTTCGGGTTGACATCGCAGTCCACCAGCGCGGGGCCGGGGTGCGCGAGGGCCTCGCGGACCGCGCCGGGCAGGTCTTTCGGGTCGGTGACCTTCGCGCCGTAGCCGCCGCAGGCGCGGGCCCAGGCGGCGAAGTCGGCCTCCGGCTGCCGGTGGCGTACCGCGTACTCGGGGTAGCCGAGGACGATCTGCTCCCAGAGGATCTGCCCGTACGAGTTGTTGTTGTTGATGATCACCTTGATCGGCAGCTCGTGCCGTACCGCGGTGAGGAACTCGGCCATCAGCATCGCGAACCCGCCGTCACCGACGAAGGCGATCACCTGCCGGCCCGGATACGCGTGCTGCATGGCGACCGCGTACGGCAGGCCGGGCGCCATCGTGGCGAGGTTGCCGGAGAGGTAGAACTCGCGACCGCCGCGGATGGTCCAGTGCCGGGCCGCCCAGGTGGCGATCGTGCCCGAGTCGCAGGTCAGGATCGCGTCCGAGGTGGCCACCCGGTCCACGCAACTGATCAGGTACTGCGGCGCGATCGGGTCACGGGAGGCGTCCTCCAGGACGGTCATGTCGGCGCGCCAGGCGTCCCGCTCCTGCTGGTACCGGGTCAGGAAGGACCGGTCGGTGCGGGGCTGGAGCAGCGGCAGCAACTGCCGCAACGCCACCCCCGCGTCCGCGCAGACCGCGGCGTCCACGGGCAGCCGCATCCCGATCAGGCTCGCGTCGACGTCGATCTGCACCACCCGCGCCTGCCCGGGCGAGGGCAGGTACTTCCCGTACGGGAAGGACGTGCCCACCATCAGCAGGGTGTCGCACTCCTCCATCAGCTCCTCGCTCGGCTTCGTGCCGAGCAGACCGAGGCCGCCGGTCGTGAGCGGGTGGTCGTCGGGGACCACCATCTTGCCCGGCAGCGTCTTGACGATCGGGCTGGCCAGCGCCTCCGCCACGGCCAGGACCTCGTCCCGCGCCCGGCGGGCCCCGACGCCCACCAGCATCGCGATCTTGTTGCCCGCGTTCAGCACCTCCGCAGCCCGGGCCAGGTCGGCCTGCTCCGCCGGCACCGCCGGCTGCGACACCACCGGACTGCTGGACGGCGGTTTTCCAGGGCTCACGTGCCGGTACGGGTCCTCGGAGGCGAGCGCGACCTGTACGTCGTTCGGGAAGCTCAGGTGGGCGACGCTACGCCGGGCCAGGGCGTGCCGGATCGCGATGTCGAGCACCCCCGGCATCTGCTGCGGGTTGGTGACCATCAGGTTGTAGGCTTCCGCGACGTCCTGGTAGAGCAGCGCCGTGTGCACCTCCTGCTGGTAGTGCGAGCCGAGCACCGAGGTCTCCTGCATACCGGTGATCGCCAGCACCGGCACGTGGTCGAGCTTGGCGTCGTACAGGCCGTTGAGCAGGTGGATCGCCCCGGGCCCGGAGGTGGCGGCGCAGACCCCGAGCCGCCCGGTGGCCTTCGCGTAGCCGGCGGCCATGAAGGCGGCCGCCTCCTCGTGGTGCACCAGGACGAACTTCAGCTTCTCCCGCTGCCGGCGGAAGCCCTCCATCAGGCCGTTGATGCCGTCGCCCGGCAGGCCGAAAACGGTGTCGACGCCCCATTCCACCAGTCGCCGGGCCAGGCTCTCGCCCACGATCTCCTGCACGTCACGCCTCCCGATGTGGAGTTTCGCGTTGTCGGCCCCCGCTGGTGCCGGTCGTCGTGCCGCCGGCGGGGCGGCGCGTCGGCCGCATGGCGGACGCGCAAGCGCCGAGCGGTACGGGCGTCGGGCCCGTCCGGCGGTCCACCGCGCGTCCCCTGATGTTTCGGGCGGCTACCCTGGCCCGTTGCCGGCAAACATCCGATCCGGCGCGATTTCCGGCGCGGCCACGTCCCGCCGGTGCCCGGGCACCGGCTCGACCGACCCCCGGCCGCTGCCCCGCCACCCAGCTCAGCCGGCTGCTGTCGCGCCTCGGCCGTGATTCCGATCCGGCCTGCTCAGCGGCGACGGGCCCGGACCAGCAGGAAGCCGACGGCCAACCCCGCCGCCACGGTGATCAGGGCGCGGGGCGTGATCACCGCGCGGAGCCGGGCGAGGCCCGCCCGCGGGTCCACCACCGTCCCGGCCACGTCGCCCGCCACGCCGACCACCAGGTCGCTGAGCCGATCCGTGTTCATCCCGCGCCGCCCCCTCGTCCGCCGTCCCCCGCCGGTACCCGTCACGTCCGGGGGCAAACAGCGGTTTCGGCGCACGAACGCTGCCGCTGAGCCGATCAGGCGCGGCCCGACCCCGTCGGGTGCGGGTCCGCGCCCCGAGCCGTGGCGCGCACCGGCCCCGGCGAGCAGGCGCCGGGACCGGTCAGACCGGCCGCCTCACACGCTCTCGTCGAGGTGGTCGTTCCACACGGTCGCCGCCTTCTCGTGAGCGGCGACGCCGGTGAAGAAGGCCGCGCCCAGGTCGCGGAGATCCAGGCGGGCGGGGACGTCGAGGAACTTGGGCCGGTGCACGGCGAAGCCGCCCGGGGTCTGCTCGGGCCGGTACGGGACCGCGACCGTCACCGACCCCCCACTGCCGTGGTCGACCGCCTCGATGATCAGGGCGTCGGTCCGACCCGTCTCCAGGTGCACGTACCCGTCCACCACCAGGACGGCGCGCGCCGCGCCGTCCTCGTTGTTCCGCAGCGCCTTCTGGCCGGCTCGCGCGGCCTCGCCCAGGTCGTCGACGACGAAGCGGTGCATGCCGCGACTCCCATCGGCGTGCTCGACGCCGAGCAGCGGGGTCAGCGGCCCGCCGTCCGACACGCACCAGATGCCGTGCGCGGCGAAGAATCCGGCCAGTTGCGCGGTTTCCTGCATGGCGGCCAGCATGCCAGTTTCCCGTTCGCCGCGCGGCCCCGGCCGTAGGCCGTTCGCCGGACGCGGGCCGGGCCGTTCACCGCGTGACGCCGGCGGGACCGGGGCCACGCGCGCGGCGACGGGCCGCCGGCGGATCGCCAGCGGCCCGTCGCCGGCCCGTCAGTGCAGGCCGACCGGCATCGGCGGCTGTTCCGTCGCCTCGCCGTCGAGCAGCTGCGACGGCTCGCGCCGGCGGGGCAAGAACGCGGCCGGGACGAAGGTGAGCAGCACCAGCGCGAAGCCGACCCAGAAGGTGGTGGCGAACGAGCTGGCGGCGAAGTCGAGACCGCGCTCGATCAGCGCCGCGGGCACCGGGAACTGCTTGAGCAGCTCGGGGTGCTGCTGGGCGGCGATGGCCAGGCCGGCCTCGCTGACCGCCTTGCCGCTGGCCGGGTCGGTCACCCCGGGGATCGGCCGGGAGCCGTTCAGCTCGTTGGTGAGGATCACCGACATCACCGCGGCGCCGACCGAGCCGCCGATCTGCTGGAGGATGTTGACCAGCGTGGAGCCGCGGGCCACCTCCGAGGCGTGCAGCGTCTTCAGCGCCGAGGTCATGATCGGCATCATGGTGCCGCCCATGCCCAGGCCCATCACGAACAGCGCCCCGCAGAGCAGCCAGTACGAGGTGTGCGGGTCGATCTGGGTGAAGGCGAAGAAGCCGGCGGCGATGAGCACCAGCGCGAACGGGACGGTCCGGCCGACCGGCACCCGGTCGGCCAGCATCCCGGCGACCGGCATGGTGAGCATGGCGCCGATGCCCTGCGGCGCCATCAGCAGGCCGGCGGTGAGCGTCGTCTCGCCGCGGATCTGCAGGAAGTAGCTCGGGAAGAGCAGGCCGGCGCCCATGAACGCGATGATGAAGACGAACAGGCTCGCCGAGGCGATGGTCAGGTTGCGGTTGCGGAACAGCCGCAGGTCGAGCAGCGGGTGCTTGGGCTTGAACGAGTAGAGCACGAACCCGATCACCAGCACGGCGCCGATCAGCATGGGCAGCCACACCTTGTTGTCGGAGATCGTGCCGGCCTCGGGCAGCGAGGAGACGCCGTAGAGGAACAGGGCGAGGCCGGGCGAAAGCATCACCATGCCGAGGAAGTCGAACGACTCCGACGGCTCGGGGGCGTCCTTCGGCAGCGCCAGCCAGGCGTAAACGAGCGCGATCACGCCGATCGGCAGGTTGATCAGGAAGATCCAGTGCCAGCTCGCGGTGTCGATCAGCCAGCCGCCGAGGATCGGGCCGCCGATCGGACCGAGCAGCATCGGGATGCCGAGCACAGCCATCAGCCGGCCGATCCGGTGCGGGCCGGCCGCCCGGGTCATGATCGTCATGCCCAGCGGCATGAGCATGCCGCCGCCGAGCCCCTGCAGGACCCGGTAGCCGATCAGCTCGGTGATGCTGTCGGCGGTGGCGCAGAGCCCGGACCCGATGGTGAACAGGGCCAGGGCGGTCATGTAGAGGCGTTTGGTGCCGAACCGGTCCGCGGCCCAGCCGCTGAGCGGGATCACGGTGGCGAGCGCGAGCGTGTAGCCGGTCATCGTCCACGCCACCCGGGCGTACGACGCGTCGAACTCGGTCTGGAAGGTCGGCAGCGCCACGCTGACGACCGTCACGTCGAGGATCGACATGATCGCGCCGAGGACGACGACTCCCGCCACCTTGAGCACCGCGGCGTCGAGCTTGTCCGACGTCGCGACAGGTTGATGGGTCACGAACAGTCTCCTGGTTTCGTTCGGGCAGGGGTGGTGGCGGCACCGCGCCCCGCATGGGGGGGCAGGCGCGGCGAGGGGCATTCGCACGCAGACTAACCAGCGCCTGCGACACCAAGCTTCCCGTTTAGCGGTACTCGTGGCGCGCAGCACGCCTCAGGCCGTCGCCCGGTATTCATGCGGGCTGATCCCGCGCACCCGCTTGAAGGCCGTGCTGAGCGCGAAGGGGGTGCCGTAGCCGACCCGGCGGGCCACCGCGGCGAGGGTCAGCTCGGTGTCCCGCAGCAGGTCAGCGGCGAGCGCGAGGCGCCAGCCGGTGACGAAGGCCATCGGCGGCTCGCCGACCAGGTCGGTGAAGCGGCGGGCGAAGGCGGCCCGGGAGACGCCGCCGGCGGCGGCGAGCCCCGCCACCGTCCAGGGGTGAGCGGGATCACCCTGGACGAGTCGGACGGCGGGGCCGATCACCGGGTCGGCGTAGGCGCGGTACCAGCCGGGCGGCCGGCCACCGGGCCGGGCGAACCAGGTCCGCAGCGCCGCGATGACGAGCAGGTCGAGCAGCCGGTCCAGGACCGCCTCCTGCCCGGGCTCGGCCCGGTCCAGCTCCGCCGCGAGCAGCGGGACGACCGGCAGGTCGGCCTCGTCGGCGGTGAGCACCACCAGGGGCGGCAGGGCGGCCAGCAGGCCGGCGCCGACCGCGCCGCTGCTGGCGTACGTGCCGGTGAGCAGAGCGGCCGCGCCGTCCGGCCGGGTGCCCCAGGTACGCAGGCCCAGCGTCATCGAGTCGGTCAGCTCCTGCCCGCCCAGCGTGGTGCACCGCTGGCCGGGGTGGATCACCACCTGCGGCGGCGTCTCCGGGCGGTCGGCCACAGTGTACGGGTCGGGTCCGCGCAGCACCGCCACGTCCCCCGGGTGCAGCGGCGCCGGCGTACCGCCGTCGGGCACCACCCAGGCGGCGCCGCGCACCACCGTGGTGACGCTCAGCGGGGCGGCGTCGCACACCCGGATCGACCAGGGCGGGTCCATCACGGTCCGGAGCAGAAAGGCGTCCCGGGCCCGCAGCCCGCGCAGCACCTCGGCGAGGACGTCCATCACGGTGAGCCTAGACGCTGGCGTATGGTTTCGGGCTTCCTGACCATGGATCGTCCAGCGGCGTACCGGTGGGATGAGGTCATGACGACACGAGCGGGTGCCCGGTGACCGCGCTGCGGGCCGGCACGTTGCTGCTGGCCACGCTGACCACGGGCCTCATGGCGGGGCTGTTCGCCGGCTTCGCGTACGCGGTGATGCCGGGACTGTCCCGGGTGGACGACCGGACCTTCGTGACCACCATGCGGTCGATCAACCAGGCCATCCTGAACGGCTGGTTCGCGCTCTGCTTCGGCGGGGCCCTGGTCTGCACACTGGCGGCCGTGCTGCTGCACCTGCCCGGCGGTCGGCGCGCGCCGCTGCCCTGGCTGCTGGCCGCCCTGCTGCTCTACGGGCTGGTGCTCGCCGTGACGGCCGCGGTGAACGTCCCGCTGAACGACCGGCTGGCGGCCGGGGCCGCCCGGGCGGCCGACCCGGCGCAGCTGCGGGCGATGTTCGAGAGCACCTGGGTGCGCTGGAACGTGGTGCGGGCCGTGCTGAATACCGCCGCGCTCGGGTGCCTCGGCTGGGCGCTGCTGGTCGCCCGGTCGGTGGCCGGCTGAAGGCCGGGGCCGGGGCCGAGGTCGAGGACGCCGGCGCCGCCGGGCGGCGCCGGCGACCCCGGCCGGTCACCGCCGCAGCTTCGCCATCAGCTCGATCTCGGCGGTCCGGGACCGTTCGATCCGCCCGGCCAGGTCGCACACCCGGGTGCTGGTGCCCGCCTTCACCTGGGCCCGGGCCAGGTCGGCCGCTGTCCGCTGGTGCGCGCTCAACACGTCGAGCAGCACCCCGTCCACCTCGGCGGCCGGGGCGGCGCGCAGCCGGGCCAGCCCGGCGACCGCGTCGCTGTGCCCGGAGTGGTCGTGCCGGGCCGCGGCGGCCAGCGCCGACGGCCCGGACTCGCGCAGCCAGCCGCGCATGGTGGCGAGCTCGTCCGTCTCGGTGGCCCGGACGGCGGCGATCAGGGTACGGATCTCCGGGTCGGTGGTCCGGTCGAGCCCGAGCCCGACGATCTCCAGGGTCTGCTGGATGTGCGCCACCATCATGGTCAGGAAGAGCACGTCGATGCCGCTGGCCGGGGCGTCGGCGGCCGGCCCGGGCCGGGTGGCCGCCGGCTGTGGCGACGCCGGGTGACCGGCGCAGCCGGCGACGGGGAGCACGGCCGCCAGCAGGGCGGCGACGAGGACGCGACGCATGCCGTTCCTCCGTTCGCGGGTGGAGCGGGCCGGGGGTGCGGCGCACGCCGGGCGTGGCCGCACCCGTGCGGTCAGACAGCCAGCCACAGCGCCGGCGTGTTCGGCGGCTCCCAGCCGGGGAGCGCGGTGTGCGCCTGGCGGCACTGGTACGTGACGCCGTTGTAGGTGACCAGGTCGCCGACCTGGTAGGACGTGCCGGCGGTCCAGGTGCCGCTGGGCGCGGGCGAGCCGGTGGGGCTCACGGTCGGGCTGGGCGTTGGCGACGGGGCGGTCGGGGACGGCGTCGGGCTCGGGGACGGGCCGCCCGACCCGATCTGCAGGTCGACGCAGGAGTAGAAGGCGTTGGCCGTGTCGGCGATGTTCCAGATCGCGAGCAGCTTCTGCCGGCCGGAGAAGGCACCGAGGTTGACGGTGTGCGACACGGTCGCGTCGGGCTGGCGGCCGCCACCGTCGAAGACGGCCACCCGGGTGTTCCCGATCCAGTACTCCCAGTTGGCGGTGGCGTGGCGGGCGGTGTTGACCCAGGTGAAGGTCACCGAGCTGCCGACGGAGGTGGCCGGCCAGTTGCGACTGTCGTCGTTGAGCACGGCGAACTGGGCGAGCCCGGCGTGGCAGCTGCGCAGCCCCTTGGGGCCCTCGACGCTCTGCGGTTCGTACTGGATCTGGCCGCAGTCGGGGACCCGGTGCTGGGCGCAGAGCGCCTGGCGGCTGGGGGGCGAGGAGACGTATCCGTGGGCGGGGGCGGCGACGGCCAGGGTGGCGCCGACGACGCCCGTGGTGAGCAGCGGCAGGGTGATTCTTCGACGCACGGCGGCAACTCCTTCGGGGTGAGTCGGTGGAGATGCCATGAACATAAATTAAACCTTGTTAACAGTAAAGACTCCTGTCTATAAATGCCGGCCCGCCACCGGCGCGTCGTGGGTTCTCGCGGGCCGGCGGGGATTCTGATACGTCGATGGCTCGGCTCGCGCGGTTCGACCGTCGACCGTCACCCGCGGCCGGGCGGCCGGAACCGGCCCCACCGGGGACCGCGACCGGTGGAGCCCACCGGACCGCGCCGGCGGGGCCCGGGCCGGCGCCGCGGGTCCACCAGGTGGGGCCGCAGGCGGCCGGCGGACCCCGGTGCCGGCACCGGTCGGCGGTCGGCCGGACGCCGGGGCAGGACCGCCAGGATCAGCGCGAGCAGGACCGCGGCGACGACGCCGTCGAGCCAGTAGTGGTTGCCGGTGGCGACCACCACCAGCAGGGTGACGAGCGGGTGGGCCAGCCAGAGCCACCGGAGCCGTCCGGCGGTGCCCGCGACGAGCGCGACGGCCACGGCCAGCGCCCAGCCGACGTGCAGGGACGGCATGGCCGCGTACTGGTTGCTCAGGGTGTCGGCCGCCGGGGACCCGTAGACGGCGGGGCCGTACCGGCTGCCGGTGTCGACCAGGCCGGTCAGCGCGGTCATCCGCGGCGGGGCGAGCGGGAACAGGACGTGCAGCGCCAACGCCGCCGCGGTCAGCACGGCGAGGGCCTGGCGGAGCCAGCGGTAGTCGGCCGGGCGGCGGGCGTACAGCCAGACCAGGCAGATCGCGGTGGCGGGGAAGTGCACGTAGGCGTAGTAGCTGTTGGCGAGTCGGATCAGCAGGTGGTGGTCGAGCAGCGGCTGCTGGACGGCGGCTTCGCCGGGCAGGCGGAGCAGCCGCTCCAGCCGCCACACCCACTCCCCGTTGGTCAACGCGGTCGACTCCCGGCCGGCCGCCGCGACCCGCCCCACCTTGTACGCGAGGAACAGCGTGGCGACGAGCGCCAGTTCCCGGGCCGCGCGGCGGACCGCCCCGGCCGGCCGCGCGTCGCCGGCCACCACCCGGGGCGCCCCGGCCTCGGTCGTGTCCACGTACTCCTCGATTCGTCACGGCCGGCGGGCATCGGCCCGCGGCCACGGACCAGGGCCGCCGCCGGGTCACGGCGACGGCCCTGGATCGGGGGTCCGGCGTCAGCGACGAGCCGGATCCCTGGTCGCCGGGTCCACGGTGACCTCGTCGAAGGCCGGCGCCCCGTCGACCGCGTCGGCCGCCACGGCCACCGAGCGGCCGGTGTCCGGCAGGTCGAGGCTGGAGCGCAGGGTGACCGGCTTGAGCAGGAGCGCGGCGATGATGCCGACCACCGCGATGGCCGCGGAGATCAGGAAGATGTGCCCGGTGGCGTCGCCGTACGCGGCCCGGACGATGTGCTCCACCGGGGCCGGCAGGGCGGTGATGTTGAGGTTGCTGCTGCCCCCGCCGCCGGAGGTCGGGAACCCGGCGGCGGCCAGGTCGTGGATGATCCGGTCGGTGACCCGGCGGGCCAGGACCGCGCCGAGCACGGAGACGCCGATGGTGCCGCCCAGCGACCGGAAGAACGCCACCGAGGAGCTGGCCGCGCCGATGTCCTTGAGCGCGACGGTGTTCTGCACCGCGAGCACGAGGTTCTGCATGGTCATGCCGACGCCGACCCCGACGATGAACATGGCCGCGCCGACCAGCACCAGCGAGGTCTCGTGGTCGATGGTGCCGAGCAGGGCGAAGCCGGCGACCAGGATGATCGAACCGGCGACGATGTACGGCTTGATCCGCCCGCTGGCGGTGATCAGCCGCCCGGCGACGATCGAGGAGAGCAGCACGCCGGCCATCATCGGGATGGTGAGCAGGCCGGCCTCGGTGGGGCTGTAGCCGCGCCCGATCTGGAAGTACTGGCCGAGGAAGACGGCGCCGCCGAACATCGCCATGCCGACCGCGAGGCTGCCGAGGATGGCCAGGGCGGTGGTGCGCTCGCGGACGATGTCCAGCGGGACCACCGGCTCGGCCGCCCGGGCCTCGACCCAGGTGGCCAGCGCGAGCAGCAGCACCGCGCCGCCGACCATCGCGACGGTCTGCCAGGACAGCCAGGCGAACGAGCCGTCGACGAAGGAGATCCAGATCAGCAGCACGCTGACGCCGGCCGCGATCAGGGTGGCGCCCAGGTAGTCGATCTTCACGTTGTCCCGGCGCGCGGTGGGCAGGTGCAGGGTGAGCTGCAGGAGGATCAGCGCGATCACGGCGACCGGCACGCCGACGAAGAAGCACCAGCGCCAGCCCAGCCAGGAGGTGTCCACCATGAGGCCGCCGAGCAGCGGGCCACCGACCGTGGCGAGCGCCATGACGCCGCCGAGGTAGCCGTTGTAACGGCCCCGCTCACGCGGCGGGATCATGGCCGCGATGGCGACCTGGACGAGGGCCTGGAGGCCACCGACGCCGATGCCCTGGAAGGCACGGGCGCCGATGAGTTGGCCGGCGTTCTGCGCGAACCCGGCGGCCGCCGAGCCGGCCAGGAAGACCACGATGGCGACCTGGATGAGCAGCTTCTTGTTGAACAGGTCGGCCAGCTTGCCCCAGATCGGGGTGGTCGCGGTGGCGGTGAGCAGGGTGGCGGTGACCACCCAGGTGTACTGGGTCTGCGAGCCGTTCAGCGCCCCGATGATCTTCGGCAGGGCGGTCGAGACCACCGTGCCGCTGAGCATCGCGACGAAGAGCACGAGCAGCAGGCCGCTGAGTGCCTCCAGCGTCTGCCGTTTGCTCATCGGTGCGGCTTCCGCCGTTGCGGTGGGTGCGCTCATCGCGCGTCCTCCAGGTTGTCGTGGTGTGCGAGGGCGACCTCGAGGTCGCGGGTGAACCGGCCGAGCGCGGCGGCCAGCGCCGCCACCTCGTCGGGGGTCCAGTCGGCGAGCGCCCGGGTGAGCACCTGTCCGTACCAGTCCTGGGTGTCGGCCAGAGCGGCCCGGCCGGCGTCGGTGACGACCAGTTGGCTGGCCCGCCGGTCGGTCGGGTCGGCCCGCCGATCCACCAGGCCGTCCGCCACCAGGGCGGCGACGGCACGGCTGACGGTGGACGGATCGAGCCGGGTGCGGTCGGCCAGGTCCCGGGCGTGGCACCCGGCGGCACATGCGTCGATGTGCCGGAGCATGCCCACCAGACCGAGCGGGATGGCGGGCCGGTCGTCGGCGCGACGCTGTTTGAGCAACCGCACGCCCTTCAACAGGTCGTGCAGCCGCGTGCCGAGTTCACGGGTTGCGGTGTCCACGGATCTCCTCCCGGCCGACGTTGGTTGCCTCAAGCAATAATCAACGAATCTTGCGCAGCGGGCAAGTTTGCGCACTGAGAACCAGGTCACGTATGCTCAGGGCCATGGCGGAGAGCAGCGGGCTGCGAGAGCGCAAGAAGGCGGCGACCCGCCTCGCCCTGCACGAGGCGGCCCTGCGCCTCGCCGCCGAGCAGGGACCGGACCGGGTCACCGTGGAAGCCATCGCCGACGCGGCCAACGTCTCCCGCCGGACGTTCTCCAACTACTTCTCCAGCAAGGAGGAGGCCCTCTTCCACGGCGACACCGCGCGGCTGCGCCGGTTGCTCGACCTGCTCCACGCGCGCCCCACCGACGAGCCGCCGTGGACCGCGTTGAGCCGGGCCGCCCTGGACCTCACCGCCGAGGGCTACGACGAATCGGCGATGTCCTGGCTGACCCGGCGGCGGCACCTGTACGGACACCCGGGGCTGCTCGCACACCAGGTCGCCGCGTACGCCGCCATCGAGCGGGAGCTGGCCGGCGAGCTGGCCGGACGCCTCGGCGCTCCGGGGGCGGCACTGCGCTCCCGGGTCCTGGCCGCGACCTTCCTGGCCACCCTGCGGGTCGCCGTCCAGCACTGGCTCGAACACCCGGACGGACCGCTGGTCGACACGCTGCGGGCCGCCCTCGTCGAGGCCGCCCCCGCACCGTCCGCGAACGCGTCCTGACGACCCGCCCGACCGACGATCACCGGCGCCCGGCGTGCCCCCTGATCCGCTCGGCACGCGGCACCGGGCGGTAACCGACAGCCGGGAAGCCGCGCCGTGCCGCAGGACGGGTCGGCGGGCCGCGTGTCGGCCGGGCCGGGTTGGACTGTCACACGGCGGCGCTAGCGTTCCCCGTGTGGTCACCGTCGACGACGTCCGCGCGCTCGCCCGGACGCTCCCCCGCACCAGCGAGCACCTGATCCGCGACCGGATCAAGTTCCGGGTCGGTCAGATCGTCTACGTCGCCTTCTCCCGGGACGAGCGGACGATGGGCTTCGGCTTCCCGAAGGAGGAGCGCGACGCGCTGATCGCCGCCGAGCCGGACCTGTTCTTCCTCCCCCCGCCCGCCGACCTGCGCTTCCACTGGGTGTGCTGCCATCTCGACCGGCTCGACCACGAGCAGATGACCGAGCTGGTGACCGAGGCGTGGCGGATGGTGGTGCCGAAGTTCCTGGCCCGCGAACGGTTGGGCGACTGAGCCGGCCGCCGGCGCGGGCTTCGGTGAGAACGGTCTCACGCCGTACGGTCCGGGCATGAGCAGCCCGACGACGCCGGCCACGGCGGTCATCCGGCCCTACCGGCCCGGCGACCACGACGCGGTCTACGACATCTGCGTCCGCACCGCCGACGCGGGCGGGGACGCCCGCGGGCGGTACGCGAGCGACGACCTGATGCCCGACCTGTTCGCTGGCCCCTACCTGCACCTCGAACCGGAGTTGGCGTTCGTCCTCGAGGACGCCGGCCGGGTGGTCGGCTACGTCCTCGGCACCGCCGACACCCCCGCCTTCGTCCGCGGCTACCGGCGCGAGTGGATCCCCCGGCTGGCCCGCCGCTACCCGGAGCCGGCCGGCGCCCCGCGCACCCCGGACGAGGAGATGGTGGCCCTGCACCACCACCCGGAGCGGCTGCTCCTGCCCGAGCTCGCGGGCTACCCCGCCCACCTGCACATCGACCTGCTCCCCGGTCACCAGGGGCAGGGCCACGGCCGGCGGCTGCTGGAGACGTTCCTGGCCGCCGCCGCCCGGGCCGGCGCGCCCGCCCTGCACGTCGGCATGGTCACCGCCAACGTGCGGGCGCGCGGCTTCTACGACCGGCTCGGCTTCCACGTGATCCCGGTGCCCGACCCCGGCCCGCTCACCTACCTCGGCCGCCCGACCGGCTGACGGGCGGTTGACCGGACCGGGCGGCCGAGCCGTCGCCGTCCGATTCCGCCCCCGCGGACGGTCCACCGCTGCGAGACTCGTCCGGGTGGAGGGCGACCGGCGGCGCGGCAAGCTGGGGCCCGCCGTCGCGATCGCCCCGGCCGCCCGGGTGGACAAGTTCGAGATCTTCTTCGACCTCGTCTTCGTCGTGTCGTTCTTCATCATCACCCGGGCCACCGCCGCGAACGTGACCGGGCGCGAGCTGTTGCATGCGCTGCTGGTGCTCGCCGTGCTGTGGTGGTGCTGGATCGTGCACAGCGTGGTGGCCAGCCGGCTGCGGCTGGGCGAGGGCTTCGTCCCGGTGCTGATGGTGGTCGGCATGATGGCGCTGTTCACCTTCGCCCTGGCCCTGCCGCAGACCTTCGGCGGCCTGCACGAGGGGGCCGCCGGACCGATCCTGGTCACGGTCAGCTACATGGTGATCCGCGCCGTGCACCTGGCGCTGTACGCGCACGCCACGCGGGGCCGCCCGGTGGCCCGCCACAAGCTGTACCAGTTCATCCCCGAGATCGTGGTCACGACGCTCCTGCTGCTGGTCGCGGCGCTCGTGCCGCACATGACCACGGA
Organism: Micromonospora sp. NPDC048930; assembly: GCF_043197935.1. Taxonomy (NCBI): domain Bacteria; kingdom Bacillati; phylum Actinomycetota; class Actinomycetes; order Micromonosporales; family Micromonosporaceae; genus Micromonospora; species Micromonospora sp. NPDC048930. Next base: position 200,562 of record NZ_JBICUB010000001.1, read on the forward strand.
TGCGGACGTCGGGTTGTGGCTGCGGGACGGCCTGTGGATCGCCGTGGTGGTGATCCAGTACGCCACCGGCCTGCTGGCCGGCACCGGGGGCTGGGCGATCACCTCCGCCGAGCACTGGACGGAACGCTACGACCTGATCCTCATCATCGCGCTGGGCGAGTCCGTGATCTCGGTCGGTGTCGGCGGCAACCTGCTCGGCAAGCCGGTCACCTGGCCCGCCATCCCGGCGGCCATGATGGGCATCCTGTTCACGGCGGCGCTCTGGTGGGCGCACTTCGACATGATCGGCCCGGCCGCCCGGATCGCCCTGCACGCCGCCCAGGGCGCACCGCGGGTGGCCATGGCCCGCGACGCGTACGCGTACCTCTACCTGCCGATGATCGCCGGGATCATCATGTTCGCCATCGGCGCCGAGGAACTGGTCCGCACCATCACCGATCCGGCAGGCGGGGTGGGCGAGCGGGGGCACGGGCCGGCCGTGCCGTTGCTGTTCGGCGGGGTGATGATCTACCTGGCCGCGGACCTGGCGTTCCAGTGGCGCACGCTGCGGACCGTGACGTGGACCCGGATCGGTGTGCTGATGGCCCTGGCGGTGGGCCTGCCCGTCGCCCGCGACCTGCCCGCGCTGGCCGCGCTCGGGCTGCTGACCGCCATCTGCGTCGCGCTGGTCGCCGTGGAACTGGTGATGCTGTCGGACGCCCGGCACGCCCTGCGGCGGGCGGTGTTCGAGGAGAAGACACACCAGGAGAGCAGCGAGGCGGCCTGGCGCGCCCGGTGGCACGACGGCGGCCCGGAGGACACGACCGGGTGACGGCGGAGGGAGTCGCCCTTCCGTGGCGGGGGGACCGACCGAGCCGTAGAGTCTCCGCGTGATCGAGATCGACACCGACGTCGAGGTGTTCCATCCGGCCGATCGGGTCTGGCAGGCGCTGACCGATCGGACGCTGCTCGCCAAGTGGTTCGCCGAGGCCACGACGGTGCCGGACGCGCCGGACCGGCTGCTGCTGCGGACCGCCGGACTGCCGGGATTCGACGCCGACGCCGTGGTGGAGGTGACGCAGCTGCGGGTGCCGGAACTGCTCGTGCTGCGCTGCCGGGAGGGCGACCGGCAGACCCTGCTGACCGCCACGGTCGTGCCGACCGGCCACAGCTGCCGGCTGACCGTCCACGAGACCCTGGAGCAGGGCGAGTGGGACGCCGACCGGCGCGCGGAGCACCACCAGCAGGCGATCGGCGTACGGCTGCCGGCCATCCTCGACTGGCTGGCGTTCCAGCAGGTCGACCTGCGCCGCGCCGAGGGCGGGCTGACTGCCGAGCTGCCGGTGGTCCGGACGCGAACGGGGGCCGGACGCCGGCGGGCGGTGCTGGTCGGCGGGGTGGCCCTCGTCGCCGTGGCCGGCGGGGTGGCGGTGTGGGCGGCCCACCCGGAACCGCCGACGCCGGCGCCGGCGCCCGCCACGACGCCGCTGGTCATGCCGAGCACCCGCAGCAACCCGCCCGAGGCCGGCCCGTCCCGGTCGCCCCGGGCCGCCACCCGCAGCAGCGCCGCCGCCTCCCCCAGCCCGACGGCCACGCCCAGCCGGACCCGCGCCGCCAGCGCGTCGCCGACCCCGCTGGCCGCCACCTACCAGACGATCTCCGACCGGGTCTTCGGCTACCGCGGCGAGGTGGTGGTCAGCAACCCCGGCGGCACGCCGAAGCAGACCTGGACGGTGGTCATCACCCTCGGCTCCGGGGCCACGGTCGGCAACGTCAACGGGGCCCAAGCGACGCAGGACGGCACGGTCGTCACCTTCACCGGGGCGGCCGTCCCGGCCGGCGGGTCGACGACGTTCCGGTTCGACGTACGGGACCCGGACCCGCTGAGCCAGGCGCCGAAGGGCTGCACGATCGACGGCAGCCCCTGCACGAGCCGGTAGCGCGGGGTGCCGCCGGGGGGACTCCCCTCCCGGCGGCACCCGGCCCGGCTCAGCTGCGGTTGAGGGTGAACGTGCTGGTGGTGTTCCGGATGTCCTGGTAGTTGTCGGTCAGCCGGAGGTTGGTGAAGGTGGCGGAGCCGACCGCCGGGCCCTGCCCGGACTCGGGCATCTCGTTGACCCAGATGCCGAACCCGGACTTGGCGTCGAACGCGTCACCGCTGCGCTTCGCACCGGAGATGGACACGTTGGTGAACACCGTGTCGGTGATCGGGTTCTCCGGTTGGCCGGCCGTGTACTTCGTCTGGAACATGATCCCGGAGTACGTCGGGTCGACGATGTCCACGTCGGAGACCCGGATGCCCCGGAACTCCTTGGAGGCGGAGAAGAGCCACATGGCCGGGAAGGTCTGCGCGCCCCAGAAATGCCCGCCGGAGCGGACCAGCGAGACGTTCTGGAACTGGGTGGGTGGGCTGGTGCCGAACCCGATGAACGGGTAGCCGAAGTCCAGCGAGCTGATGGTGACGCCCGAGTACGTCAGCTGGTCGGCGATGTACAGGTTGCGGAAGACGTTGTCGTAGCCGCCGTACACGGCCACGCCCGCCGCCCGCCAGGTGAGCGTGGCGGTCAGGTTCTCGAACACGTTGCCGTGGTTGCCGGTGGACGCGCCCTGGTCGGTCGCCGAGAAGAGGGCGAACGCGTCGTCACCGTTGGACCGGCCCTCGGAGTTGGTGACCAGGTTGCCGGTGCTGCCGTTGGTCATGTTCACCGCGTCGGCGAAGGTGTCCCGGAACCGGCTGTCCCGGATGGTCAGCCCGCTGACGCTCACCCCCCAGTACGCGCAGACGGTGTGCTCGACCCAGACGCTGTCCAGGGTCAGGTTGTCCACGTCCTTCAGCTCGCCCCACACCTTGCCGGGGCCGTCGATCCGGTTGGTGTAGTTGCCGAAGAAGGCCAGGTGCGCGAAGGTCGACCCGCTGGCCGAGGACTCCACCCGGAAACCCGCGTCGGTGTTCTGCTGGCCGGTGGGCGTCTGGAAGCGGGTGTACCACATGCCCGCGCCGACCACCTTCACCTGCTTGCCGTACACCTGGAACTTCTGGGCGGTGTCGTACGTGCCGGGCGGCAGGTAGACGCCGACCAGGTTCCCGGTGGGGTCCATCCGGACCGCGTCCAGGGCGTTCTGCACGTCGGCGTGGCTGAAGCCGTTCGGCACGGTGTAGCGGGCCGGGTCCGGGTTGGGCCGGGGCGACACCAGCTCGGTGTTGACGAAGTCGATCGCGTACGTGGTGCTGTTGGCCGGGTCCTTCTGGAGCCGGATGGTGGCGCCCGCCGGGACCGTCGAGTTGAGCATCACGTTCGCCTCGTCGTACAGGTGGCGCGGGGCGCCGGCGCTCGGCGAGTCGCTCGGGCCCGCTTCGGCCCCGTAGAGCCAGATGTGCTTCGAGGTCAGGTTGATCGGCTTGTGCAGCACCCCGTTGACGTAGATGTTCAGCGTCGCGTCGATCCCGCCGCCGCCCGCCGAGTCCGGGATGGAGAAGCGGGTGACCAGGGTGTTGGTCGCCGCCCGGGTGGTCCACTCGACGTACGCGCCGGTGGTGTTGAGGGTCACCGCCCGGCGGCCGGACGCCTCACCGGCCAGGTCGCCGATGGTCCGGTTCGGCCCGATCAGCTGCGCCCCGCCGCCGATCCGCCCGTCCTCGGCCTCGTACATGTCGTACGGCAGGTTCGCGCCCCGGCCGACGAAGAGGGACCGGTCGCTGGTGTTGTTCTGCTGCTTGACCGGCAGCTCGTTGGCGTCCACGGCGAGCGCGACCCGCACGGTGTACTTCCCGTTGACCGCGGTCCAGCTGCCCAGGTCCACCGGCGGGCTGGTCGCCCCGGCCGCGATGGTGCCGCTGTACGCGCCGATCAGGGTGCGCACCGCCGTGCCGGTATCGCTGAGCAGGGTGAGGGTGATGCCGTGCGCCCCGCTCGCCGAGGCGACCGTGCCCTGGTTGCGGATCGACACCGCGAAGCCGACCGTCGCGCCCGCGCTCGGCGTACCGGGTGACCAGGTCACCGCGTCGGCGACCAGGTCGGAGCTGGCCACCGGGCTGACCGTCAGCGAGCCGGTCCGGCTGTTGTTCGACTCGTTCTGCTCGATGACCGTGTCGGCCTCGTCGACGGTGGCGATGACCTCGTACGTGGCGGCGTTGCGGACCCCGATGTCGACGGCCACGGTGGCCGAGGCCCCGGCGGCGAGGGCGCCGACGGCGGCGCTGCCGACCTTCGTCGTACCCAGGTGGAAGGTGACCGCGGAGGCGGCGGAGGCGGCGGTGCCGGCGTTGCGGACGGTGGCCGACAGGGTGACCGGGTCGGTCTCCACCGGCGCGGAAGGGGCGGACGACAGGCCGGTGACGGTCAGGTCCGGGTTCGGCGCGGGGACGCCGATCACCTGGAGTTCGGCGACCTGACCGTTGGACGAGCCGGAGTTCGCGGTGAACTGCAGCCGCACGTCGGCGGCCGTGGCGGTGACCGGGATGGTGACGGTGTTGCTGCTGGCCGGGCTGAAGGAGTACGTCGCCGACCCGACCAGGGTGCCGAAGGTGGACGCGGACTGCTCCCGGCCGAGCACCTGGAAGGTCTGGGTGCGCGGCCCCCAGATCGGGTCGGGGTTCAGCTTCACCACGATCGCGCTGATGCTGGCGTTCGCGCCGAGCGCCACGGTCAGCGTGCTCGGGTACGCCCCCGGCGCGCCCTCCCAGTAGGTGGTGACGTCGTCGTCGTTGGCGTTGACCGCGGTGAAGACGTGCACCACCGAGGAGGCGGTGATCGGCTTGCCGACGGCGAGGTTGCTGCCGCCCGGGGTGCTGCCGGTGCGGGTGACCGTGTTGGAGGTCGCCGAGACGTTCCCGGCCGCGTCCCGGGCCCGGACGTAGTAGGAGACGGTGGCGCTGTCCGGCTGGGTGTCGGTGTACGACAGCGTGGTGCCGCCGACGCTGCCGCGCAGCGCGTTGTTGGCGTAGACGTCGTAGCCGGTGACGCCGACGTTGTCGGTCGAGGCCGTCCAGGTCAGCCGGATCTGCCCGGACGCCGGCTGGGTGTACGCGAGGTTGCCCGGCGCGGTCGGGGCGGTGGTGTCCCCGGTGTTCCCGGTGCGGGTGACGGTGTTGCTGTTGGCGGACTGGTTGCCGGCCGCGTCGTGCGCCCGCACGTAGTAGGAGACGGTGGCCCCGGCCGGCTGGGTGTCGGTCCAGGACAGGGTCGAGGCGCCGACGCTGGTACGCAGCGTGCCGTTGGCGTAGACGTCGTAGCCGGTGACGCCGACGTTGTCGGTGGACGCGGTCCAGGTGAGCCGGACCTGGTCCGGGGCCAGTTCGGTGAAGGCCAGGTTGCCGGGGGCGCTGGGCGGCTGGGTGTCCCCGGCGGCCGGGCCGTAGATCTCCAGTTCGGCGAGCTGGGCCGCAGGCCAGCCGGTGTTGGCGGTGAAGAGCAGGCGGAGGTACCGGGTGCTGGCGGTGGCGGGGCTGATCGTGACGGTGTTGCCGCTGCCGGGGTTGAACGTGTACCCGGCGGAAGCGACCAGGGTGGTGAAGGTGGACCCGTCGGTGCTGCCCTGCACGGTGAGCGTCTGGGTACGGGACTCCCAGCCGGCGGGGAGCTTGAGCACCAGCTTGTCGACCGCGACGGTGCCGCCCAGGTCGGCGCGGATCCACTGCGGGAAGGCGTTGTTGGCGCTCTCCCAGTAGCTGGCCTGGTTGCCGTCGTTGGCGTTGCCCGCGCCGTAGACGTCGGCGTGGCTGCTCTCGGTCATGGTGCGGCCGAGCGCGAGGTTGGTGGACGAGCTGCTGACGCCGTACACCTCCAGCTCGGCGAGCTGGGCCGCGGGCCAGCCGGTGTTCGCGGTGACCGCGATCCGGACGTACCGGGTGGTGATGGCCGGGAAGCTCAGGCTGACCGTGTTGCCGTTGGCCGGGCTGAACGTGCGGCCGGCCGGGCCGACCACGGTGGTGAAGCCGCTGCCGTCGGTGCTGGCCTGCACGGACAGGGTCTGGCTGCGGGACTCCCAGGTGGCGGGGAGCTTCAGCACGACCTGGTCGACCGGCTGGGCGGTGCCCAGGTCGACCTGGGCCCACTGCGGGAAGGTGTTGTTGGCGCTCTCCCAGTAGCTGGCGGCGTTGCCGTCGGTGAGGTTGCCGGCGGTGTAGGCGCCGTTGGCGCTGCTAGCCGAGGTGGCCCGGCCGAGGGCGAGATTGGGACCGCCGGCCGCGGCGGCCGGGGACGGGGGCGGGACCGTGACGGCCAGCCCGATCGCGGCGAGCACCGCGACCAGCCGGGAACGGAATCGGGACATGGTGGAGGGACACCTTCTTCCGGGGGACGTGGAGAGGTGGGTGTGGTGGGGGTGGGCGGGGTCCCCGCGCCGTCGCGGGGACCCCGGGGAGGTCAGCTCGCGTAGACCTCGAACTCGCCGAGCTGGCCGGCCGGCCAGCCGGTGTTGCCGGTGAAGGTCAGTCGCAGGTGCCGCCGGCTGGTGGCCGGGAAGGTGACGGTGGCGGTGTTGCCGGTGGCCGGGTCGAAGGTGTAACCGGCCGACGCCTTGACGGTGGTCCAGGTGGACCCGTCGGTGGAGCCGAGCACCGACAGCGTCTGGGTACGGGTCTGCCAGGCCGAGGAGGGCGGCAGCTTCAGCACGATCCGGGACACCGGGTACGTCGCGCCGAGGTCGACGCTCAGCGACTGCGGGAAGGCGTTGTTGGCGCTCTCCCAGTACGTGCCCGCGTTGCCGTCCACCGCGTTCGCCGCCCCGTACACGTCGGCGTGGCTGGTCTCGGTGACCGGCCGGCCGGCGGCGAGGTTGCCGCTGGGCGGCGGCGTGGTGCTGGGCGGAGGCGTGGTGGTCGGCGGCGGGGTGGTGGTCGTGCCGCCGTACACCTCGAACTCGGCGGCCTGGCCGGCCGGCCAGCCGGTGTTGCCGGTGACGCTGAGCCGGACGTAGCGCCGGTCCCCCGCCGGCAGCGGGATCGACACGGTGTTGCCGGCGGCCGGGTCGAAGGCGTAGCCGGCCGACGCCTTGACGGTGGTCCAGGTCGACCCGTCGGTGGAGCCGAGCACCGACAGGGTCTGGGTGCGGCTCTCCCAGGTGGGCGGGAGTTTCAGCACCACCCGGTCGACGGCGCGGGCCGCGCCGAGGTCCACGGTCAGCGTCTGCGGGAAGGTGTTGTTGGCGCTCTCCCAGTACGTGCCGGCGTTGCCGTCCACCGCGTTGGCCGCCGCGTACGTCTGGGTGGTGCTGGACGCGGTCACCGGCCGGCCGAGGGCCAGGTTGCCGCCCGACGGCGGCGGCGTGGTCGACGACGGACTCGGCGTGGGGCTGGTCGGGCTGGGCGGGGTGGACGGGCCGTTGCCCCACTGCGGCTCCGGCCAGGGCCCGCAGTACGGGCTGGCCGAGTACCAGCCGGAGTTGCCGGCGCCCTGGGTGATCTGGAAGGCGCTGCCGACGCAGTTGTACATCGGGTTCGCCTGGGCGATGCCGCTGGCCCGTACGTTGGTGAAGCTGACCTGGCTGGCCGCCTGCACCTGGAGCGCGAACGTCCCGGCGCCGTCGATGCGGACGTTGGTGAGGTTGATCCCGCTGGTCTGCCCCTCGATCCAGTGCAGCGCGGCGTACGAGCTGTCCAGGATGTCGGTGTCGGTGACGTTGATGCTGGCGCCCTGGATCGGTTCGTTGAGCGCGGAGAACCAGAGCGCGCCGACCCCGAAGCGCCAGTTGTAGTCGGAGTTGCCGTTGCGGATCAGGGTGTTGCGGGCGACGGTGATGGTGCCGGCGACCGCGGTCGGCCCGTTCACCCCCGGATAGCGGTTGGCCACGTGGATGCCGCCGCCGTTGGTGACCGAGTCGGCGGTCACGTTGTCGGTGATCCGGATGTCCCGCCCGCCGTAGGTGACCAGGTTGTTGGCCAGGATGGTGACGCCGACGGTGTTGAAGGTGAAGGCGTTGTTGACGTTCGGCACGTTCTGCGCCCACATGGCCAGCCCGTCGTCGCCGGTGTTGCGGACGAAGGTGTTGGTCACCGTGGAGTTGGTGACGCCCCAGTGGAAGTTCACCCCGTCGGCGGTCTGGTCCAGGATCCGGCTGTTGCGGATGGTCAGGTTGTCCATCGGCCCGTCCATCCAGGCGCCGACCTTGGTGTGCTGGAGCCAGAGGTTGTCCACCACCGAGTTCGACATCGCCCCGCCGAGGGCGTTGACCTGGTCCTCGTCGACCCGCTCGCGGATGTCGCCGATGATGGCGAAGTCCCGCAGGGTGACGTTGCGGCTGGGTCCGCCGGCCTCGTGCGGCCGGATCTCGCCGCCGTAGCCACCGCCGGCGACGTACTTGCCGTAGATGCCGGCCGCCCGTTTCCGGTCAGTGGGGTGCCGTCCGCCGAGCACCGAGTACCACGGCCCGGCGCCGCGCAGGGTCACCCCGTCGACCACCACGTGGTCCCAGAGGGTGAAGGTGCCGGCGGGGATCCACACCGTCCTCCCCTGCGCCCGGCCGGCGTCGACGGCGGCCTGGAACCTCGCGGTGGAGTCGGTGGCGCCGGTCGGGTCGGCGCCGAAGTCGGTCACCACGTCCAGCGCCCCGGCCGGCTTGGCGATCTGCCCGCCGACCAGCTCGAAGTCGGCCAGGTCGATGGTGAAGGTGGGCGACTGCGCCGTCGAGGAGACCTGCAACCTGATCTTCGTGCCGGCCGGGTACGTGCTGCCGAACAGGGTCCGGGTCTCGTCGTAGAAGTGGTGCGGGTTGGTGTCGCCCGGGTTGTTGTTGAACGGGTAGCCGCCGTAGTACCAGCCGTACCGGGAGGTGACCGGGACGGCCTTCACCAGGGCGCCGTTGGCGCGCAGGTCGATGCTGGCGTCCCGGCCGGTGCCGGCGGCGTTGTCCGGCAGGCTGTACCGGAAGGTGACCGCGTCGGCCGGCGCGGTGAGGGTGAACTCGACGTACTCGCCGACGGCGTCGAGGGTGACCGCCTCTCGGCCGGAGGCCTCCGACGGCAGCGTGCCGTAGTGCCGGTCGGGACCGATCCGGGTGCCGGTGTGGACGGCCCGCTCCGCCTCCTGCTCGACGAAGGGGACGGTGGCGCCGCGGCCGGCGATGTCGAACGGCGACAGCCCGGCGGCCCGGGCCGGGGTGGCGGTGGAGGTGAGCGCCACGACGGTGAGCGAGGTGGTGGCGAGGGCGGCGGCGGCCAGGGCGGCCAGCCCCGCGCGGAACCGGACTGTGCGCTGGTGGTGCGGGGTGGTGTGCGCGGCCATGAGGGGTGTCTCCCTTTCGTCGGCGGCCAGGTCCCCCGTGTGCGTCGCTCCTTCCTCCTTCCTCGCGGTGGGCGGCGGGGGGGGGGGGGGGGGGGGGGGGGGCGGGCGGCCGGCGGGGGGGGGGGGGGGGCGCGGCCCCCCGCGGGGGGGGGGGGGGGGGGGGGGGGCCTTGTGGGGTTTCCCGGTTGGGGGGGGGGGGGGGGCCGGGGGGGGGGGGGGGGGGGGCCCCCCCGGGGGGGGGGGGGGGGGGGCCGGGGGCGGGGCGGGGCCGCCGGCGCCGCGACGGATCAGCGGGTACGCAGCCAGACGGCGGTGTCCGGCGGAAGCAGGTCGCCGACCGGTCCGCTGGCCAGCAGCAGCCCGTCGTGGTCGGGCAGCGGCACCGCCGTGTCGGAGAGGTTGACCAGGCAGGCGAAGCCCGGCTCGCGGCGGAAGGCGAGCACCCGATCGGGGGCCGGCAGCCAGGTCAGCGTGCCGTCGCCGAGGGCCGGCTCGCGCCGGCGCAGCGCGATGGCCGCCCGGTAGAGCTCCAGCATCGAGTGCGGGTCGCCGGTCTGGGCGCGGACCGTCCGGTCCTTCCAGTCGGCCGGCTGGGGCAGCCAGGGGGTCGCCGCCGCGCCGTCCGGGCTGAACCCGAACGGCGGGGCGTCGCCGGACCACGGCAGCGGCACCCGGCAGCCGTCCCGCCCGGGGTCGACCCGGCCGGAGCGTTCCCACATCGGGTCCTGGCGCAGCTCGTACGGGATGTCCTCGACCTCCCAGAGGCCCAGCTCCTCGCCCTGGTAGACGTACGCCGCGCCGGGCAGCGCGAGGGAGAGCAGCGCGGCGGCGCGGGCGCGGCGGGTGCCCAGCTCCAGGTCGGTGGGGATTCCCTCGCGCTTCGCGGCGAAGCTGAACGTGGTGTCCGCCCGGCCGTAGCGGGTGACGTGCCGGGTGACGTCGTGGTTGGAGAGCACCCAGGTGGCCGGCGCGCCGACCGGCGCGTGCGCGCTCAGCGTCCCGTCGATGCTCTCGCGCAGCGCCGAGGCGTCCCAGGCGCAGCCGAGGAAGTCGAAGTTGAAGGCGGCGTGCAGCTCGTCCGGGCGCAGGTAGTTGGCGAACCGCTGCCGGTCCGGCAGCCACACCTCACCGATCAGCGCCCGGTCCCCTGGGTACTCGTCGGCGATCCGCCGCCAGCCGCGGTAGATCTCGTGCACCCCGTCGAGGTCGTGGAACGGGTGGGGTCGGCCCGGCAGGGCCTCGGGCAGCGTCCCGTCCTTGACCAGCAGCCCGGCCGAGTCGATCCGGATGCCGTCCACTCCCCGGTCGAACCAGAACCGCAGGATGTCCTCGAACTCGGCCCGCACCCGAGGGTGGTCCCAGTTGAAGTCCGGCTGCTCGGGGGCGAACAGGTGCAGGTACCAGTCGCCGGGGGTGCCGTCCGGGTTGGTGGTCCGGGTCCAGGTCGGGCCGCCGAACTCGCCGACCCAGTCGGTGGGCCGCTGGTCGCCGTCCGGGCCCCGGCCGGGGCGGAACCAGAACAGCTCCCGCTCGGGCGCGTCCGGTCCGCCGGCGAGCGCCGCCTGGAACCAGGGGTGCGCGTCGGAGCAGTGGTTCGGTACCACGTCGACGATCGTCCGGATGCCGAACGCGTGTGCCTCCGCGATCAGCGCCTCCACCTCGGCGAGGGTGCCGAAGACCGGGTCGATGTCGCGGTAGTCGGCCACGTCGTAGCCGGCGTCGGCCATCGGGGAGGGGTACCAGGGGCTGAACCAGATCGCGTCGACGCCGAGCGCGGACAGGTGGTTCAGCCGGGACCGGATGCCGGCGATGTCGCCGATGCCGTCGCCGTTGCCGTCGGCGAAGCTACGCGGGTACACCTGGTAGATCACCGCTCCACGCCACCACGGACCGTTGTCTGCTGTGGACACGAGCACCTGCTTTCTGCGTCGGTACGTCGGCGGGTTCGCCGGACCTGAGGGGTGTCGGGCGAACGGTCGTTGTTCGCCGCGGAGGAATGGCCGGGGGCGTGCCGGTGCGGTCAGCCCTTGAGGCCGCCGGTGGTCAGGCCGGACATGATGTTGCGCTGGAAGATCAGGAAGATGACGACGGTCGGGATGGCGGCGATGACCGAGGCGGCGATCACCACGTTCATCGGCGTGCCGCCGGAGAAGGCGTAGATGCCGACGCTGACCGTCCGGGTCTCGGGCGACGGCATGACCAGCTTCGGCCAGAGGAAGTCCTTCCAGACCGCCGTCACGGCGAAGATGGACACCACGCCGAGAATGGGACGCGACATCGGCAGGATGATCGACCAGAGCGTGCGCAGCGGTGTCGCCCCGTCCACCAGGGCCGCCGCCATCAGGTCCTCCGGGATCGAGTCGAAGAACCGCTTCAGCAGGAAGATGTTGAACGCGTTCGCGACCAGCGGCAGCCAGATCGCGAACGGCGAGTCGAGCAGGTTGATGTGCAGGATCGGCAGGTCGATCACGGTCACGTACTGCGGGACGATGAGGACCATCGCCGGGATCATCAGCGTCGCCAGCATCAGGCCGAGGATCACGTTGCCGAAGACCGGTCGCAGCTTCGACAGGGAGTAGGCCGCGGCGGTGTCGAGGACGAGTTGGAACAGCACCGCCCCGGTCGCGTAGTAGAACGTGTTGAACAACAGCTTGGCGAGGTCCAGGTTGGTCCACGCGTCAACGTAGTTCTGCGGCTGGGGATCCTGCGGGAACAGCGACGGCGGGGTCTGCGCGATCTCCTGGCCGGACTTCAGCGCGCCGGTGACCATCCAGTAGAGCGGCCCGAGGAAGACGAGCGTGAACCCCACGACGACGACGGTGAGCAGCGTCCAGTAGATCACCCTGCCGCGCCCCCGCCTGAGCTGGGCGGCAGAGATGAGGGTGCGGGTCCCGGAGTCCTGTGCCATGGGCGGTCCGTCCTAGTCCTGTTTCGCGGTCAGCCGCGCGTACGCGGCGGAGAAGCCGGCCAGCACCACGAGCATGATCACGCCGAGCGCGGCGGCGCCGTTGAGGTCGCTCTGGAAGAAGCCGTGCTGGTAGATGAGGTACGCGACCGAGGTCGCCGAGTCCTCCGTACCCGCGCCGTTGGCGAGAATCAGCGGCTCGATGAAGAGTTGCATGGTGGCGACGATCTGCAGCATCGCCAGGAGCGCGAGGATCAACCGGGTCTGCGGGATGGTCACGGTGCGGATCCGCCGCCAGATCCCGGCGCCGTCCAGCTCGGCGGCTTCGTAGAGCTCGCCGGGGATGTTCTGCAACGCGGCCAGGTAGATCAGCACCGCGCTGCCCATGTTCATCCAGGTGGACGCGATCACCATCGCCGGCATCGTCATCCCGGGCGACTGCATCCACTCCGACGTCGGCAGGTGCAGGGCCGTGAGGATCGCGTTGAAGAGTCCCGCCTCGCTGGGGTCGTACGCGTAGAACTTGAAGAGGAAGAGCGCCGAGGCCGGCGGCAGCATCACCGGCAGGTAGACCAGGATCCGCAGGTACCCCTTGGCGTGGCGGAACTCGTTGAGCAGGATCGCCACGAAGAACGGCACCGCGTACCCGAGGACCAGCGCCAGGATGGTGAAGTAGAACGTGTTCTTCCAGGCGGTCCAGAAGCTGGGGTCGTCGATGATGCGCAGGTAGTTGTCCCAGCCGACCCAGGTGGTCTCGCCCCGGCGGGTGCGTTGGAAGCTCATCACGATGCCGCGGATCATCGGGTACCAGGAGAAGACGACGAAGCAGAGGACCGCCCCGATCAGGAACGCGTGCCCGGTGAGGTTGTCCCGTACCCTGCGGCCCAGCCCCGTACGTCGAGGCCCGGGCGGGTACGGCGGAGCGGGGCGACCCGGTGGTCTGGTGGCACCCGGGACGGTGGTGAGCGCCAAGGCAACTCCTGCGGAAGTCGGTGACCGGACGGTGCGGGCGGCGGGTGGAGGCCGGCGTGCCGGCCCCCACCCGCAGTGGATCAGCTCCCGGCGGCCAGGAGCTTGTTGACCTTGTCTTCGGCCGTCTTGAGCAGCGCGTCGATGTTCGCGTTCGGGTTCGTCAGGACCCCGGACATCGCGGCATCCAGCACCGCGTAGATCGCCTGCGCGTTGCGGGGCTCGCCCTTGATCGGGACCGGGTTCGCCTCGAAGGCCGCGAAGTTCGCGGTGTCGACGTTCGCGTTCGCCTTACGCAGCTCGAGCTCCTGCTTCTGCGCGGCGCTGCCGTTGGCGAAGAGCAGCGGCTGAGGCAGGCCCACCGGGTAGTTCTGCGGCTTGGACCGGACATAGTCGAACTGGCCCTTGCCCGGGGTCAGCTTCTGGTACGCGATCCACTTCAGACCGGCCTTGACCTGCTCCGGGGTGAGGCCCTTCTTGAAGAAGTAGCCCTCGCCGCCACCGAGCGTCGCCTTCGCCGGACCGTCCTGGCCGGGCAGCGGGCCCATCGCCCAGTCCTGGAACTTGCCCTGGAACTGGCTGACGATCGCCTGGGTGGTGTCCGGCGCGCCGATGAACATGCCGACCTTGCCCGCGCCGGCGTTGGTCAGCAGGTCGCCCCACTGCAGGAGCTGGCGGGAGCCCATGCTGTTGTCGCCGTACCGCATGTCCTTGAGGTTCTGCAGGACCTGCTTGCCCATCGCGTTGTTGAAGTCGGCCTTCTTGCCGTCGGCGGTCAGCACCTGGCCGCCCTGGGAGTAGAGCAGGGAGGTGAAGTGCCAGCCCCCGGTGTTGCCGGCGCTGTACTCCGCGTAGCCCGCGATGCCGTTGCCGAGCGCGGCGATCTTCTTGGCGGCGGCCCGCACCTCGGCCCAGGTCCTGGGCGGGTTGTTCACGTCGAGCCCGGCCTGCTGGAACAGGACCTTGTTGTAGACCAGGCCCATCGAGTAGTTCTTCACCGGGACGGCGTAGAGCTTGCCGCTGTCGGTGAAGACCTCCTTGAGCGCCGGGTCGACGCTGTCCCAGGTCGGGATGGTGTCCTTGTTGGCGTACTGGGTGATGTCCATCGCCTGACCGGAGTCGAGCACCTGCTGGAGATCGGTCATGTACCCGTAGAACACGTCGGTCACGGTGCCGCCGGCCAGGCGGGCGGTGAAGTCCGGCGGGTTGTTGCACTGCTCCCCGACGCTGACGCTCTTGATGACGATGTCCGCGTTCTGCCGCTGGAACTCGGCCACGTCGTCGTTCCAGTTCTTCAACAGCTCCTTCTGGGAGCCGACCGGCTGGCAGTCGACCGTGATGGTGACCTTGCCGCCGGCATCCTTCGTCGCGTCGTCGCTCTTGGTGGAGCAAGCCGCAAGGCTGAGCCCCAGGCCGGCCACGAGCGCTAGCGCCGCAGCCTTCCGGTACTGCGGTACGGACATCTGTCCATCCCTTCGGGAACGGGGGGTATCCATGGCCTTCGCTGATCTGCGGTGATCGTCACCGCGGGGATGCCGCCTGGTGATCTGCATCCGCCACGCGACCTGCCCCGACGCTGTCCGGGTCAGGTGTGAGTGCAGTCACCGTAGCGAAGCCGACTCATTTCAGCAAGGTTTCGATCGTGCTTTGAAAGGATGCGACTTTTCGGCGGCAGATGCCGACATCGCCACGGGATGTGACCAGGTTGCTCGCCTTCGCCCCGTTGTGGCTGCTCGTTCGCGGCGGAGTCGGGCGAGGCCAGCCGGGGCCCTCGCCCGGGGGCGACGCGAATCGGCGCCGGCAACGACGAAACGGCCGCCGACCGCGAGCAGCGGTCGACGGCCGGAAGCGCCGTTCAGCGGCCGGAACGCGGCGGTCCGTGGCCGGGTTGGTCGGGGCGGGTCGGGGTCAGCGGCCGGGCGCCGGGGCGGTGGAGCCGCGCACCACCAGTTCGGGCTCGAACAGCAACTCGTCGTGCAGCACGCCGGCCCCCTCGATCTGGGTGACCAGCAGGTCCACCGCGGCCTGCCCCATCGTCTCGATGGGCTGCCGTACCGTGGTCAACGGCGGGTCGGTGCAGGTCATGAACGCGGAGTCGTCGAAGCCCACCACGGACACGTCGGTCGGCACCTTACGACCGAGTCGCCGGGCGGCCCGGATGGTGCCCAGGGCCAGCACGTCGCTGGCGCAGATGATGCCGGTGACGCCCCGCTCGACCAACTTGGTCGCGGCGACCCGCGCCCCTTCCATGGAGAAGCTGGAGCGTTCGACGTACGGCCGGTCGTCGGTCCAGCCCGCGGCCCGGACCATCGCGTCCAGCTTGCGCCGGGACGGGACGTGGTCCTCGGGGCCGAGCACCATCCCGATCCGCTCGTGGCCGAGCGACCGCAGGTGCCCGTACGCCTGCTCCACGGCGACCGCGTCGTCGGTGGACACCCGGGGGAATCCGAGCTCGTCAACGCCCGCGTTGACCAGCACCACGGGCAGGCCCCGGTCGGTCAGCCGCCGGTAGTGCTCGTGCGAGGCGTCCGCGAGGGCGTACGACCCACCGGCGAAGATCACCCCGGAGACCTGGTGGTCGAGGAGCATCTCCACGTAGTCCGACTCGGGCACGCCGCCGATGGTGCGGGCGCAGAGCGCCGGGGTGAAGCCCCGTTGCGCCAGCGAGCCGGTCACCACCTCGGCGAGCGCCGGGAAGATCGGGTTCTGCAGTTCGGGCAGGACCAGGCCGACCAGCCGCGCCCGTTCGCCGCGCAGCTTGGTCGGGCGCTCGTAGCCGAGGACGTCCAGCGCGGTCAGCACCGCGGTCCGGGTCGCCTCGGACACGCCGCCGCGCCCGTTGAGCACCCGGCTCACGGTCGCCTCGCTGACGCCCGCCTTGCGGGCGACCTCCGTCAACCTCTTCGTCACGCCGCAATCCTATGCCGCTCCCCTGCAAAAAATGAACCGCCCGCTGCTCGGTGGCGCAAGAATCGGATGATCGCTTACAGGCACTCCGGCCGGGTCGGCGGTGGACCTGGCCGTCCGGACGGCGCGAGGCAGGGCCCTCGCCATGTCGACCACCCGCCTCGACGACGGCCCTCGTCGTCGCAAGTTTTGGACAGAGAGGCGCTTGAATCTCGACAAGTGACGGGAATAACATGAGCCACCCCCCGGAGCCGGACAGGCACACCTCGGCGCACGGCGCACCACCACCGTCCCCCATCCCCGAGAGTGGGTAACCCGATGCAGCGGAGCATGGACGACGGCCCGGCGGGTCGACGCCGGCACGTGCTGACAGCCCGGATCGTCGCGGCGGCGAGCGCCGTCGCCCTCGCCGTACCCGCCGGGAGCGTCGCGGCGGCCGCGGGCCCGGCCCCCGCCGGCCCCGCCCCGGTGGTCACCCGGGCCGGCCTCGACCCGGCGCTGGTCACCGGCCGCGGCGCCGACGTGGACTTCGTCGAACAGGAGGCCGAACACGCCCGGACGACGGGCGTGGTCATCGGCCCGGACCGCGCCGCCTACACCCTCGCCGGCGAGGCCTCCGGCCGCCGGGCCGTCCGCCTCACCCCCGGCCAGTACGTCGAGTTCACCCTGCCGGCGACCGCCAACGCGATCACCGTCCGGTACAGCATCCCCGACGCTCCCGGTGGCGGCGGCATCACCGCGCCGCTGCACGTCACCGTCGGCCGTGGACCCACCCGGACCATGACCCTGACCTCCCGGTACGGCTGGCTCTACAACCAGTACCCGTTCACCAACGACCCGGACGCCGGGCTGCTCCACCCCGACTGGTGGATCACCGAATGCTCCTGCGTGCCGGCCGCCACCACCCCGGCGCCGACCATCACCAAGCCCTTCCGGCCGCACCACTTCTACGACGAGCAGCGCCTGCTGCTGGGCCGGACGTACCGGGCCGGCGAGGTGGTGCGGCTGACCGCTCCGGCCGGCAGCGGCGCCGCCTGGACGGTCATCGACCTGCTCGATTCGCAGCTCGTCGGCCCGCCGCGCGTGGTGCCCGGCGCGGTCAACGTGCTGGCCTTCGGCGCCGACCCGACCGGCCGGCGGGAGTCCGCCGACGCCTTCGACCGGGCGGTCGGGTACGCCCGGCAGGCCCACCGCCCGCTCTACCTGCCGCCGGGGGTCTACCAGGTGAACCGGCACATCGTCGTCGACGACGTGACCATCGTGGGCGGCGGCAGCTGGTACACGATCGTCCGGGGACGCGAGATCGCCCTGGACACCCCGGCCCCCGACGGCTCGGTGCACACCGGCGTCGGCTTCTACGGCCGCGACGCCGCCGAGGGCGGCAGCAGCAACGTCCACCTCGCCGACTTCGCCATCGAGGGCGACGTGCGGGAACGGATCGACACCGACCAGGTCAACGCGATCGGCGGGGCGCTGAGCCACTCCACCATCGACGGCCTCTACCTGCACCACACGAAGGTCGGCATGTGGTTCGACGGGCCGATGACCGACCTGCGGGTCACGCACACGGTGATCGCCGACCAGATCGCCGACGGCCTCAACTTCCACACCGGCGTCACGCACTCCGCCGTGTCGCACACCTTCGTCCGCAACACCGGCGACGACGGCCTGGCCATGTGGTCGGAGGGCACCGGCAACGCGGACAACACGTTCGACCACAACACCGTGCAGTCGCCGGTGCTGGCCAACGGCATCGCCCTGTACGGCGGCACCGACAACACGATCTCGGCCAACCTGGTCGCCGATCCCGTCCGGGAGGGCAGCGCCGTCCAGGTCGGCTCCCGGTTCGGCGCCGAGCCGTTCACCGGCCACCTGTGGATCACCGACAACACCACGGTCCGAGCCGGCGGGTACGAGCTGAACTGGAACATCGGTCTCGGCGCGATCTGGTTCTACGCGCTGGACCGCAGCATCGACGCGGACATCCAGGTCGTCGGCGACGCCTTCCTCGACAACACGTACAACGCGATCATGCTGGTCAGCGACTGGCCGGTGAAGGACACGGTCTCGATCAGCAACGTCCACTTCCGGGACATCCGCGTCGACGGCACCGGCACGTCGGTGGTGAGCGCCCGGACCGCCGGATCGGCCTCCTTCGCCGACGTCGACGCCCGCAACGTCGGCGCGGTGGGGGTGAACAACTGCGGCTCGTTCCACTTCACCCCGGCGGGCTCCGAGTTCCACCTGACCGACCTCGGTGGCAACGACGGCGGCTGGCTCGCCCCCTGGCTGCTGCCCAACACGATCACCTGCGACGACCGTCCGCCGGTGGTGCCGCCGCCTGCCCCGTCGTCCTGGTGAGCCGGCCGCACGGCGGGCCGCCACGTGGCCCGGCGGGTGACCTCACCCGTCGGGCCGCGCCGCGTCGGTCGGCCGTGATCCGGCGGGATCTCGTCGTATCCCACAGTGGCTCCGGGCGTGGACAACCACCCGGGCGATCGATAATCTTCCGGCACGACCGGCAATGATGCTTGTCGATGCAACGGAGACGGGGTGCCCATGAGTCGCGTCCGAGGATGGGCCTGCGCGGTAGCGCTGGTCGCCGCTTCCCTGCTCACCAACCCCACCACCGCCCAGGCCGCGCCCGCGGGGGCCGGCGACCTCACCGCGGCGGTGACCACCCGGCTGCTCGACCGGGCGAGCGCCACCGACGCCGGACTGCGCAGCGCCGGCGCGGACGACACCCGGATCACGGTCACCCGCCGCGACGGCAAGGCCTGGGCGTTCGGCACGGCCGTCGTCGTCGCCCCGGCCCAGGAGGGGCGGTACCCGGCCGGTTGGCTGTTCGTCGCCCACCGCGACCGGTCCGGTTGGCAGATCGCGTTCGACGGCGAGCCGGCCTTCACCGGCCTCGCCGCGACCGCCCCCGCCCCGGTGGTGTCCCCCACCGAGAAGCGGGTCTTCACGTCACCGAGCCCGATGTACGCCGGGGGCGACTACCGCACCGGCATGCGCCTGCCGTTCGCGGTCGGCCAGTCGTGGTACCTCACCGGCGGGCCGCACGGCTGGGCGGGCAGCGACACGCCGTGGAGCTCCGTCGACCTGTCCGGCGGGGACCAGCGGGTGCTGGCCGCACGCGGCGGGACCGCGTACACCATGTGCCGGGGGTGGATCCGGGTGATCCACGACCGGGGCTACGCCACGGACTACTACCACCTGTGGAACAGCATCAGCGTCAACGGCGCGGGCGTGGGCGAGGGCGCCTACCTCGGGGACACCGGCACCGACGTCACCTGCGGCGGCGCGGCCAGCGGCCGCCACGTGCACTTCGCCCTGCGGCAGAACAGCGCGTACGTGCCGATCGCCGGCCACAACCTCGGCAAGTGGGTGGTGATGAGCGGCGGCGCCACCTACCAGGGCTACGCCCTGCACGGCTCGGCGCAGGTCAACGTCGGCGGCGCCCTCTACAACCACGGCGCGCTCGGCCTCACCCAGGGCGTCGTCGACGCCAACGGCGGCGGGACGGTCAACAAGCGCTCCGGCCCGGGGACCGGCTACGCGATCGTCGGCTCGGTCGCGGACGGGGCCACGGTGAGCGTCGCCTGCTCGGCGAACGGCACCACCCACACCGGCCGGTGGGGCACCACGTCCCTGTGGAACCGGCTGACCGACGGCACCTGGGTCACCGACGCGTACCTGTGGACCGGAGTGAGCGGCCCGGTCAACGGCTGGTGCTGACGACCACCGCGGCGGCCGAAGAGGCTCAGGCCGCCGGCAGGCCCTGGTGGTTGAGGTAGAGCACGACGCGGAACCGGCCGGCGTCGTCGTGGAGCAGGTACGACGACGCCAACCGGACCGGCGCGCCGCCGTCCCGCCGCGGGGCGTCCCACTCGGTACGGGCCAGCACGTACCGGTCGTCGAGGCGCTGGTAGCTGAGGTCGGTCAACGTCGCGGGGCCGAGCCCGGCGTCGGCGAACAGTTGCGTTCGGCGGGGCAGGGCGGCGAGGAAGGCGGCCCGGGGCACCGGCCGGGCGCCGGCCTCGTCGGCCAGCAGGAACGGATCGGCGAACAGCTCGCCGAAGCCGTCCGCCGCCCCGGCGGCCGGGGAGAAGGCGGCGAAGAAGTGCCGGATGCGGGCTTCGAGGGTGGGCGTCTCGGACATGCGACTGGTCCTCTCCGGGAGCCGGCCGGGCCGGGGTTGGCGCGGCCGATGAGGGCCCTCCGGGACGGCGCGGGATCACCGCCGGGGGCGGCGCCACGCTACCAGTCGCAAACGGACATATTACCACAGAAGTCGGCGAAGATCAAGTGCCTCGGGGCTCGTCCCGCCTCGTCCCTCCGGCTGAGCCCTCCGCCGGAACCCGGGTCTCCGTCCGATCACGACGGTCGACGGGATGATCGCGGCCATCGATCACCGGACGAATCTTGACCGGGTGAAAGTGCTGGTCATAGGCTCCGGCAACCTTGTGCCTTTCCCGGGAAGGGAAAAGAACCCATGGCCTCAGCGAAACGTCCGTTCTGGACAGTCCCCACGAAGCGACTGGCGGGAGCGGTGGCCGTCGTCCTCCTGACCGGTATGACGCCCCTGCTGGCCGGTTCGCCCGCGGCGGCGACCCCCGGGTCCGCCACCTGCGTCGACGATCCCACCGCCCACCTCGGCACAGTGCCCACGCCCGAGCGCGTGCTCGGCTTCCCGCTCGGCGTCGGCCAGCAGCGGGTGGTCACCAACGAGGAGGTCCGCACCTACCTCGGCGCGGTCGACGCCGCCTCCGACCGGGTGGTCACCGGTGTCATGGCGACCAGCGTGCTCGGCCAACCCCTGCCGTACGCGATCGTCTCGAACCCGGACCACGTCCGGCCGGTGACGCTCCGGACGATCGCCGACGACCTCCGCGGCCTGCGCGATCCCCGCCGGACCCCGGCGGCCAGGGCCGCCGGGACCGCCACCGACAGCCCGGCCATCGTCTGGGTGACGGCGAACGTGCACGGCGGCGAGAAGAGCGGCACCGACGCGGCCCTGAAGACCCTGTACGAGCTGGCCGCCGGCCTGTCCTGCGAGGTCGCCCGGCGCAACGACAACCTGGTCACCGTGATCGTGCCGACCCAGAACCCGGACGGTCGGGACGCGAGCCGGCGGCAGAACGAGTTCGGCTTCGACATGAACCGGGACTGGTTCGCCCGCACCCAGCAGGAGACCGACGGCAAGGTCGAACTGATGCGGCGCTACCCGCCGCAGGTCTTCATCGACGCGCACGAGATGGGCGGCCGGCAGTACTTCTTCCCGCCCAACGCCGACCCGATCCACCACGAGATCGCCGGCGAGACGGTCGACTGGATCAACCGGATCGGCGAGGCCAACAAGGCCGGCTTCGGCTACAACGGCGCCTGCGGCGGGGCCGTCACCACCGAGTGCTACTTCAACTACGCGACGTACGACCTCTTCTTCATGGGGTACGGCGACACCGTCCCGGCCGCCGGCTTCGGCGCCGCCGGCATGACGTTCGAGAAGGGCAGCGCCTCCGCGGTCGCCGACCGGGTGCAGCAGCAGTTCCACACCCAGTGGTCGACCCTGGGCTGGGCCGCGGCGAACAAGCACGAGCTGCTCACCGACTACTACCGGATCTGGACGGACGCGCTGGCCGAGGGCCGGGCGGGCGCCCTGGAGCCGAACGAGGTGGTCCAGCCCACCAACTCGGTCCAGTTCCCGGTGCCCGACCTGTCGATCCGGTCGTACTTCCTGCTGCCGGACCGGCAGCTCGCCGACGTACGGCAGCTCGTCGAGCGGCTGCGCCGGATGGACGTCGAGGTGTACGAGGTGCGCGAGCCGACCCGGGTGCCGACCGCGCGGATCTTCGGCGGGCGGACCGCCACCGACGTCACGGTGCCGGCCGGCGCCTACTGGATCCCGATGGACCAGCCGCAGAAGCACTGGATCCAGGCGATCCTCGGCGAGGACCCGTACGTCCCGTTCCCCTACTTCTACGACGTCTCCTCCTGGAGCAACCCGCTGCTGATGGGAGTGGCGACCCTCTACACCGGAGACGACGTCCGGCCCGCGGCCCGGCCGGTCCAGCGGATCGAGGGCGGCCGGACCGCTGCGGCCCCGGCGACCGGCTCGTACGCGTACCCGCTGGACTCCGCCGCCGCGGCCGAGTTCACCTTCCGACTGCTCGGCCGGGGCGTACCGCTGGTACGCGACCTGGCGACCGGTGTGGTCGGCCTGCCGGCGACCAGCCTGACCCGGGAGGTCGACGACCTCGCCGCGTCCCTCGGGGTCACCCTGACGCCGAGCGACATGGCCGCCGCCGGGAGCCCGTTGGCCCGGCCGGACGTGGGACTGTTCCAGGGCACCGGGATCTCCACCACCTCCGGCTCCCACGGCGAGGCCCGATACGTGCTCGGCCGGCGGTGGGGGCTCGACCTCACGCCGGTGACCACCACCGACATCAACGACAACACCCCCGCCTTCACCGACCGGACGGTACTCCTGGTGCCGGACGGCAGCAGCGCGACCGGCGGCCTGACCGCCGCCGGCCAGGCCAACCTGCGGAACTGGATCGCCCAGGGCCACACCTACATCGGGCTGCGCAACGAGGGCACCCGGATGGCGCGCGCGGCCGGGCTCACCTCCACCTTGGAGAAGCCGAAGCCGACCGGGTACCAGGTGATCGGCTCGCACCTGCGGGTGGACGTCGACCACGACAGCCTGGTCGCGCTCGGCCGCCCAGCGGAGGACTTCGAGTTCAACAACAGCGACTCGATCCTGACCCCGAGCACCACCGGCACGAACGTGCTCAGCTATCCGTCGGACGACACCTTCTGGGCCAACGGCTACACGGTGCACGGGGACGTGCTCAAGGGAACCGTCGCGCTGGTCGACGAGCCGACCGGCACGGGTCGGGCGGTGCTGTTCGCGTTCAACCCGCTGTTCCGGGCGTACAACGAGAACGGGTTGCACCTGGTGGCGAACGCGCTGCTGCTGCCGACGGCCGGCACGGACGCGCGGACCGCCGCGCCACGGACGGCGGAGGTCCCCGCAGCCCGGGCGGCCGCGGCGGCGGCGCCGGTCCCCGCGGACCTTGGCGGCGGGTGGCGGCCGATCACCATCGAGGTGGCCGCCGACGACCTGGCCCGGACCCGGGCGGTCGTGGCGGGGTTCACCGGCGGGGCCCGGGTGTCCACCGCGGACGGTTCCGCGTATCTGGTGATCCCCAACCCGGAGGGCCGTCAGATCGACGAGCACCCCTTCCTCGGTGACCTGCTCCGCGCCCTGCGGGAGGCGCAGGTGCCGCTGCGGTCCGTGGTGGCCTGATCCGCACGGTGGTCCGGTCGGCCCGCGCGGGCCGACCGGACCACCCCGGAAAGAGACGCACCGCCACCGGGGGGAGCCGGGTGGCGGTGCGTGGGTCGGTGGCGGTCAGGCCTCGGTGAGCTGGCCGCGCAGCTTGGTCAGCGCGCGGGCGAGCAGCCGAGAGACGTGCATCTGGGACACGCCGACCCGGGCGGCGATCTCGCTCTGCGTCAGGTTGCCGTAGAAGCGCAGGGTGAGGATCTTCTGCTCCCGCTCGTCCAGCGTCGCCAGGGCCGGGCCGAGCGAGGCCCGCAGCTCGGCCAGCTCGTACTCGCTGTCCTCGGTGCCGAGGGTGTCGCCCAGCTCGGTGGCGCTGTCGCCGTCACCGATCGGGGTGGACAGCGACACGGCGTTGTAGGCGCGGGCGCCTTCCAGACCCTCGAGGACCTCTTCCTCGGTGAGGTCGAGGTGGGTGGCGATGTCCGCGACGGTCGGCGCCCGGTGGAGCGTCTGGGTGAGGGTGCTGTTCGCCTCCGAGATGCGCAGCCGCAGCTCCTGGAGGCGACGCGGGACCCGGATGTTCCAGGTGCGGTCGCGGAAGTGGCGCTTGATCTCGCCGAGGATGGTCGGGATCGCGAAGCCGGCGAAGTCCACGCCGCGGGCGGCGTCGAACCGGTCCACGGCCTTGATCAGGCCGAGCGCCGCGGTCTGGGCCAGGTCGCCGGTCGGCTCACCCCGGCCGCTGTAGCGGGCGGCGAGGTGGTTGGCCAGCGGCAGCCACGCCTCGATGACCTGGTTGCGCAGCGCCGGACGGTCCGGGTGCCCCTCGGGCAGCGCGGACAGGGCGGCGATCAGCTCGCTGGCGCGGGACTCCTCGCCGGTCACCGCGGCGCGGTGCACATCGGTGGTCGTCGTCGGCGCGATGGTCGTCGTGGTCATGCTGCCCTTCCTGTCCGGGGAGAACGGGTGCCTCCCA
Organism: Micromonospora sp. NPDC048930; assembly: GCF_043197935.1. Classification (NCBI taxonomy): domain Bacteria; kingdom Bacillati; phylum Actinomycetota; class Actinomycetes; order Micromonosporales; family Micromonosporaceae; genus Micromonospora; species Micromonospora sp. NPDC048930. The sequence continues at coordinate 224,810 of NZ_JBICUB010000001.1, forward strand.
GCACCGGTCGTGCCAGTCACCCTAGACCAAAGGCTGCCGGATATTCAACCGAACGGCTGATGGATAACTCGCCCATAGTCGGACAATAGAGCGCTGAACGCGCCCGGTTCGGGTGCGACGGCCGCCACAACAGGCGGTCCTCGGACCGGGGAGCGACGGCGTACGCTCCCCCCGTGGAACGGTGCGACGAGTGTGGGTTCGTCTATGCCGCCGTGTCGGCCGAGGCGCTTCCCAATCTGTTGCGTCCGCTGGGCGCGCGGTTCACGGCCGCGCTGGCCGAGGTCGCCGACCCGCGCCGGCGGCCGGCCGAGGGAGTGTGGTCCCCGCTGGAATACACCTGCCACGTCCGGGACGTGCTCCGTGTCCAGGGCGACCGGCTCGCCCTGGCGCTCACGGTCGACGGCCCGGAGTTCGTCCCGATGGGGCGCGACGAACGCGCCGTCGAGGAGCGGTACAACGAGCAGGAGCCGGCGATCGTGCTCGCCGACCTGACCACGGCCGCCGACGACCTCGCGGCCCGGTTCGCCGGGCTCGACCCCGCGCAGCTGGCCCGCACCGGCGTCTACCCCTGGCCGCGACGGCAGGCCCGGACGCTGCTCTGGCTCGGGCAGCACACGGTCCACGAGGGTGAGCACCATCTGCTCGACATCCGGCGGGCGACCGGTTCCGGCACCGCCGCCCCGCCCCAGGGCTGAACGGTCACGGGCGGGTCAGCGCCGCAGCAGCGGTCGGTAGTCGGCGGCGGTCAGCGGCAGCGCGGAGAGGGAGCCGTCCGCCCGGGGCACCTCCAACGGCTGGCCGTCCCGCCGGAACGCGACGCTGTCGACGTCCGCGCGCTGGGTCAGCGTGCAGACGATCTGCCCGAAGGCGAGCACCTCGTCGCTGCGGCCGGTCTCCTCGCCGGCCTCCCGTACGTCGACGGTCGCCACGGTGCCGGCGGCGGTGGCCCCGGCGACGGTGATCGTGCCCGGCAGGGCGGTGGCCAGGCCGCGCTCCCGCTCCGCGTCGTGCGGTCCGGCGAGCAGATGCTGCAGGTGCGTGTCGACGCCGGAGACGCCGTCGACCCGGCGGGTGACGGCCTCCAGCCCGTCGCCGCGGACGAAGCAGAGGGTCTCGTCGACGCGGCCGTCGGGATCGGTGCTCGCCGTCCCCACCGCGGTGGGGAACGAGCCGGGCGGGGCCGACACCGGCCGTGGCGCGTCGTCGACCGGTACGCCGCAGCCGCCGAGCAGCACCACGAGCAGGACCGGCGCGAGACGGCGGCGCATCACCGCACCTCCGCCAGCTCGACCCGGAACCGGGCGCCCCGCGCGCGGTCGACGACGGTCGCCCGGCCACCGTGCGCGGCGGCGTGCTGGGCGACCAGGGCCAGCCCGAGGCCGGTGCCGTCGGTGCCGGCGCGGGCGTGCGCGGCGCGGCCCCGGACGAAGCGGTCGAAGATGACCTCCCGGTCGGCGTCGGGCACGCCCGGGCCGTCGTCGTCGACGTCGATCACCCCGACCGCGCCGTCGCGCAGCGACAGCCGTACGGCGACCGGCCCGCCGCCGTAGCGGACCGCGTTGTCCAGCAGGTTCAACAGGATCTGCTCGACCCGCCGCCGATCGACGCGCCACTCGGTCAGGGTGCCGGCGGGCACCTGGACGAGGCGCTCGGGCAGCGCGCGGGCCCGGCACGCCTCCCGCGCCAGCAACCCTATGTCCACGGTCTCCCGCTGCGCGGGCTGCTCGGTGCGGGCGAGCTGGATCAGGTCGTCGACCAGGCGTTGGAACCGGGCCACCTCGTCGGCCACCAGGCCGGCGGCGGTCGCGGTGCGCTCGTCCTGATGCGCCCGGCGGCGGGTCAGCACGCTGGCCGCGGCGGCGAGGGTCTGCAGCGGCGAGCGCAGCTCGTGGCTGACGTCGGCGGCGAACCGGCGGTCCTGCTCGATGCGGCGGGCCAACTGGTCGACCATGTGGTTGAACGAGCTGGAGAGCCGGGTCAGGTCCGGGTCGGTGGTGGGGTCCAGCCGGGTGGTGAAGTCTCCCGCGGCGATCCGCTCCGCCGCGTCCGCGACCGCGGTCAGCGGACGCACGCTGTGCCGGGTGGCGTACCAGCCGAGCGCCGCGCCGGCCCCGGCGACCATGATGGCGACCGCGGTCAGTGCCAGGCCCACCACCTGGAACGTCTCCTCGACCTCCCGCAGGGAGGTCAACTCGTAGTAGCCCACCCCGGCGGCGAGCGGGATGCCGACCAGCAGGATCGGCTGCCCGTCGATCCGGACCCGCTGCACGCCCGGCTGCCCGGCGTGGACCAGGCGTTGCAGCTCGGCCGGCACGGCGGCGCCGCCGACCTCGGCGTTGCGGGCGTACCAGCCGTCGGGCAGGTGCAGCAGGGGGCGCCGGCTGCTGCCGGTGTCCAGGGACCGGAGCACGGCGACCACGTCCGGCGTCTCGGTGTCCAGCCCGGAGCGGACGACGGCGGCGTCGTAGTAGGCGGCCCGGACGGCGGCGCGTTCCCGCTCGTCGAGCAGGGAGCGGCGGGTCAGGTCGTACGAGAAGAGCGCCATCGACGCGGCGAGCAGCAACGCGCCGACGGCGAAGGCCGCGGTGACCCGCGCGCGGAGTCCGAGCCGGGTCATCGTTGCAGCTTGTAGCCGAGGCCGCGCAGGGTGACCAGGTGACGGGGGTTGGCCGGGTCCGGCTCGATCTTCTGCCGGAGGCGGCCGACGTGCACGTCGACCAGGCGCTCGTCGCCGGTGTCGTACCCCCAGACCCGGCGCAGCAGCTGCTGCCGGGACAGCACCCGTCCCGCGTGATCGGCCAGCTCGCACAGCAACCGGAACTCGGTGCGGGTCACCGCGACCGGCCGGCCGGCGCGACGTACCTCGCCGGCCTCCGGGCTGATCTCCAGCTCGCCGAAGACCTGAGCGGGGACGGTGGTGGCGCGACCCCGCCGGCGCAGCGCCCGCAGCCGGGCCGAGAGCTCCTTGATCGCCACCGGCTTGACCAGGTAGTCGTCCGCGCCGGCCTCCAGCGCGGCGACGATGTCGTGGGTGTCGTCCCGGGCGCTGACCACCACGATCGGGACGTCGTCGTCGCGGCGCAGCTGCCGGATGCACTCGAAGCCGTCGATGCCGGGCAGCATCAGGTCGATCAGCACGTAGTCGGCCGGGGTCTCCCGCTGCCGCCGCAGCCCTTCCTCGGCGGTCCCCGCCCCGTACGCCGTGTAACCCTCCTCCTCGATGGCGAGCAGCAGCGCGAGCCGGATGCGGTCGTCGTCCTCGATCACCAGTACGGCCGTCATGTTGGCATCATCCCCGGCCGACCCCAGGTCACCCAACCGTGTCAGCCGCTGCGACCTTTTGTCACACAACTGTCACACAACTGCGGGACGACCTCCACGATCGCTGCGGACAGTGGTGGGCGAACCGGACCCGGGTCGCCACCCACCACTGAGGGAGGAGCCGTGAACGGGACCACGCTCGTGGGCGCGCTCGTCGTCGGGCTCGTCGTCGGCGCGCTCGGCCGCGTCGTCGTACCGGGCCGGACGGCCGCCCCGGTCTGGCTGACCCTCGCGCTCGGGGTGGCCGCCGCCCTGCTTGGCGCCATCGTCGTCGGTCTCGTCGGCGGCGACGGGACGCGGCCGGCGGTGCTGCCGCTGGTCGTGCAGTCCGGGTTCGCCGCCGTGGCCGTCGGGCTGGCGCTGGCGACGGCCGGCCGGCCGGACCCGGACGGGTCGGCGCGCCCGCCCGGGGTGCCGGAGGGCCCGCCGGCCGGGCCGGCCGCGGGGCGGAAGGAGTGGTCGTGACGGTCGTACCGGCGGACCAGTTGATGACCCTCATCTGCGACGGCTGCGGCGCCACGGTCACCGGGGCCGGGTCCACCCTGCCCGACGCCGAGGTGGTCTGGACGCTGGTGTTCGAGAACGACTGGGTGGGCTCGCCCTTCGCCTCCGGACCGCACCACTGCCCCCGGTGCAGCGTCCCGGCCGAAGCCGACGACGGCGGACTCGGCGTCGACTACCTGGACGAGGTCGGCGACGACCCGGCGGGCCGGGAGCCGGACCTGGTCGAGGCGGTGCGCCGGTCCCTCGCCGAGACGGTGGTCGTCGGCGACCGCGAACTGGTCGACCTGACCGAGGTCGAGGTGATCGACCCGCCCGGGCTCGGGCTGCTCGTCCGCGCGCACCGCGACGCCCGGCAGCGCGGCCGGCGGCTGTGCCTGGTGGCGCCGTCCCGGTTCGTGCTGACGGCGCTGCACACCATGCGACTGGACGGGGTGTTCCCGGTGTTCGACAGCCGCGCGCGGGCGCTGAGCGGCTCGGCGGAGCCGCGGGTGCCCCGATCCCGTCCGCACCGACCCCCTGCCGTCCGGCCGTAGGCGCCGGACCGGCCCACCCGCCGTCGAAGGAGCCCCCGTGGTGATGTCCTGGCCGTACCCCGAGTTCCCGTTCACCGGGGGCGGGCCGGAACCGGACGCCGAGGACGTCCGGCTCGCCGCCCTCGTGGCACAACGGCTGAGCATCGACTGGACCACGCGCCGGCAGCGGATCGCGATCAGCGTGCAGAACCGGGTGGTGATCCTGACCGGGACGGTCGCCGACCGGGGCGCCCGCCAGGCGGCGGGCGAGCTCGCCTGGGACGTCCCGGGCGTGTTCGACGTCTGCAACGCGCTGGGCCTGTACGGGGAGCGCCGGATCCGCTGATCGCCTTCGGCGACGGCCGTCGTCGGTGGCGACGCGACATCGACAGGTTGCACTGGACGCCACGGCCCTCTACCCTTCCCGTGGGAGCGCTCCCGAGGTTGCCGCGTCGGACTTTCCGGGCGAGTCCGCGACGGGCACCGTCCACTCACCACCACCCACCAGATGGGACGACCCCGCATGACCTCGATTCCCCGCCCGCCCCGGCGCAGCCTGCTCGTGGGCGGCGTCGTCGGTGCGCTCGCCCTGGCCGCGACGGCCGTGCTGCCGATGACGAACGCGATGGCGGCGACCGGCTGCGCCGTCACGTACACCACCAGTTCCTGGCAGGGCGGGTTCACCGCCACGGTCAGCATCAGTAACCTGGGCGATCCGGTGAACGCCTGGACGCTGGGCTTCACCTTCCCGAACTCCGGCCAGCGCGTCACGCAGGGCTGGTCGGCGACCTGGCAGCAGAGCGGCAGCGCGGTCACCGCGCAGAGCCTGAGCTACAACGGCGCGCTGGCCACCGGCGCGAGCACCACCATCGGGTTCAACGGCTCGTGGACCACCGCCAACCCGTCCCCGACCTCGTTCACCCTCAACGGCACGACCTGCACCGGCGGGACCACCCCCACCACCCCGCCGCCGACCACCACTCCCCCGCCCAGCACGCCGCCGCCGACGACCCCGCCGCCGACCACGCCCCCGCCGACCACCCCGCCGCCCGCCGGCACCACGCCGGTGGCGATCAACGGTCAGCTGCGGGTCTGCGGGGTCAACCTCTGCAACCAGTACGGGCGGCCGATCCAGCTGCGCGGCATGAGCAGCCACGGGTTGCAGTGGTTCGCCAACTGCTACAACGACGCCTCCCTGGACGCCCTGGCCAACGACTGGCAGGCCGACCTCTTCCGCATCTCGATGTACGTGCAGGAGCAGGGCTACGAGACCAACCCCACCGGCTTCACCAACCAGGTGAACACGCTGGTGGACAAGGCGGAGGCGCGCGGCCTGTACGCCCTGATCGACTTCCACACCCTGACGCCGGGCGACCCGATGTACAACCTGGACCGGGCGAAGACCTTCTTCGCCGCGGTCTCGGCCCGCAACGCCGCCAAGAAGAACGTGATCTACGAGATCACCAACGAACCCAACGGCGTGAGCTGGTCGACCATCAGGAACTACGCCGAGCAGGTCATCCCGGTGATCCGGGCCAACGACCCCGACGCCGTGGTGATCGTCGGCACCCGCGGCTGGTCCTCGCTGGGCGTCTCGGAGGGCGGCAACTCCGACGAGATCGTGAACAACCCGGTCCGGGCCGACAACATCATGTACACGTTCCACTTCTACGCCGCGTCGCACAAGGACAACTACCGCAATGAGGTGCAGCGCGCCGCGTCCCGGATCCCGCTGTTCGTCACCGAGTTCGGCACGGTCAGCTACACCGGTGACGGCGCGGTCGACACGGCCAGCAGCACCGCCTGGCTCGACCTGCTCGACCGGCTGAAGATCAGCTACGCGAACTGGACGTACTCCGACGCCAGCGAGGGCAGCGCCGCGTTCAAGCCGGGCACCTGCGCCGGCGGCACGTACGCCGGCACCGCGGTGCTGACCGAGTCGGGGAACTTCATGCGCAACCGGATCCGTACCCCGGACAACTTCCCCACCAGCTGAACCGGCGCCGGCGGCGGCCCACCCCGGGTGGGTCGCCGCCGGTCGCCGTCATCGGTCGAGCAGGCCGGCCCGCGCCCAGAGCAGCCGGCCGGGCCCGGAGACCAGGCCCAGGCCGGCCAGGTGGTCGAGCACCCGCTGCGCGGACCAGCGCAGGGTCGCCCGCCAGTGCGGGTTCGCCCGGGCCGCCGCCCGGCCGGCCGCGGGCGGGATGCCGACCGCCGCGTACGCCCGCGGGTGGACCAGGCGGCGGGTGATCGAGTACGCCGCGCGGCCGATGACCAGCCGCGCGTAGCCGAGGGCGAGCGGGCCGGCGGCCTCGACCTGGCGGGTCAGCTCGTCCCGGGCGAAGCGCACGTGCCGGGCCTCCTCCACCACGTGGATCCGGGACACCATCCGGATCAGCGGCTGGAGCGAATCGTCGGCCATGATCTCCCGCTGGAACGCGTCGAGGATCTCCTCGGCGATGAGGATGGCCGCGTACATCTGCGGGCCGGTGGCGGTGGTCTTGAGCCACCGGCCGAGGAGGTGGTCGACCGGGTCGGCCCGGTAGACCGGGCAGCCGGTCGCCTCGATGAGCCGGCCGAACATGATGGAGTGCCGGCACTCGTCGGCGACCTCGGTGAGCGCGTACTGGGCGTGCCGGCTGGTCGGGTCGGCGTCGTAGTAGTGCCGGATCAGCAACTGCATGAGGATCGTCTCGAACCAGATCCCGGCGCTGGCCGCGCTGGCCACCTCGTGCTTGGTCAGCTCGATCCGCTGCTCCTCGCTCAGCCGCTCCCAGATCCCGGTGCCGTAGAGGCTGCTGCGCTCCGGCGGCAGCCAGTAGGCCCCGGGCCGGTGCGGCGCCGTCCAGTCGATCTCGACGGTGGGGTCGTAGCTGGTGCGCACCGAGGCGGTGAGCAGCCGGGTGGCGACCGCCTCGCGCGCGAAGCCGCTGTCCATGACCCCTCCCCTGTTGACGTAACTTCGGGTAACTGTTACGAGTGGTAGCATGCAGCGCACCTCCACCGATGTCAATGGAGCCGACACCCCGCCGGAGCCGGCCGCGGACCGGCGCCCCGGCCGGCGGGACCGCTGGGCGGCCCACCGCGAACAGCGGCGGCAGGAGCTGATCGGCGCCGCCGTGCAGGCACTGCTCCGGCACGGGCCGCAGGTCGACATGGACCAGGTGGCGGCCACGGCGGGGGTGACCAAGCCGGTCCTCTACCGCTACTTCGCCGACAAGTCGCAACTGTGGCTCGCGGTCAGCGAGGTGGTGGCGGCCCGGGTCGTCGACACCATCGCCCCCGCCATCGAGCGGGTCCGCGAGGAGCGCGCCCTGGTCGAGGCGACGATCGACGCGTACCTCGGGATCATCGAGTCGGAGCCGACGCTCTACCGGTTCCTCATGCACCAGGCCGGCCATCCCGGCATCCACCAGGTCGTCGCCGGCACCAGTCGGCAGGTGGCCGCCGGACTGGCCCGGGTGATCGGCGACCGGTTGCGCGCCCTCGGCCTCGACGCCGGCCCCGCCGAGCCGTGGGCGTACGGCCTGGTCGGCTTCGTGCAGGCGGTCGGCGACTGGTGGACCGCGCACGGCCAGCCGATCCGCCGGGCCGCGCTCACCGACTACCTGACCACCCTGCTGTGGAGCGGCATCGAGGGCGTCCGGCGCGGCGCCGACCTGGCCCCGGAGCTGACCCGCGCGCACGAGCGGATCGTCCGATGAGCTGGCACGGTCCGGCGTGGATCGCCGACACCGAGGTGCGGCTGCACGTGACCGGCCGCTGGGAGCCGGTCGACGGCCGCTACCACTGGGCCGGGCGGATCGCGCCGGAGCCCCGGATCGTCCGGCTGCTCCGGTCCGGCCGCCGCGACGTGGAGGTACGCGTCGGCCACCGGACCACCCGCGGCCGGCTCGCCGAGGTCGACCCCTGGGGCGGGGTCCGGATCACCGGGACCGGCGAACCACCGTGGCCGCCGGAGGCGGACGAGGCGTGAGCGGCCGGACTGACGGGCGCGGGCGGCGGCACGCGGGGCGCGCCGCCGCCCGGCCGGGTCACGGATAGCTGACCAGGTTCACCGGCACGGTGTCGGTGCCCTGCGCGGTGCCGCCGGTGTCGTTGATGACGTGGGTGATCGACCCGTTGCCGCCCAGCGACACGGTGAGCAGGTCGTGGAACCGTACGCCGGCCGTGGTCGGCGCCTCGAACCCGTGGTACGCGGCGATGGTCGGGTCGACGTTGAAGTAGCAGTAGCTGCCCATCCCCCACCCCTCGAACGAGGTGACCGCGTTCGCCACCTTGAACGCGGCGTAGCCGACCATCGACCCGTTCATCCAGGCCGATGCGCTCGGCGGGTCGTAGGGCAGCTCGTTCTGGAAGAAGATGGTCCGGCCGTTGTTGCCGTTCCAGATCACCTCGTACTTCTGGTAGTGCTCGACGAACAGGCCGAGCGCGGTGACGTTGTTGCCGTTGACGATCACGCCGGTGTCGGCGGTGTTCACGGTCCACCCGACGCCGGTGCCGTGGTCGGCCCGCCAGGCCCAGATGTGGTCGATCAGGGCGTCGTGCTGGTTGACCACCAGGCTGGTGGTCGCCTTGCCGGCGCCCGCGCCGCCGATCCGGAAGAAGACGTCCTGGATGGAGGTCGGGTTGGCGGCATGGCCGGCGGTGGAGCCGGCCGGGCCGACCTGGAGCAGCACCGGCGAGTTGATCGGCCCGGCGTCGAAGAGCATGCCGGCCAGCCGCACCCCGTCCACGTCGGCGACCGTCATGGCGGTGACGCCGTTCTGCGGGATCAGCGTCGGGAAGCCGATGCCGAGGACGACGGTGCCCGGGCGGTTGACGGTGATCGTCTCGCCCACCGGGTAGATCCCGGGGGTGAACAGCAGGTGCAGCCCCTGGGCCAGGGCCGCGTTGATGGTGGCGGCCGAGTCACCCGGGTGCGCCACGTAGAACTGGCTCAGCGGGATCGACGTGCCCGGGGTGGCGCCGCCCAGCCAGGACGCGCCGGACGCGTTGGTCCGGGTGGACGGCACGAAGACCTGGTAGGCGCCGGACGCATCGAGGTAGAGGTACGGGATGTCGCGGCTGACCGGGGTCTGCGCCAGGGTGGTGTAGGGCGGGTTGGGGAAGCTGGTGGCCGGCGCCCCGACCACCCCGGAGTTGGTCACGTTCCAGACCGCGTTGAGGTAGCCGCCGACGTTGCTGTCCCGGGTGTACCACTGCTGCTGCGAGTACGGCTGCACGACGCCGGTGACCCGGCTGTCGGCGATGTACCCGCCGCTGGCCCAGCCGTACCCGTTCGGGGCCAGGTTCAGGTCGCCCTGGATGTCCATCCGACGGAACGGCGCGGCCTGGGACACCGCCCAGCGGGTGAACCCGGCGGACGGGAAGATCTGCAGGTTGGCGGCCGAGCGCCAGAAGTTCTGGGTGGCGTTGCCGTTGAACCAGCCCGCGTCGACGGTGACGTCGCCGTGGATGCGCACGTCGCCCGGGTTCCGGCCGAGGCCCATGATCGAGGTGTAGAAGCCGATCTGGGCGTTGATGCCGGAGTAGTCGCCCGGCTTGAACATCAGGGCGTACCGCTGGGTGCCGAACTGGTTCGACTCCTGGGTCCGGAAGACCGTGTCGAGCTGGCTCTGGATGGTGGCGGCCGACATCGACGGGTCGAAGGTGATCACGTTGGGCCCGAGCGGGCCGCCGCCCGGGAGCCCCCCTCCGCCGGAGGTGTGCACGGCGAACTCCCAGAGTGAGTACCCCCAGCCGGTGGCCCGGACGGTGCCGTACATCCGCACGTACCGGCCGCTGCCGCTGACGGTGAGGGTGTCGGTGCCGCCGTCACCCGTGGTGGTGGCGGAGACGGTGGTCCAGGCGGTGCCGTCGGTCGAGGTCTGGATCTGGTACGCCTTGGCGTACGCGGTTTCCCAGGTCAGCACCACCCGGCACAGGGTCCGGACGCTGCCCAGGTCGACCTGGAGCCACTGCGGGTCACTGGCCGCGCTGGACCAGCGGGTGCTCAGGCTGCCGTCGACCGCCGCGCTCGCCGGGGTACCGGCGTTCTCGGTGGAGGAGGCGGTGGCCGGCCGGCCCTGCGCGGCGTTGGTGGCGGTGTCGCAGCCGCTGCCGCCGCTGCTGCCGTAGACCTGGAACTCCCAGAGCGAGTAGCCGTAGGCGGTGCCCCGGGCGGTGCCGTACATCCGCACGTACCGACCGGTGCCGTTGACCGTGAGGTCGTCGGTGCCGCCGTCACCGGTGGTGGTGGACCAGACGGTGGTCCAGGTGACGCCGTCGGCAGAGGTCTGGATCTGGTACGCCCGCGCGTACGCGGCCTCCCAGACCAGGGTGACCCGGGAGACGGTGGCGGTGGCGCCGAGGTCCACCTGGAGCCACTGTGGATCGGCGAAGGCGCTGGACCAGCGGGTGCCGGTGTTGCCGTCGGTGGCGTTCGCGGCCGGGGTGCCGGCGTTCTCGGTGGACGACGCGGTGGTCGGCCGCCCCTGCGACAGCAGCGGGTCGGCCGCGCGGGCCGGGGACGGCGGGGCGACCAGCGCGGTCGCCACGAGCAGCGAGGCGAGGGTGGCGAGCAGGCGGCGGAGTGTACGGCGGGCGGGGTGGCGGCGCGGTGGGACCGGTGACATGGGCCTCTCCGGGGACGCGGTGGGGACCGGGACGGGGGTACGGGTTACCGGGCGGTCACGGTGCCCGCCCGTTCCGGTGCAGAGTTCCCCCGGCAGTGGCGGGTGTCAATGGATCCGTCGCCCGCCGACCCCTTTTTTCGCGCCTTGTGAAAAGTCCGGAACTAAAGACGTGAGCTGCCGGTTCCGCAGCCGCGTCGGCCCGCCGCGGCGGTCAGGTTCCGGCATCCCAGACCTGGGCCTCGAACTCGCGCAGCTGGTCCCGCAGGCCCTCGGGCTGGACCGTCCGGAAGGGATGGTGGTCGGCGGGGATCACCCGTACCATCTCCGCCACCATCTCCTCGGGGTCACCCTGGTTCGCCAGGTAGTCGTCGAAGTCCGGCCGGTCGAGCAGCGCCGTCGACTCGTCCCACCACTGGAACATGGCCTCGGCCCCGGTGTCGTTGAAGCCGGTCCGGTAGGGGCCGGGGTTGATGGTGGCCACCCGGATGCCGCGCGGCTCCAGCTCGCGCTTCATCGCCCAGGCCAGGGCCTCGATCGCGTGTTTCGTGGCGGCGTACGCCCCGATCCACGGGCGGGTCCGGACGCCCACCGCCGACGACACCCAGACCACCTTGCCGCTGCCCCGGGCCAGCAGGTGCGGGGCGAAACCCTGGACGAGGTGCAGGTGGCCGAAGACGTTGACCTCGAACGACCGACGCACGCGCCCGACGGGGATCTCGACCACCGCGCCCGCCTCCTGGATGCCGGCGTTGAGCACCAGGATGTCGACGGGGTACCGCAACGCGTGCGCCCGGTCGGCCTCGGCCGTGACGTCCAGCTTGATCACGTCGAGGGCCACGCCCTCCCGGCCCGCCTCGGCGCGCAGGTCCCGCACCTGCGGCCAGTTCTCGCACCCGGCGACGACGTGGTGGCCCGCCCGGGCCAGGCCCAGCGCCGCACCCCGCCCGAGGCCGGTGCCCGCGCCGGTGATCAGGATGTCCGCCACGGTCGGCTCAGCCCTGCCGGGCCTTCTGCCGCGGATCGGCCTTGTTGATCACGAAGAGCTTGCCGCGGCGGCGTACCACGATCGAGTTCACCTTCCGCTTCAGGCCGCGGAGGGAGCTGCGCACCTTCATCCCGGGTCACCCCGTTCCGGCTCGACTCTTGGCTGCCGGGCACGCGTACCCGGAAGAGGGCGGGCTCATGCCGGGGCGGGCCGCCGGACGCCTAGGCGGCGTCCGGCGGCGCCGGGTTCAGGCCACCGCGCAGGGCGCGCCGTTGAGCGTGAACGAGGTGGGCTTGCCGGTGTTACCGGTGTGGGTCGCCTGGAACCCGATGTCCACCGACCCGTTCGGGGCAATGGTCGCGTTGTAGGAGACGTTGCGGGCGGTCACCGCGCCGCTGGTCGGCGCGTACGTCGCGTTCCAGCCGTTGGTGATGGTCTGCCCGCTCGGCAACGTGAACGCGAGGCTCCAGCCGTTCACGGTCGCCGTGCCGGTGTTGGTGATGGTCACCGACGCGGTGAGCCCGGTGTTCCAGGCGTTGACCGCGTACGCCACCCGGCACCCGCCCGACGGCGGCGGCGTGGTCGGCGGCGGCGTGGTGGGCGGCGGCGTGGTCGGCGGCGGAGTGGACGGCGGCGGGCTGCTCGGCGGCGTGCTGCTGTCGAGGCCGAAGAAGCGGACGGCCTGGGCGGCGTCGACCGGAAGGTTGTGCGAGACGCCCTGCATGCTGATCGCCTCGACCGGCGCGGTGCCGCCGGTGCCGCCGTAGCGGGTGCGGGTGTAGCCGGACTGCGGGCTGTCGGTGTATGTCGGCGTCTGGCTCAGCCCGTTGACGTTGGTCCACTGCTTGATCTCTTCGGTGAAGTTCGGGTAGCGCAGGGTCTCGTCGTTCGTCCCGTGCCAGAGCTGCATCCGCGGTCGCCGGCCGGTGTACCCCGGGTACGCGTTGCGGACCAGGTCACCCCACTGCTGCGCGGTCTTCACGATCAGGCCGTTGGCGCAGTCGCTGTTCCACTCCGAGCCGTTGGTGGTGGCGAAGCAGCCGAAAGGCACCCCGGCGAAGGCCGCGCCGGCGCTGAACACGTCCGGGTAGTCGCCGAGCAGGACGTTGGTCATCATCGCCCCGGACGAGACGCCGGTGGCGAAGATCCGGTTCGGGTCCACGGGGTAGCGCTGCCGGACGTAGTCGACCATCGACTTGATGCCCACCGGGTCGCTGCCGCCGTCGCGGCGCAGCGCCTGCGGCGAGGAGACGTCGAAGCACTGGCTGCTGCGGGTCACCGACGGGTAGACGACGATGTAGCCGTACCGGTCCGCCAGGGACGCGAACTGGGTGCCGGAGTACATCGCCGGGCCGGTGCCGGTGCAGTAGTGGTTGACCACCAGCAGTCCCGGCCGTGCCGCGACGACGTTCGGCACGTACAGGTACATCCGCAGGTTGCTCGGGTTCGCGCCGAAGCTGGTCACCTCGGTCAGCGCGGCCGCCGAGGCGGGGGCGGGCAGCGTCACGGCCGCCAGCGCGGCCAGCCCGGCGGCGACCAGCGCCGCGCCGAGCAGTTTCATCCTTCTTCTCCCGCCGGTGCGGCGATGCCACTGTCGCATGCGTTCTCTCCTGAGGTGGTGGGGAAAGCCGCGCAGGGGTGCCCTGCCACCTGCGACAACGCTCGCCGGCGAGGCGCCATGACGGCGGCCCGGACCCTCGGGGCGAGATAGACGACCGCAGATCGAAGCGGTCCGAGTCGGAGTGTAGGCCGCACCACCACGACCAACAAGCACCTTCCGGAACACTTCCGGAACGCCACCCCGTCGCCCTGGACCGAGGCCCGCCCGCCGAGGCTCAGCCGCTGACCGTCGGCGCCGAGGCGGCGGCCGTCCGGCGGCCCACCTCGTCGAGCATCTCGTCGACCGACCCGGCCGGGTCGGTCACCGGAAACTGCACCGCCCGCACCACGGCCTCCGGGTCGACCAGCAGGGTCAGCCGCTTGAACCGGTCCACCCCGCCGGCCCGGAAGGTGGGCAGCAGCAGGCCGGCAGCGAGCCGACCGTCCTGGTCGGACAGCAGCGGGTACGGCAGCCGGGCGTGCGCGGCGAAGGCCGACAACTGGTCCGGCCGCTGCGTGCTCACCCCGCGCACCTCGGCGCCCGCCGCGCGGAAGCGCTCGTGCCGGTCGGCGTACGTCCGGGACTCGAGCGTGCACCCGACGGCGCCGGGGATCTCGTCCCAGCCCGGCGGCACGCCCTGCGCGCCCGGGGCGAACGCGCCCGGGAACAGGTAGAGCACGGTCCACCGGCCGGGCACGGCCGGCCGCTCCGCCCCGCCGTCGTGCCGACCCAGGGTCAGCTCCGGTACGCGCCGGCCGACCAGCTGGTGCACCCGGCGCGCCTCGGCGGAGTCACGGGCCGCAGTGGCGGTGAGGGTGCCGTCGCCCATGACGTGCCGGGTCCCCCAGTCCTGGAGGGCGACCAGCACCGGCAGGAGCCCCTCCCCCTTGGCGGTCAGCAGGTAGTCGTGCCGCGGCGGGTGCGTCGAGTAGGGCCGGCGGTGCAGCACGCCGTGCTCGACCAGGCCGCCGAGCCGCTCCGTGAGCGCCCGCCGGCTGACGCCCAGTTCCCGTTGCAGGGCGTCGAACCGGGTAGTGCCGCCGGCGATCTCCCGGACGATCAGGAAGGTCCACCAGTCGCCGAGCACGCCCAACGCCTGCGCGATGCCGCAGTCGGCGTCGCCGAGGTCCGCCCGCCGCATCAGTCCCACCTCCCGCTCGTCCGGTCGCTTCGACTATAGTCCGTTTCAGATTGGAACTCACTGGCTCGGATCGGGGGGTGGCGGCATGACCGTCGGGCAGCGGGCCGGGGTGTTCTGGCGCTGGTGGGCCGCGGGCACGACCAGCCAGGTGGGGTCGGCGGTCGGCGCGGTGGCGCTGCCGCTGACCGCCCTCACCGTGCTGGACGCGTCCGCCTTCGAGATGGGCCTGATCGCGGCGGCGAGCTACGTGGCGTGGCTGGTGGTCGGCCTGCCGGCCGGCGTGATCGTGCAGCGGCTGCCGCTGCGCGGCGCCCAGGTCGGCGCTGACCTGGCCCGGGCGGTCGCGGTGGCCTCCATCCCCCTCGCCTGGTGGTGGGGCTGGCTGACGGTCGCCCAACTGGTCGTGGTGGCCCTCGTGGTCAGCTTCGCCAACGTGCTCTTCGACGTCGCCAACGCCACCTTCCTGCCGGCCATCGTGAGCCGCGAACAGCTGCACGCCCGTAACAGCCTGACCTCGGCCACCCATGCCGGCACCCAGCTCAGCGGCCCGTCGCTGGGCGGCCTCGCGGTGCAGGCGCTCGGCGCGGTCCCGACCGTGCTGGTCGACGCGGTGAGTTACCTGGTCTCGGCGGCGCTGCTGTGGTCCCTGCCGGCCCGCCGGGTCGACACCCCGGAGCACCGGCCGCCGGTACGCGCGATGATCGGGGAGGGCTGGCGGTACGTCACCCGCCACCCGGTCATGGGGCCGACCATGTGGACGGCCACGGCGGTCAACTTCGTCTGCGGGGCGCAGCTCGCGGTCTACCCGCTCTACCTGGTCCGGGAGCTGCACGCGCCGGCCGCGCTGGTCGGTGTGCTGCTCGCCGTCGAGGGCGTCGGCTCACTGATCGGGGCGGCCCTGACGCCGTGGATCACCGGCCGGTGGGGCACCGCCCGGTCCCTGGTGGTCGCCTGCCTGATGGCGACCGGCGGTGCGTTCCTGGTGCCGGTGGGCGCCGGCTGGCCGGCGTACCTCGCCTTCGCCGCCGGCAACGTGGTCTTCGCCGGCGGCGTGGTGGTGCTCAGCGTGACCACCCGCACCTACCGGCAGACCGCGAGCCCGCCGGAGCTGCTGTCCCGGGTGATGGCCACGGTCCGCTTCGTCTCCTGGGGCGCGATCCCGGTGGGCGGCCTGGCCGCCGGCGCCCTCGCCGGCCTGGCCGGCGCGCGGGTCACCCTGTTCGCCTTCGCCGCGGCGGCGGTGCTGGCGCCGCTGGCCCTGCTGCTGTCCCCGGTACGCCGGCTACGCGACCTGGCCGACCTCGTCGACGACGCCGACGAGCGGCCCGCCGTGGCGGCGCTCGGCTGACCGATCACGCCTCCGGGCGGTCGCCCCGGCCCCAGTCCCACATCGCCCGCAGCACCGGGAGCAGCGCGACGCCCCGCTCGGTGAGCGTGTAGCTCACCCGGGGCGGCCAGGACGCGGTGCGCCGCCGGTCGACCACCCCGGCTGCGGTGAGCTGGGCCAGCCGGTCGGTCAGCACCTTGTCGGAGAGGGCCGGCAGCGCCTGGGCGAGGTCGGTGAAGCTGCGCGGCCCCCGGGTCAGCTCCCCGATCACCAGCGCCGTCCAGCGGCCCCGCAGGGCCGCCAGGGTGACCTCCACCGGGCAGGACGGGTCGGGCCGGGCGTCCGGGCCGGAGCAGGGTTCGAGCACGCCCGTCCCGGTATGGCCAACCGTTTGGTGAGTCACGACAGCACCTCCTAGCGTTCGGCGCGGCTGCGATCGTCGCCGTTCAAGGGGGAAGTATGCGCGTCCACCATCTCAACTGCGGGACCATGCGGGAGATCACCCCGGTGGACACCCAGGTGCTCCGGCCGCTCCCGGCGGTCTGCCACTGCCTGCTGGTCGAGACCGACGCCGACGGGCTGGTGCTGGTCGAGACCGGCTTCGGCACCCACGACCTCCGGGATCCGGAGGGGCGGCTCGGGGCGGACTTCCTCGCCTGGTCGCAGCCGGTCCTCGACCCCGAGGAGACCGCCGTGCGGCGGGTCGCCCGGCTCGGGCACGCACCGGCCGACGTCCGCCACATCGTCCTCACCCACCTGCACCGGGACCACGTCGGCGGGCTGGCGGACTTCCCGCACGCCCGCGTGCACCTGCACGAGGCGGAGCACCGGGCGGCCACGGTGGACGGCCACCCCAGCTACCTGCCGGCCCGGTGGGCCCACGGCCCGCAGTGGGTCACCTACCCGGACCACCAGGGCGAGCGCTGGCTCGGCTTCGACGGGGTACGGCAGCTTGCCGGCCTGCCGCCGGAGATCCTGCTGGTGCCGCTCGCCGGCCACACCCCCGGGCACAGCGCGGTGGCCGTCCGGGCGGACCGGCCCGGCGGGCCGGAGTGGCTCGTGCACGCCGGGGACGCCTACTTCTACCGGGGCGAGATCGCCCCGGGGCTGCCCCCGACCCCGCCGATGTTCGACGCGCTCCAGGCGTCCGTGGAGACCGACCGTCCACTGCGGCTGGCAAACCTGGACCGGCTCCGCACCCTGCTGGCCGAGCAGCCGGAGCGGGTCGAGGTGGTCTCCGCGCACGACCCGTGGGAGTTCCGCCGGCTGTCCGCGCCGGCCGGCGCGGCCGCCTGACGGGCCCGGAGTCAGCGGGCGGCCCGGAGGCCGGTCAGCGCCCGGGCCGAGGCGTTGCGGGCCGCCAGGCCGAACCGGGTACGCGGCACCAGCAGTCCCGCCGCGTACCGGGCCGCCCGCCGCCTCGGCTCGGTCCGGCGGCGGTGCCACGTCTCGTACCGGTCGAACGCCGTCGCATGGTCGGCGGTGTCGGCCAGCGCGTCGGCGAGGGTGTAGGCGCCGGCGACGGCGAGGCTGGACCCGTCGCCGAAGAGCGACACGCAGGAGGCGGCGTCGCCGACCAGCACGACCCGGCCGCGCGACCAGCGGGGCAGGTGGACCCGGCTGACACTGTCGAAGTACAGGTCGTCGGCGGCGCGTACCCGGTCCAGCAGCTCCGGCACCCGCCAGCCCCGCTGCTGCGCGTACGCCTCGACGACGAGTCGCTTGTGCTGCGCGAGGTCGCGGTGGTCGAAGCCGTCGACCGGACCGCCGCGGAAGATGAAGGCGGCCAGGGCGCTGCCCCGGGCCGGGTGCACGGAGACCAGCCGCCCGGGCGAGTTGTGCAGCAGCACGTCGTACGGGTCGTCGGCGGGCGCGCCGAGCGGCAGGGTGGCCACCCACACACCGAGGTGGCGCACGTGCGTGGCCTCCGGCCCGAAGGCGAGCCGGCGCACCGTCGAGTGCAGACCGTCCGCCCCGACGACCAGGTCGAACCGGCGGGGCGCACCGACGGCGAAGGTGACGTCGACGCCGCCGGCATCCTCGGCCAGCCCGGTGATCGTGTCGTCGTACCGGAACTCGACGTCGTCGGCGGCGGCCCGGTGCAGGATCGCGGCGAGGTCGGCGCGGGGGATCTCCAGCCCCGGGTCGCTCGACGAGGCGGACATCGGCACCCGGGCGACGGTGGCGCCCGCGTCGTCGACCAGCCGCATGCCGGTCACCGGGGTGGCGGCCGCGGCCAGCTCGTCCCGCAGGCCCATCGCCGTGACGACGGGCAGGGCCGGACCACGCACGTCGACCGGGTTGCCGCTGGACCGCTGCCCGGCGGCGCGTTCCACCACGGTGACCCGGATGCCGTGCCGGGCCAGCCACCAGGCGAGCGTGTTGCCCGCGATACCACCACCGGAGATGAGTACGGTGCGCATGCGTCGACCATAGTGGCACTCAATGCCATTGTGCAATGGCTGCCATACGGCTCTCGGTGCCGTAGCATGTCGGCATGTCCCTGCGTGACCGCAAGCGGGCCCGGACGCGGCAGTCGCTCGTCGACGCCGCCGTCGAGCTCTTCGAACGGCACGGGTACGACCGGACCGGCGTCGCCGACATCGCCGCCGCGGCCGAGGTCGGCACCCGGACCTTCTTCCGCTACTTCCCCAGCAAGGAGGCGCTGCTCTTCCCCGAGAGCGACGACCGGGTGCGGGCGGCGGTCGAGGCGATCGCCGACCGGGCGCCGGACGAGGGACCGGCGGAGGTGCTGCTGCGGGCGCTGCGCACGGCCACCACCGGCAGCGAGGACATGGGCGGACGGCTCGCCGCGCTACGCCTCCGGCTGATCCGCGAGGTGCCGGTCGTCCGCGGCCGTGCCCTGCAGCTCCAGCTCGACGCGCAGCGCGAGATCGCCCGGCACCTCGCCGCGGCGTACCCGGACCAGCTCGACGCGGTGTCGGCGGCGGCGCTGGTCGGGGCGTTCGTCGGCGCGGTGACCGGCGCGCTCCAGGTGCTCCTCGAGGACCCGGACCGGGCCGGCGACCCGGCCGCGGTGCAGGAGGCCATGCGCCGGGCCACCGAGGTCGCTCTCGCCGCCTGGCTGCCCGCCACGCCGACCCGCTGAACCGCGCGGGGGTCAGCCCGGCAGGACGGCCGCGGCGACCGGGCGGACCCGGTCCGGGTGGGTGAGCACGTCGACGTTGTCGAGGTACTGGTCGACCGCGCCGACCGGCGGGCGGTCGCGCAGCGCCGGGTCGGCGATCGCGGCGCGCAGGGCGGCGACGAACCGTTCCGCGCGCAGCACCAGGAACGGCCGGTCGTGGAACGGCCGGGCGCCGGGGTCGACCCGCGCGGCCAGTCCGGTGTCGTTGGTCCAGGTCGCGACCGTCTCCAGGGCCCGGACCAGCCCGGCCTGCCGGGCCGGCCAGTCGCCCGGCCCGATCGCGGTGCCGAGCGCGTCGACCACGGGCGCGGCCACCGGCAGCGCGGCGAAGACGGTGCCGAGCCACTTCGCGTACGGCGGCCAGCGGCGGTGCAGCAGCAGGCCCAGGCGCATCAGGTCCCGGGCCAGCCCGGCGGCCACCACCCGGCTGCCCAGCTCGTCACCCACCTCGGCGCACCGGCCGGCGAGGTGCTCCGCCTGCCCGACGCGCTGCCAGCCGGTCGCCAGCACGTGCCGCCAGACGTCGTCCGGATACCAGGCCAGCCGGGCGCGGACGGCGGTGAGCGCGCCGTCGAGCCCGTCGTGGAAGACCGCCCCACCGGTCAGCTCGGCCAGCCGCTGGGTCGGCACGGACAGCCAGTCCGCCACCCCGACCCCGGCGCGCGGGTCGAAGCCGAGCCGCCCGCAGAGCCACTCGCCCAGCTCGTCGACGGTCACCCCGTGCCGCTCGCCGTCGGGGCGGACCACCCCGAGCCGGACCTCCGGCCCGCCGGCGAACCGGGTGGGCCAGCCGAGGAACTCGGCCGGCAGCCCGGTGTCGAGGACCGCCTGGACCGGGGCGACGTCGGCCGGGTCGGCCACGAAGAGCTGGGTCCGCGGCCCCCAGTCGTGGTCGGTGGAGCGCGGGGTGTCCAGGCCGAGCAGTTCCGAGCCGCCGTCCAGCAGGCCGGCGGCGTACCGGAGGCCGGGCAGGCGCCGGGCCAGCAGCGGGGCGACGACCTCGCCGTGGAAGCGGCGGGCCAGGGTCAGCCCGGGTACGAACGTCACGGGCCCAGTCTGCCGGGCAGCGCGCCGGGCCGCCCCGCCGTTATCGGTCCACCGGCCGCCCGTCGCCGATAACCTGGGGGAAAGCGGCCGGGAGGGTGGGCGGTGACGGACAGCGGGGGCCGGGCGGCCGTACGGACTCGCCGGCGGTTGTGGGCCGGCCTCCTGGCCGTGGTCGGGCTGGCCCTGCTCCTGATCGGCCTGACCGTCGCCAACGGGACGGTGGCCTGGGTCGAGGTGGTGCTGGCGCTGGTCCTCCTCGTGGCGAGCTACACGCTGCAGCGGATGGCCCGCCGGGAGACCCTGTACCGCGACGACGGCGGCTGACGCCCGCCCGGGCACCGGTCCCCCACCGCGTCGTACCGCTGTGTCAGGCTGACGGACGTGGCACAGCGACCGATCCTGCTGATCGACTCCCCCAGCCTCTACTTCCGCGCCTACTTCGGCATCCCCGAGTCGGCGGCGAAGACGGACGACGGCCAGCCGGTCAACGCCGTGCGTGGCTTCCTCGACATGCTCGCCCAGCTCGTCCGCACCCGCCGACCGGACCGGATGGTGTGCGCGCTCGACCACGACTGGCGGCCGGCCTGGCGGGTGGAGCTGCTCCCCTCGTACAAGGCGCACCGGGTGGCGCCCGAGGGCGGCGAGGTGGTGCCGGACACCCTCTCCCCGCAGGTGCCGATGATCCTCGAGGTCCTCGACGCGCTCGGCATCCCCGCGGTCGGCGCCACCGGCTACGAGGCCGACGACGTGCTCGGCACCCTCTCGGTGACCCAGCCGGGCCCGGTCGAGGTGGTCTCCGGCGACCGGGACCTCTTCCAGCTCGTCGACGACGCCCGCCAGGTGCGGCTGCTCTACGTCGGTCGCGGCGTGGCCAAGCTGGACGACTGCGACGACGCGGCGGTCCGCGGCCGCTACGGGGTGCCCGCCGACCGGTACGCCGACTTCGCCGCCCTGCGCGGCGACCCCTCCGACGGCCTGCCCGGCGTGCCCGGCGTGGGCGAGAAGACGGCCGCCCGGCTGATCGAGCGGTGGGGCGGGCTGGACGGCATCCTCGCCGCCCTGGACGACGGCGAGACCGGCTTCGCCCCGGGGCTGCGCGCCAAGCTCGCGGCGGCCCGGGACTACCTGGCCGTCGCGCCGAAGGTGGTGCGGGTCGCCACCGACGTGCCGCTGCCGGAGCTGACCACCGCGCTGCCGACCGCGCCGGCGGACCCGGAGCGGCTGCTGGAGCTGGCGCAGCGGTGGAACCTCGCCGGCTCGTGCCGCCGGCTGGTGGACGCGCTCGCCGGCACTTCCTGACCGTCCCCCGCCTCGGGGGCCCGGGTGGGATCCGGGCCGCCGGAACACCCCACCTCGGCGGACCGGTGGCACCCGGGCGGCCGGGACACCCCCAGCTCGCCGGCCTGGCCGCCGGCCGGGCGAGGCCGTCAGGCGGCGGCGTGGTAGGCCAGCACCCCCCGGTTGACCGCCGCGATCGCCTGCCGGGCGGTGGACCGCAGCTCGGCCGAGGCCCCGCCGGAATCGGCGAGCTGGCCGAGCAGGTCGACCACCTGCCGGGCCCAGCGGACGAAGTCGCCGGCCGGCATCTCGCCGTCGATCTGGTGGCCGCTGGCGAGCACCTTGGCGAGGGCCTCGCCCCGGGCCCAGCGGTAGATCGGCCAGGCGAAGCCGAGGTCGGGCTCCCGGGTGACCGCCAGGCCACGGGCGGCCTCGTCACCCTCGATGTCGCTCCACAGCTTGAGCGTCTCGTCGACCGCGTCGGCGACCGGCCCGCGCGGCAGGGACGCCCGCTCGTCGACGTCCCGGCGGGCCTCGAAGACCACCACGGAGACCGCGGCGGCCAGCTCGGCCGGGGAGAGCCCGTCCCACACCTTGCGGCGCAGGCACTCGGCGACCAGCAGGTCCGCCTCGGTCCAGATCCGGCCGAGCATCCGCCCGGCGTCGGTGACCTCACCCTCGGCAGAGAGGTAGCCGCGCGCGGTGAGCAGCGCCACGATCCGGTCGAACGTCCGGGCCAGGGAACCCGTCCGGCCGGCGACCCGCTGGCGCAGCTCCTCGGTGTCGCGCTCCAGCCGGCGGCGCCGCTCCGCCCAGCGGGCGTGCTCCTCCCGCTCGGGGCAGGCGTGGCAGGGGTGCCGGCGCAGCTCGGTGCGGAGCTGGCTGAGCCGGTGGTCCTCGCCGGCGGCCTGCCGGGAGCGCCCGCCGCGCCGGCCGGCGTGCCGGTCCAGCCCGGTGCCGCTGACCGCGGCGGCGAGGTCGCGCCGGGCCGCCGGGGAGCGGTGGTTGAAGTGCTTCGGCACCCGGATCCGGGTGAGCACCTCGGCCGGGGTGGTGAAGTCGCCGGGGCTGACCCGGCCGGCCCAGCGGTCCTGGGTGAGCACCAGCGGCCGGGGCTCGCCGAAGCCGCCGGTCGCCGGGTCGAGGACCACCGCCAGGCCGGCCCGCCGGCCCGAGGGCACCCGGATCACGTCGCCCACCCGCAGCCGCTCCAGCGAGGCGATGGCGGCCGCCTTGCGCTGGGTCTGCCCCTGCCGGGCGATGGCGCGCTCGCGGTCGGCGATGGCCACCCGCAGCGCGAAGTACTCGTCGAAGTCGCCGTGGTGGCAGGCGGCCTCCACGCCGTACGCCTCGATGGTCTCGGTGTTGCGCTGCACCTGCCGGGCCAGGCCGACCACCGACCGGTCCGCCTGGAACTGCGCGAACGAGGACTCCAGCAGGGCCCGGGCCGGCTCCGCGCCCACCGTGCCGACCAGGTTGACCGCCATGTTGTACGACGGCCGGAAGCTGGACCGCAGCGGGTAGGTGCGGGTGGAGGCGAGGCCGGCCACGTGCCGGGGGTCGGTCTCCGGCGACCAGACCACCACCGCGTGCCCCTCGACGTCGATGCCGCGTCGACCGGCCCGCCCGGTGAGCTGGGTGTACTCCCCCGGGGTGAGGTCGACGTGCGCCTCGCCGTTGAACTTGACCAGGCGCTCCAGCACCACGCACCGGGCCGGCATGTTGATGCCCAGCGCGAGGGTCTCGGTGGCGAAGACCGCCTTGACCAGGCCGCGGACGAACAGCTCCTCGACGACCTCCTTGAACGCCGGCAGCATGCCGGCGTGGTGCGCGGCCAGCCCCCGCTCCAGGCCGTCGAGCCACTCCCAGTAGCCGAGGACCGAGAGGTCCTCACCGGGGATGGCGGTGACCCGGGACTCGACCACACGGCGGATCTCGGCGCGTTCATCCGGGGAGGTCAACCGCAGCCCGGCGGCGAGGCACTGCTGCACCGCCGCGTCGCAGCCGGCCCGGCTGAAGATGAACAGGATCGCCGGGAGCAGGCCCTCGCGGTCGAGCCGGTCGACGATGTCGGGCCGCATCGGGCCGCGCCAGCGGGGGCCGCGCCGCCCGCCGCCGGGGCCGGCGCTGCGCCCCTCCCCCAGCTCCAGCCGGCGCATCGTGTCCCGGGTGTAGCGCAGCAGCTCCGGGTGCACGTCGTGCTTGCGCGCCGCGTCGGCGTCGTGGAACAGGTCGAACATCCGCTTGCCGACGAGCATGTGCTGCCACAGCGGCACCGGCCGGTGCTCGCTGACCACCACGGCGGTCTCGCCCCGCACGGTGACCAGCCAGTCGGCGAACTCCTCCGCGTTGGACACGGTGGCCGACAGGGAGACGAGCGTGACCGAGGCGGGCAGGTGGATGATCACCTCTTCCCAGACCCCGCCGCGGAACCGGTCGGCGAGGTAGTGCACCTCGTCCATCACCACGTAGGCCAGGCCCTCCAGCGTGGCCGAGCCGGCGTAGAGCATGTTGCGCAGCACCTCGGTGGTCATCACCACCACGGGCGCGTCGCCGTTGATCGCGTTGTCGCCGGTGAGCAGGCCGACCTGCTCGGCGCCGTAGCGGTCGACCAGGTCGTGGTACTTCTGGTTCGACAGCGCCTTGATCGGCGTGGTGTAGAAGCACTTGCGCCGGGTAGAGGGGCCCTCCCCGCCGTCGGCGACCGCCGGCTTCCCGGGCCGGCCCCGCAGGGCGAGGTGCACGGCGAACTCGCCGACCACCGTCTTGCCGGCGCCGGTGGGAGCGCACACCAGCACGCCGCTGCCCCGCTCCAGGGCCTCGCACGCCTCGCGCTGGAAGTCGTCGAGGTCGAACCCCAGGTCTCGGGCGAATTCGTCCAGGGCCGGGAAGGCGGAGGCCTGCGCGGCCCGGCGGCGCGCCGCGGCGTACCGCTCGGCGGGGCTCGACATGCCTCCAAGATTAATCGGTACGGCCGACGACCACCGGCCAAGGCCATCCGGCAGCCCGGTCGGAGCGGGTCGGTAGGGTGCACGACGTGCCGGACCATGCCGAACCACCCCACGCCTCGAGCGGCGCCGACGACGCCGTCCGCCCGAGCCCGTCCCGTCGCCCCGTGGAGGGGGTGCTCTTCGACTTCCACGGCACCCTCGCCCAGGTGGAGGACCCCCGCGAGTGGGTGCTCGCCGCGGCGGCGGCGTGCGGGGTGGAGCTGGACCGGGCCCGGGCCACCGCGCTGGCCGACCGGCTGCTCACCGCCGGCCGGGCGGGCGGGCCGCTGCCGGCCCGGGTGCCGCCCCGGCTGGCCGAGCTCTGGGCGGACCGGGATCTCTACGAGCACGCCCACCGGGGCGCGTACACCGGGCTGGCCGAGACGGTGGACGCCGGCATCGACGGGTTCGCCGACGCGCTCTACGAGCGGGTGCTGGTCCCCGAGGGCTGGGTGCCGTACCCGGACACCGAGGCGGTGCTCAAGGCGCTGCGCCAGGCCGGGGTGAAGGTGGCCGTGGTCAGCAACATCGGCTTCGACATCCGGCCGCTGTTCGCGGCGTGGGGGCTCGACGGGCTGGTCGACGCGTACGCGCTGTCGTACGAGGTGGGGCGCTGCAAGCCGGACCCGGGGATCTTCCTGCGGGCCTGCGGGATGCTCGGCGTCGATCCGGAGCGCGCGCTGATGGTGGGCGACACCCCGGCCGACGCCGGCGCGGTGCGGGCCGGGTGCGCGGTGCTGGTGCTGCCCTGCGCCGACGCGGGCCGCCCCAACGGGCTGGGCGCGGTGCTCGACCTCGCCCTGCCCGCCTGAGGCGGACGTCTCTCCGCCCGCTCCTGGCCCGGGCCCTGGCCGAGGGCGCGGCTAGCGTCGCCGGCATGACGTCCCACCGGCCCGCCACCACGCCGATTCCGCTGCGCCGCTCCGCCGGCCGGCTGGGCGCGGTCGGGCTGGTGCTCGGCGGGGCGCTGTCGGTGCAGTTCGGCTCGGCGGTCGCCGCGCTGCTGTTCCCGCGTATCGGGGTGGCCGGGGCGGTGACGCTGCGGCTGACCATCGGGGCCCTGCTGATGCTGGCCGTCTGCCAGCCCCGGCTGCGCGGCCACGGCCGGGGCGACTGGACCGCCGTGGGCGCCTTCGGGCTGGCCCTGGCCGGCATGAACTCGATCTTCTACCAGGCCATCGAGCGGATCCCGCTCGGTCCGGCGGTCACCCTGGAGGTGCTCGGGCCCCTGGTGCTGTCCGTGGTGACCGCCCGGCGGCTCGCCGCCTGGTGCTGGGCCGCCCTGGCGCTGGCCGGAGTGGCCCTGCTCGGCCAGAGCGGCTTCGACCGGCTCGACCCGGTGGGCGCCGGGCTCGCCCTGGCCGCGGGGGCGATGTGGGCCGCGTACATCGTCTGCTCCGCCCGGGTGGGCGGCCGGTTCCCCCGCGCCGACGGGCTCGCCCTGGCGTTGACGGTGGCCGCGCTGGTCACCCTGCCGATCGGGCTGATCGGCTCGGGGAGCCGGCTGTGGCACCCGGCGATGCTGGGCCTGGGCACCGGGCTGGCGCTGCTCGCCTCGGTGCTGCCGTACACCCTGGAGCTGCTGGCGCTGCGCCGGCTGCCCACCGCGACCTTCGCGGTGCTGATGAGCCTCGGCCCGGCCGTCGCCGCCCTGGCCGGCTGGTTGGTCCTCGGCCAGGCGCTGCACCCGGTGGAGGTCCTCGCCATCGGGCTGGTGATCGCCGCGAGCATCGGCGCGGTGCGGGCCGGCCGGCCGGCCGCGGCCCCGCCGCCCGCCGAGCCCGAGCCGGAGGACGTCCCGCTGGTCAGCGCAGCAGCCGCACCGCCGCCGGCACCGCGGTGATCCGCACCGGCAGGTCGAACGCCCGCTCCCCGTCGGCGTACGTGGTGATGCCGGCCGCGTCCAGCTCCACCGTGCGCGCCCGGTAGCTGCGCACCAGCGGGTGCGTCACATGCGTGCCCTGGTAGATCCGCGGCTTGACCCGGATCAGGGTGCGCCGGTCGATCCGGCCGCCGACCACCACGTCGAGCAGGTCGTCGGTCGGGTCGGCGTCGGGGCAGATCCGCATCCCGCCGCCGTAGCTGGCCGTGTTGCCGACCGCCACCAGCACCGCGTCCAGCTCGTGCTCCTCGCCGTCCAGCCGCAGCCGGTAGCGGCGCGGCCGCAGCCGGGCCAGCTCGACCAGGATGGCCAGGTCGTACCGGCGGGGGCCGCGCGGCCAGGCCATCCGGTTGGCCCGCTCGTTGACGATCGCGTCGAAGCCGGCCGCGAGCACCGCCCCGTACCAGCGGTCGCCGCCGTCGGGGGTGGTCAGCCGGGCCAGGTCGACCGACCGGGTACGGCCGTCACGCAGCGCCTCGACGATCGTCTCGACCGCCGCGACGGGGTCGGCCGGGAAGCCGGTGTCGACGGCGAAGTCGTTGCCCGTGCCGGCGGGCACCGGACCGAACGGCACCGCCGTACCGGCGACCGCCTGCAACGCCCGGTGGACCGTGCCGTCCCCGCCGACCGCCACCAGCGCGCCGGCGCCGTCAGCGACCGCCGCGTGGCAGGCCGCCTCCGCCTCCGCCGGGGTCGTCGCCTCCAGCAGGCGGACCGGCCGCCCGGCCGCGGCCAGCCGCTCCAGCAGCCGGGGCAGCAGCCCCCGGTGCCGTCCCCGGCCGGCGGTCGGGTTGGCGAGCACGGCCACGGGGCCGGGCGGGAGATGATCGTGCGCGGTCACGGCGAGCACCGTACGGCACGACCGTCCCGGCTCACCAGGGGAGACGGCGCCCGGCCGGCCCGGTCCAGCCCGTGAGAGGCGGCCGTGGCGCGCGCCGTGGTCCGCCCGGCACTACCTAGCCTGTCCCGCGTCCGTCCCGTCCCGCCCGGGCGGGACGGCGTGGAGGTGAGGAGTGCGCGTGTCCGACGAGTTCCCCCGGTACCTGTTCAAGGAGATGGACGCCGCCGACCCCCTCGCCGAGCTGCGCGACCGGTTCGTCATCCCGGACGAGGACCTGATCTACCTCGACGGCAACTCGCTCGGCCGGCTGCCCGCGGCCACCCCGGACCACCTGGCCCGGCTGGTCCGCGAGGGCTGGGGCGACCAGCTCGTCCGGGGCTGGCCCACCTGGATCGAGTGGGCCCGGCGGATCGGTGACCGGCTCGCCGCCCACGCCCTCGGCGCGCGTCCCGGCGAGGTGGTCATCTCCGACTCGACCTCGGTGAACCTCTACAAGCTCGCCGCCGCCGCGCTGGACGCGGCCGGGGACCGGCGCACGATCCTGGTCGACGCCGAGGACTTCCCCACCGACCGGTACATCCTCCAGGGGCTCGCCGAGGCCCGGGGCCTCACCCTGCGGGCGCTCCCCTCCGACCTCGACCAGGGGCTGGACCTGGCGGCGCTGCGGGCCGCGCTGGACTCCGACGTCGCCCTGGTGGTGCTCTCCGCCGTGTCGTACCGGTGCGGAGCGCTGCTGGACCTGGCGGCGGTGAACGCGGCCGCGCGGGAGGTCGGGGCGTACGTGCTGTGGGACCTGTCGCACGCGGCCGGGTCGGTGCCGGTCGAGCTGACCGCCAGCGGCGCCGACCTGGCGGTCGGCTGCACCTACAAGTACCTCAACTGCGGGCCGGGCGCGCCGGCGTTCCTCTACGTCCGGCGGGAGCTGCAGGAGCGGCTGCGCCAGCCGATCTGGGGCTGGTTCGGCCAGCGGGACCAGTTCGCGATGGGCCCCGGCTACGACCCGGTGCCGCACCTGGACCGGTTCCAGGTGGGCACCCCGCCGGTCCTCGGCATGGCCGCGCTCGACCCGGCGCTGGACGTGCTCGCCGAGGCGGGCATCGACCGGGTACGCGAGAAGGGGCGGCGGCTGGGCGAGGCGATCGTGTCCCTCGCCGACGCCTGGCTCACCCCGTACGGCTTCACCGTGGCCTCCCCGCGCGACCCGGACCGGCGGGGCAGCCACGTCAGCCTGCACCACCCGGAGGCGCTGCGGATCTCCCGGGCCCTCGCCACGGAGGGCCGGGTGGTCGGCGACTACCGCGCGCCCGACCGGCTGCGCCTCGGCCCGGCCCCGCTCTACACCCGCTTCGTGGACGTGTGGGACGCCCTGGACCGGCTCCGGGACATCGCCGAGCGGCGGTCGTACGAGCGGCTGCCCGGCGAGCCGTCCCGGGTCACTTGACCTTGCGGGTCGACCGGGCCACGATCCCGTCGTACTCGGGGTGCTTCTCCAGCCAGGCGCTGAGGAACGGGCAGACGGGCACCACGGTCCGCCCCCTGTCCCGCGCGTCGTCCATCACCGCGCGGGCCAGGGTCGACCCGACACCCTTCCCCTCGAACGCCGGGTCGACCTCGGTGTGGGTGTAGACGATGATGTTGCCGGTCAGTTGGTAGGTGACGACCCCGGCCACCGTCCCGGTCTCGTCCCGCGCCTCGAACCGCTCCCGCTCCGGCACGTCGGTCACCGTGTACTGCATCCCGCCATCCAACCACGGGCCCGGCCGGTGGTCAGAACGTGATCCGCACCTTGAGCGCGGTGCGCTCGTCCATCGCCCGGTAGCCGTCCGGCACCCCGTCCAGGGTCACCGAGCTGTCGAAGACCGGCGACGGGTCGATGGTGCCGGCGAGGACGTCCGCGAGCAGCTCCGGGATGTACGCCCGGGCCGGCGCGACGCCGCCGCCGAGGGCGATGTTGCGGTTGAACATCTGGCGGATGTCGACGCCGGCGCTGCCGCCGTGCGGCACGCCCACGTAGCCGACCGCGCCCCCGTCGCGGGCGATGGAGATCGCGGTCCGCATCGACTCCTCGGTGCCGACCGCCTCCAGCACGGCGTGCGCGCCCTGCCCCCCGGTCAGCTCCCGGACCGCGGCGACCGCCGCCTCGCCCCGCTCGGCGACCACGTCGGTGGCGCCGAAGGAGCGGGCGATGTCGGTGCGCGCGGTGTGCCGGCCGAGGGCGATGATCCGCTCGGCGCCGAGCCGCCGCGCGGCGAGCACCCCGCAGAGGCCCACCGCGCCGTCGCCGACGACCGCGACGGTGGCGCCGGGCCGGACCCGGGCGGCCAGGGCCGCGTGGTGGCCGGTGGACATCACGTCGGAGAGCGCCAGCAGGGCGGTGAGCAGCCGCTGGTCACCGGCCGCCTCGGCGGGCAGCTTGACCAGGGTGCCGTCGGCGTACGGCACACGGACGGCCTCGCCCTGGCCCCCGTCGGAGCCCGGCGTGCCCCAGAAACCGCCGTGCGGGCAGGAGGTGTGCAGCCCCTCCCGGCAGAAGTCGCAGACGCCGTCGGACCAGACGAACGGGGCCACCACCAGGTCGCCCACCCGTACCGAGCCGACCTCGCCGCCGACGGCCTCGACGACGCCGAGGAACTCGTGGCCGATCCGCTGCCCCGGCTGGCGCTGCGCCACGCCCCGGTACGCCCACAGGTCGCTGCCGCAGATGCAGGCGAGCAGGACGCGGACGACGGCGTCGGTGGTGGTGCGGACGGCGGCGTCCGGCACCTCCTCGACCCGGATGTCGTTCGGGCCGTGGATCACGGTGGCGCGCATGGGACGGTGTCCTCCCGGTGAGGGTTCTCGGCCGACGGGGCGAACCGCCCCGGCGCGGAACGCTAGACCCGTGCCGACGGGCTCGCCACCCCGGCGGGACGCCGGGTGGCCCGGCTCACCGGCCCACCCGCGCCCCCGGCGGGGCAGGTGGGGCCGAGTCAGGCGCCGACCCGGCTCAGTCCGCTGCTGATCACGTCGATCCGGCCCCACCGTCCCGGCACGTCGAGCAGCTCCAGTCGGCCGAAGCGGGCCGGCACCTTGGGCGACATGAGCAGGTGCTCCCCGGCCGGCTCCAGCCCGAGCAGGGCCCGCAGCAGCAGGAACGGCGCCCCGGTCGCCAACGCCTGTGGACTGTTGGCGGTGGGGTACCGCACCGGGTAGTGGGTCAGCTCGCGCGGATAGCCGGCGAACGCCTCCGGCTGCCGGCCGTCGAAGTAGCTGGCCGCTTCGACGATGCCCTCGGCGATCCGCCCGGCCTCCTCGGCGAAGCCGTACCGGCGCAGGCCCCAGGCGATCAGCGCGTTGTCGAACGGCCACACCGCGCCGAGGTGGTAGCCGATCGGGTTGTACCGGTCCTGTCCCTCGGCGAACGTCCGCACACCCCAGCCGGAGAAGAGCCGGGGACCCATCAGCTGCTCCACCACCCGGCCCGCCCGCTCGTCCGGGACGATGCCGCTCCACAGCAGGTGGCCCATGTTGGAGGCGAGGGCGTCGACCTGCCGGCCGTCGCCGTCCAGCGCGAGGGCGTAGTAACCCCGGTCGGCGATCCAGAAGTCGCGGTCGAACCGCTCGCGCAGCGCGGCGGCCTCCTGCTCCAGCCGCTCGGCGTACGCCGGGTCGCCCCAGAACTCGCGGGCCAGCCGCGCCCCGCGCCGCTTCGCGTCGTACGCGTACCCCTGCAGCTCGCAGGTGGCCAGCGGCGGGCCGGGCAACCGGCCGTCGGCATGGCAGATCGCCTCCGGCGTGTCCTTCCAGCCCTGGTTCTCCACCCCGGTCAGCCCGTTGCGCCGCCGGTACCGGACGTAGCCGTCGCCGAGGAGGTCGCCGTACTCGTCGATCCAGCGCAGCGCCGCCCGGGCCTCGTCCTCGAACTCCCGGACCAGCTCCGCGTCGCCGGTCCACCGCTCGTACTCGTCGAGCAGGATCACGTACAGCGGGGTGGCGTCGGCGGTGCCGTAGTAGGGGGACTCCGGGCGCTCCTCGAAGGCCACCATCTCGCCGTAGCGGAACTCGCGCAGAATCTTTCCGGGCTCCTCGTCCCGGAAGTCGTCGAGCACCGCGCCCTGGTCGATGCCGAGCATCCGCAGGGTCGAGGCGGCCAGATCCGGGGCCACCGGCAACGCCTCGAAGCAGGTGAGGATGCTGTCCCGGCCGGTGATGGTGGCCGACCACGGCAGGCCGGCGGCGGGCATCACGTCGTCGGGCAGGGTCAGCGGCGAGTAGCGCAGCGCCGCGAGGTCCACGAGGCTGCGCCGGTAGGTGCTGGTGACCGGCGCCCACTCGCAGCTCAGGGTCGGTGCCCGGTCCAGCCACGCGGTGAGGTCCCGCCGCCGGTCGGCGGCGCTGCGGCGGGGCCGTCGCTCCAGCATCTCCCGCACGTCCCGCCCGTCCGGGCGCAGCACCAGCGCCTGCACCCGCAGGGTGGTCGTCCAGCTCTCTTTCGGGGCCAACCGGAGGGCGTACGTGAGGCCGTGCTCGTCCACCTGTGCCGGCTCGCTGGTCGAGATCACCGTCTCCCGCTGGAACCGCTCGCGCCGGTATCCGAGCCGCAGGCCGCCATCCTCGACCCGGTGGTAGATCCGGCCCGGCGCGGTCCGTACCTCGCCCACGCTCAGGATCGGGGCGAAGTCGCTCGCCACGTCGAGCCGTACGATGAACTCCGCCGCCTGCTGGTTGTGGTTGAACACGGTGAGCCGCTCCTCGAAGAAGCCGCCGGTGATGGTGCGTTCCCGGATCACCGACGACTTGGCATCCACGTAGTGGGTCGGCGCGCCCGGCACCAGGAAGAAGCGCAGCAGGACGTGGTCCCGCTCGGCGATGGAGAGCGGGTTCAGCCGCTCGCCGTCGAGGCTGAGCCGCCACCGGGACAGGAAACGGGTGTCGAAGTCGAAGAAGCCGCACGGGTTGACGACCGTCGCCTCGATGTCGCCGTTGGGTTCGCTGAGGACGAAGATGTTGCCGTCCAGGACGCGCACCAGGTCCGGCCTCATCCTGGCTCCCCCCGCCCGGCGTCGAGCGCCCGCGGGTGACGCGCCCCCGGTGGCGGCGGGAAGAGCCGCTCCAGCAGCACCACGAAGCGGAACCGTCCCTCCGTGGTGATGTCGTTGCGCAGCCAGGCGGCGAGCGGTTTGGCCTCGCCCCGGGCCATCCGGAG
Organism: Micromonospora sp. NPDC048930; assembly: GCF_043197935.1. NCBI lineage: Bacteria > Bacillati > Actinomycetota > Actinomycetes > Micromonosporales > Micromonosporaceae > Micromonospora > Micromonospora sp. NPDC048930. The sequence continues at coordinate 257,188 of NZ_JBICUB010000001.1, forward strand.
GAAGAACTCGCGGTCGGTGCGGATCACCGTGTCGGCCTCCCGCTCGGCGCGGGTCACCGCCACCTGGCCTTCGGCGATCGTCAGGTGCCAGACGTCCATCCCACCGGCTCCGGTCAGCTCGAACCGGATCGTGCCGGCGGCGCGGCGCAGCAGCCGTTCCGGAGCCGTACGGGCGAGCTGCGCGAAGAACGCCTCGATCGGATCGGACACGTACACGCCTCCCGGGAGCGGGACGTCGCACCGCGTGACGACCCGTGGGCTGCGACGACGGACGGGCCCCGCGCCGCCCCAGACTATCGCCGGGCCCGGGCGGGGACGTTCGGATCGACGGAACTGCGGGGGCGGTGCGCCGGATCCGTCGGTGGCCGGCAGGATGGCGGGATGCGCCTGGTCTCCCTGCTCCCCTCCGCCACCGAGATCGTCTACGCCCTGGGTCTCGGGGACGACCTGGTCGGGGTCACCTTCGAGTGCGAGGTGCCGGCCGCGTACCGGGCGGGGGTCACCGTGGTGGTGGGCGGCCGGGACACCCGGGGCATGCGCCCGGGCGAGATCGACGCCTACGTCAAGGGGCAGCTCGCCGCCGGGACGGACCTCTACACCCTGCACGCCGGGGCGCTCGCCGGCCTGGACCCGGACCTGATCCTCACCCAGGACCTCTGCCGGGTCTGCGCGCTGCCCGCCGGGCGGGTGGCGGACGCGGTGGAGCACCTGGGCTGCCGGGCCGACGTGCTGTCGCTCGACCCGTACACCCTCGACGACGTGCTGGGCACGATCCTCGAGGTGGGCGCGGCGGCCCGCGTACCGGATCGGGCGGAGGCCCTGGTGGACGGTCTGCGGGCGCGGCTCGCGGCGGTCAGCGCGGCGGTGGCGGGCCGGCCCCGGCGGCGGGTCGCGGTGGTCGAGTGGATCGACCCGCCGTTCGGCGCCGGGCACTGGATCCCGGACCTGGTCCGGGCCGCCGGCGGCGGCCCGGTGGCCGCCAGTCCCGGGGCCCGCTCCACGGCGACCACCTGGGCCGCCCTGCGGGCGGCCCGGCCGGAGGTCGTGCTGGTCACCCCGTGCGGCTTCGACCTGGACGGGGCCGCCGCGCAGGCGGCCGAGGTGGCCGGGCACTTCCCCGACGCCCAGGTGTGGGCGGTCGACGCGGACGGGCTGATCGTGCGGGCCGGTCCGCGCCTGGTCGACGGGGCCGAGGCGGTCGCGGCGATCCTGCATCCCGACGCGGTGCCGGCCCCGCCGACGGATCGGATCCGCCGGGTGGCCTGAGCCGGCGGTCAGGCGGTCGGGCGGACCGGCTGGCCGTCGCTGCCGAGCGGGGCGAGCCGGCGCCAGCGCGGCAGCTCGGTGACCAGCGCGGCCAGGGCCAGCACGGTCACCAGCACCGCGGCCGGCCGGGGCCAGGCCGCCCAGGCCGAGACCACCGCGGCGACCAGTTGCAGCAGCACCAGGCCGATGGTCACCACCCCGGGGACCGGCACGAGCACCTGTCGCTTGTCGCCGGGCGTGGCGAACACGGTGGGCAGGCCGATCAGCACCACCACCGACGCGACGGCGAGGACGACGGAGTGCGGGGCGAGCGCCCACGGGGTGGCGACCCAGGCGACCAGTTCGGTCAGGAAGCGCAGCGCGGAGGCGAGGTCGGGGCGGCTCGGCGCGGGGTTGTCGATCACGGCCGCCAGTATGCCGCCGTCCGGGTCCGTCCGGGAGACCCGGGAGTCGGGTTGACCTCGCCAGCGCCCTCGACCCGGACCCCGCGCCGCTGGACCGCCTGCGCGCGCCGGGGTGACCCCCGGTACGCGGGAACGCCGCCCCCCGCGGACCGGGGGACGGCGTTCCGGGTCGACGCGGTGACCGTCAGGTCATGTCGTCGTAGCGGCGGTCGATCGGCGCCGGTGCGTCGATCGGCTGCGGCGCCCCGATCGGCGCGGTCGCCTCGACCCGCCCGGCGGCCTCGACCGGCTCGACGGAGAGGTCCAGCGGCGACACCTCGTCGTCGGCGACGTCCGCGTAGATCTCCCGGCCCCGCCCCCGCCGCTTGTCGTTGAGGAAGGCCACCGTCACCGCGCCGAAGTAGAGCGCGGAGAGGCAGATCGCCAGCGCGGTCATGCCGAACGGGTCGGGCGTCGGGGTGACCACGGCAGAGAAGGCGAAGAACACGAAGATCGCCACCCGCCACCAGCCGAGCAGCCGTTTCGCGCTGGCCAGGCCGACGAAGTTGAGCATCAGCACGACCAGCGGGAACTCGAACGCCACCCCGAACAGCAGGATCAGGTTCGTGACGAACGAGATGTAGCGGGTGATGTCGAGCGTGGTGGTGATGTCCCCGCCGCCGGAGACGTTGAGCAGGAACTCCAGGCCCTTGGACGTGACGAAGTACGCCAGCACCGCCCCGCCGGCGAACAACGGCGCCGCCAGGGCGGTGAAGAAGTACGCGTACCGCCGCTCGTGCCGGTGCAGGCCCGGCGCGATGAACGCCCAGAGCTGGTACAGCCAGACCGGCGCCGCGATGATCAGGCCGACCCAGAGGGCGACCTTCATCTGCAACAGGAACAGGTCGGCCGGGCCGAGCTGGACGAAGTTGCATTCGCCGTTGACCAGCCGCGCCTTGGGCAGGTCGCAGTACGGCTTCTGCAACAGGTGCAGCACCGGCCCGGAGAGCCAGACGCCGAACCCGAAGCCGACCAGGATCGCCAGCGAGGCGCGGAACAGCCGGTTGCGCAGCTCACGGATGTGCTCCATGAGCGTCATCGAGCCGTCCGCGGCCCGTTCGAAGTCGCTCGGGCCGCGCTTCTTCAACCCGAAGGCCACGGTGGTGGGGGCCCTTTCGGATCAGTTCTCGCGGACGCGCTGCACCGGGTCGACCGGCGGGGCGACCGGCTGCTGCGGCTGGGCGGCCTGCGGCGGGAGCGGCTGGTAGCCGGCCTGCGCGTCGGCCTTCTCGGCCAGGTCGCGGTCGTCGTCGTGCAGGCTCTTGGTCTCGGCCTTGATGATCCGCAGCGAGCGGCCCAGCGAACGGGCCGCGTCGGGGAGCCGCTTCGCGCCGAAGAGCAGGATCAGCACGACCACGAGTACGGCGATGTGCCACGGCTTGAGGGCACCCATGGGAAGCTCCAGTCGCTCAGGTGTGTTGAGGGGTGGTCGCAGCCCATCGTACGTGCGCCGAAGAGGCTTGCCACCCCGCCGGGCCCCTCGGTGCGGGCCCGGTCGGTGAAGTCTCGACCAACCCGAAGTGTCCCGTCAACCACCCAAGCGGGCGCGATCGTGCGCGAACCCGGCGCGGAACGCGCAGCTAGCGCGCAACAGACCGACCGCCGTCGATCACTTTCCGCGCCTGGCCTTGATCAACGCGGTCCGTTCCTGCGCGACGGTGACCCGCTCCTGCAGCGCCACGGCGCGCTCCTGGAGCACCTCGGCCGCGGACCGCAGCGCCTCCGCGTCCGCCTGGCGCCGCTGCAGGGCCAGCGCCGCCCGACGCAGCCGGGGCAGCCGCGCCAGCACCGGGCGGACCGCCAGGGCCAGCACGACGACGGCGAACAGCACGACCCCGACCACGATCCACGTCACCACGGCGGTCAGCCTACTGGGTGATGCCGGACACCGCCGGGTCGGCGCGCTCGGCCGGCGACGCGTACGCGTCCAGCGCGGCGACCGCCTGGGCGCGGACCTGCTCGGCCAGCTCGGCCGGGGCCAGCACGGTCACGTCCGAGCCGAGGCCGAGTACGAACCGGCGGGCCCAGCCCAGGTCGGTGACCCGCAGCGACACCAGCCACTGCTCGCCGTCGGCCTCGACCCGCTCGCACGGGTAGTACTCGGTGATCCACCGCTCGCCCCGGCCGATCCGCAGGGTGATCAGCGGCAGGTCGGGCGAGGGACGGAACACCCCGTCGCTGAGGTCGTGCGGGCGGGCCTGCGGCGGCACCACGGCCGCCTCGGCCAGCTCGGTGACCGCGTCGATCCGGTCGGCCCGGAACAGCCGCACGGCCTCGGCCCGGCGGCACCACGCCTCCACGTACGCCCGGCCGCCGACCATCAGCATGCGCAGCGGGTCGATGGTCCGCTCGGTGGTCTCATCCCGCGCGGCCGTGTAGTAGGTGATCCGCAGCGCCCGCCCGCGCTCCACGGCGGCACGCAGCTCCCGTGCCCGGGCGGTGTCGCCGGGCAGCCGGACCTCCACCGGGGCGCCGGCCAGGTCACCCGCCGCGCTCTCGATCTTGGCGAGGGCCCGCTCGACGGCCTCCCGGTTGGCCACCCCGGGGGTCTCGGCCAGCATCCGCAGCGCCACCACCAGGGCGAGCGCCTCGTCCGGGGTGAGCCGCAGCGGCCGGTCGATGCCGGCGTCGTAGGTGATGGTCACCCGGTCGCCGTCGAACGCCATGTCGATCAGGTCACCCGGCCCGTAGCCGGGCAGCCCGCACACCCAGAGCAGCTCGAGGTCCTCGCGGAGCTGCTTCTCGGTCACCCCCAGGTCCTGCGCCGCCTCGGCGATCTCGATGCCGGGGCGGGCGAGCAGGTAGGGCACCAGGTTGAGCAGCCGGGCCAGCCGGTCCGCCGAGGCGCGGCCGCCACGGGCCGCCGGACGGGTCACCGGGCACCCCCGGTCACTGCCAGCTCGTCGTGCCGGGCGACGATCTCCTTCAACCGCTGGATCACGGCCTCCCGCACCTCCGGCGGGTCCAGCACGCGCACGTCCGGGCCGTACCCGGTGAGCTGGCCGGCCAGGAAGTCCGCGTCCGCGTACGGCAGGACCAGGCGGTCCCCGTCCGGGCCGGAGGTGCACTCCACCGCCCACCGGCGCAGCCCGGCGGCCCGCCCCGGGGCGACCAGCACGGTGGCCCGCCCGGTCCGTTCCACCGGCCCGGACCAGCGGGCGACGTGGCTGATCAGGTCCACCCCGGCGGGCGGCTCGTACGCCCCCGGCTGGCCGGTCGCCTGGACCGTGCCCACCACCCGGGAGAGCCGGAAGCAGCGGGTGGCCGCCCGGTCCAGGTCATGCCCGACCACGTACCACCGACCGCGCCAGCAGACCACGCCCCAGGGCTGGAGTCGGCGGCGGGTCGGGGCGTCCCGGTCCGGCACCCGATAGTCGAAGTTGACCTCCCGGCGGTCCCGGGCGGCGGCGGTCAGCGGCGCGAACGCCGGGTCGACCGTGACCATCGGCTCCAGGCCCAGGGTGGCCTGCGGGTCCACGTCGATGCCGGCGGCGCGCAGCTTGGCCAGCCCGGAGGAGGCGGCGGCCGCCAGGCCGGCGTGCTGCCACAGCCGGGCGGCGATGCCCACCGCGGCGGCCTCGTCCGGCTCCAGGGGGATGTCGGGCAGCGCGTACTCGCGGTGGGCGATCCGGTAGCCGGGCTCGGCGTCGAAGACGCTGGCCGTGCCGGTCTCCAGGGGCACCCCGAGTTCGCGCAGCTCCGCCTTGTCCCGTTCGAACTTGCGCTGGAACGCCTCGTGGTCCTTGGCGTCGTCCGGATCGTGCTCGTAACCGGGCACGGTCGCGGCGATCTGCGCGGCGGTGAGGAACCGTCGCGTGGAGAGCAGACAGATCACCAGGTTGACCAGGCGTTCGGTACGGGTCCGCGACACGCCTGAACGCTAGCAGCCCGCGCGGCGTGGGCGTGCACCCGCGCTGGCGCGGCGCGGGGAAAGCGGTCGCCGGGCGGGCCGCCGGCACCGGCCATAGGGTGAGCCCATGTCGGAAGCCGCAGCCAAGCGCGAGAGCGTCGCCACCGTCGTGGTGGCCGGCGCGGCGAACCTCGCCATCGCGGTCGCCAAGCTGGTCGCCGGCCTGATCTCCGGCTCGGCGGCGATGCTCTCCGAGGCTGCCCACTCGGTCGCCGACACCACCACCGAGGTGCTGCTCTACCTGGCGCTGCGGCGGGGGGCGCGGCCCGCCGACCGGCACCACCCGTTCGGGTACGGCAAGGAGAGCTACGTCTGGGCGTTCCTCGCCGCGCTGTTCACCTTCGTCGTCGGCGCCGGGTTCGCCATCACCCACGGCGTCACCACGATCCTGGTGCACGAGCACACCGGCAACTACCTGGCCTCGTACATCGTGCTCGGGATCTCCTTCGCCGTCGAGTCGGTGTCGCTGGGCCGGGCCTACCAGCAGGTCCGCCGGGAAGCCGACCGCTGGCGCGCCACCACCAGCCGCTACCTGCGGCTGACCGCCGACACCACGGTCAAGGCGGTCTTCCTGGAGGACACCGCCGCCCTGATCGGCCTGTTGATCGCCGCCGTCGGCCTCGGGCTGTCCGAGCTCACCGGCGAGGAGCTGTACGACGGCGTCGCCTCGATCCTGATCGGCGTGCTCCTGCTGGTGGTCGCCGGCATCCTGGCCCGGAGCAACATCTCGCTGCTGGTCGGCCGGGCGGTGTCGGACCGGGTGCACCGGCGGATCGAGCACGAGCTGGTCGGCATACCGCACGTCGACCGGGTCGACACGCTGCTGACCATGTTCCTCGGCCCGGAGGACATCCTGGTCGCCGCCAAGGTCGACTTCGACGACGACGCCTCCGGGTCCGACATCGAGGCCGCGGCCGACGAGGCCGAGCGCCGGCTCACCGAGCAGTTCCCCGAGATCGGGTACGTCTTCCTCGACCCCACCCGGTCGATGCCCGGCGCCGCCGGCCAGGGGACGCGGCGAACCCAGGAGGACGAGGACCGGCTGGGCGGACCCGGCGGCGTCCCCGGCCCGCCCTGACCCGTGCGCCCACGGCCGGGGCCCGGGGCACCGGCCGACCCGGCCGCGTTCCCCCGCGTGGCCGGCCGATAGCGTGCCGGACATGGTGCGATGGCGGTCGGGGACGGTGACGGCGGTACGGCGGCGGTGGGCCGGCGCGAGGGAACTCGACGTCGACCTCCCCGACGGCGGCCGGATGCGCGCCCTGGCGTACCCGGCGCTGGTCGGCGACCCGCGGCCCGGCGACCGGGTGCTGCTCAACGCCGGCGCCCTGCTGATGGGCCTCGGCACCGGCGGGTACGCCCTGGTGGTCGCCCTGCCCGACCGGCTCCCCGCCGACCCGCCGCAGGCCGTCGACACCCGCGACGCCGGCCACCTGGTCAAGGCCCGCTACACCCCGCTGCAACCGATCCTGCTCGGGGTGGACGAGGAGGCGTCCCCGCACCACGAGCTGCTGGCCGCGGCGGAGAGCCTGGACGGGATGCCGGTGGTCACCGCCGACCTGCACTCCGCGCTCCCGGCCATCCTCGCCGGCGTCCACGCCGACGCCCCGCACGCCCGGGTGGCGTACCTGCTCACCGACGGCGGGGCGTTGCCCGCCTGGTTCTCCCGTACCCTCGCCGGGCTCGCCGGCCACCTCGCCGGCACCGTCAGCGTCGGCCAGGCGTTCGGCGGCGACCTGGAGGCCAGCACCCTGCACAGCGGGCTGCTCGCCGCCCGGCACGTGCTCGGCGCCGACGTCGCGATCGTCGCCCAGGGGCCCGGCAACCTCGGCACCGGCACCCGCTGGGGCTTCTCCGGGGTGGCGGTCGGCGAGGCGGTCAACGCGGTCGCCACGCTGGGCGGGCGGGCCGTCGGCTCACTGCGCATCTCCGCCGCCGACCCCCGCCCCCGGCACCGGGGCGTCTCCCACCACAGCCTCACCGCGTACGGCCGGGTGGCCCTCGCCCCGGCGGAGCTGGTCGTGCCGGACGGCCTCGACCCGGCGCTCGCCGCCGAGGTGGCCGCGGCGCTGGCGCCGCTCGCCGACCGGCACCGGATCGTCACCGTGCCCACCGACGGCCTGGACGCGGCGCTGCGGGCCAGCCCGGTGGGGCTGTCCACGATGGGACGGGGGCTGGACGCCGACCACGCCTACTTCCTGGCGGCGGCCGCCGCCGGCCGGCACGCGGCCGCCCTCACCCGCTGACCGGCCGCGGTTCCCTGATCCACGCCACGTGGCGGCGCCCGGCGCCTGGGGACACCGCCACCTCGCCCTCCTGGGGCCGCTCAGCCGGCCAGGAAGATCAACGCCAGCCAGGCGCCCACGATGATGACCAGCGCCGCCGCCAGCACCCAGGTCGGCACCGTGTACTCGCCGCGGCGGTTCCGCTCGATCTCGGCGCGGATCTTCTCCCGGCGCCGGTCGATCCAGTTGAGCTTCTCGGTGCCGGAGTCGCGGCCCGGTCGCCCGCCGCGGTCGCGGTCGGAGGGTTCGGAAGTGTTCATCGCGACGCCAGCGTACCGGTGGGTGGGCGGCCGGCGACGGGCACCGGCCGCCCCGCGGTCACATGCTGGCGATCAGCCGCTCCACCCGCTCGTCGTACGCCCGGAAGGGGTCCTTGCACAGCACCGTGCGCTGCGCCTGGTCGTTCAGCTTCAGGTGCACCCAGTCGACGGTGAAGTCCCGCCGCTTCTCCTGCGCGTGCCGGATGAACTCGCCGCGCAGCCGTGCCCGGGTGGTCTGCGGCGGCGTCTCCTTCGCCTCGAAGATCTCCGGGTCGGTCGCCACCCGGTCCACCTCGCCCCGCCGCTCCAGCAGCCCGTACAGGCCCCGGCCGCGCCGCAGGTCGTGGTACGCCAGGTCCATCTGCGCCACCCGCGGGTGCGACAGCGGCAGGTCGTGCTTGCGCTGGTACCGCTCGATCAGCTTCAGCTTCGTCACCCAGTCGATCTCGCGGGCCACCGGGTCCAGGTCGCCGGTCTCCACCGCCCGCAGCACCCGGGCCCACAGGTCCACCACCCGCTTCGCGGTCTGGTCCCCGCCCCGGCGCTCCACGAACTCCGTCGCCTTGGCGAGGTACTCCTGCTGGATCTCCAGCGCGGAGACCTCCTTGCCGGAGGCCAGCCGGACCTTGCGCCGCCCGGTGATGTCGTGCGACACCTCGCGGATCGCCCGGATCGGGTTCTCCAGCGTCAGGTCCCGCATCACCACCCCGGCCTCGATCATCCGCAGCACGATGTCGGCGGTGCCGACCTTCAGCAGCGTGGTGACCTCGTTCATGTTCGAGTCGCCGACGATCACGTGCAGCCGGCGGTACCGCTCCGCGTCCGCGTGCGGCTCGTCCCGGGTGTTGATGATCGGCCGGCTCCGGGTGGTCGCCGAGGAGACGCCCTCCCAGATGTGCTCGGCCCGCTGCGACAGGCAGTAGACCGCCCCCCGTGGCGTCTGAAGCACCTTCCCCGCGCCGCAGATCAACTGCCGGGTCACCAGGAACGGGATCAGCACGTCCGCCAGCCGGCCGAACTCGCCGTGCCGGGACACCAGGTAGTTCTCGTGGCAGCCGTACGAGTTGCCGGCCGAGTCCGTGTTGTTCTTGAACAGGTAGATCTCGCCCGCGATGCCCTCGTCGTGCAGCCGCTTCTCCGCGTCGACGAGCAGCCCTTCCAGGATCCGCTCCCCCGCCCGGTCGTGCGCGACCAGGTCGGTCACCGAGTCGCACTCCGGCGTCGCGTACTCCGGGTGCGAGCCCACGTCCAGGTAGAGGCGGGCTCCGTTGCGCAGGAACACATTGCTCGACCGGCCCCACGACACCACCCGCCGGAACAGGTACCGCGCGACCTCGTCGGGGGACAGTCGGCGCTGCCCGCGATAGGTGCAGGTGACGCCGTACTCGGTCTCGAGGCCGAAGATTCGCCGCTCCATGATGTGACATTAGCCGCCCGAGGCACCGGATGGGCAGCGCTCAACCCGGTGGTCTCGCCGGCGTCCCGCGCGAGCGGTCCGGGCATCCCACCGCGCGCACCTCCCGCACCCGGTACGGTCGGCCACCGTGAGGATCCTGATCACCGGCGGCGCCGGCTTCATCGGGTCGGCGTACGTCCGGCGGCTGCTCACCGGCGCCGAGCCGGACCTGCGGGTGGACGCGGTCACCGTGCTCGACGCCTACACGTACGCCGGCACCGAGGGCGCCCTCGACGCCGTGCGCGCCGACCCCCGGCTGCGGATCGTCCGCGGGGACGTCCGCGACGCCGCCCTGGTCGACACCTGCGTCGCCGGGCACGACGTGGTCGTGCACTTCGCCGCCGAATCCCACGTCGACCGCTCCATCGCCGGCGCCGCGGACTTCGTCACCACCAACGTGGTCGGCACCCAGAACCTGCTCGACGCCGCCCACCGCCACGGCGTCCGCCGGTACGTCCAGGTCTCCACCGACGAGGTGTACGGCTCCATCGACACCGGCACCTGGACCGAACAGGCCCCGCTGGCCCCCAGCTCCCCGTACTCGGCCAGCAAGGCCGCCAGCGACCTGCTCGCCCTCGCCCAGCACCGCACCCACGGCCTCGACGTCGTGGTCACCCGCGGCGCCAACACCTACGGGCCGTACCAGTACCCCGAGAAGATCGTCCCCCTGTTCGTCACCAACCTGCTCGACGGCCACGACGTGCCGCTCTACGGCGACGGCGGCAACGTCCGCGACTGGCTGCACGTCGACGACCACTGCCACGGCATCGCGCTGGCCCAGACCCGGGGCCGCGCCGGCGGCATCTACCACCTCGGCGGCGGCACCGCCCTGACCAACCGGGAACTCACCGGCCGGCTGCTGGCGGCCTGCGACGCCGGCTGGAACCGCGTCCGGCCGGTCGCCGACCGCAAGGGCCACGACCGGCGGTACGCGCTGGACTGCACCACCACCCACCGCGAACTGGGCTGGTCCCCCACCGTCGACCTCGACAAGGGGCTCGCCGCCACCGTCGAGTGGTACCGGGAGAACCGCGCCTGGTGGGCGCCGCTCAAGCAGCCGCGCTGAGCACGCCGGCACCGCCGGACCGGGGTGCGCGACGCGAACTCGGGGCGGTGGCGGTGTCAGCGGGCGCCGGACACCGCCACCTCGGGGATGCGCCCCTGCGCCCAACCGCCAGGGGCGGCCGGGCGGGCGGCGTCACTCGCCGGGCTGCTCCTCCTCCTGCTGCTGGCCCTCCAGGTCCGCCGAGCCGGCCGACGTGGTCGGCTTGCCGGCCTCCTCGGTCGGCACCGTCGGGGTCTTCGCCCGGCCCGGCGCCGGCGCGGTGTCCGCGGCCACCTCGCCGTCCAGCAGCGCCGTCAGGGCCGCCCCGGTGATGCGGCGGAACGTCCGCCCCACCCGGCGGCGGTCCAGGACCGCCACCTCCAGCTGGTTGGCGGCGATGGTCCGGGCCGCGCCGCCCTCGCCGCCGACACTGCTCAGCGCCTTCACCGCGGCACGGACCGCCTCCGACAGCGACATGTCCGGCCGGTGCTCGTTCTTCAGCACTCCGGTGATCGCCTCGGCCTGACCGCCCATCGCCATCCGGCCCGGCTCGTCGTTGACCGACCCGTCGTAGGTCAGCCGGTAGAGCGAGTCGTCGTCCGACGTCGCGCCCACCTCGGCCACGCAGATCTCCACCTCGAACGGCTTCGACTGCTCGGTGAAGATCGCGCCCAGCGTCTGCGCGAACGCGTTGGCCAGGCCGAGACCGGTCACGTCCCGCCGGTCGTAGCTCAGGCCGTTCAGGTCGGCCATCCGCACCCCGGCGCGGCGCAGGTTCTCGAACTCGTTGTACCGGCCCACCGCGGCGAAGCCGATCCGGTCGTAGATCTCGCTGACCTTGTGCAGGGTGCTGGAGAGGTTCTCCGCGACGAAGAGCACCCCGCCCTCGTAGCTCAGGACCACCGCGCTACGGCCCCGGGCGATGCCCTTGCGGGCCAGCTCGGAGCGGTCGCGCATGATCTGCTCGGGCGAGGCGTAGAACTGCATGGCCACGGCGGCGGTTCTCCTTCGGGAGCGGTGCTGGGGACTGCGGACGGGTCAGGTGGGCGCGGGCTCAGCCGCCGGGATTCTCCATCCGGCCGGCCACCACGCCCTCCGCGATGGCCGCCGTCTCGGCGTCGGTGAGCCGGTGGGTGCCCTCCGCCGTCGCGGTCATCACCACCGGGTAGATCCGGCGGGTCAGGTCCGGACCGCCGGTCGCGGTGTCGTCGTCGGCCGCGTCGTACAGCGCCTCGACGGCCAGCCGCACCGCGTCGTCGATCGACAGGCCCGCCCGGAACCGCTTCTTCAGCGCCGACTTCGCGAACAGCGAGCCGGAGCCGATCGCGTCGTAACCGGTCTCCTCGTACGGGCCACCGGTGACGTCGAAGCTGAAGATCCGCCCGGCCCGCGCCGGGTCGCTCGCCGCCAGGTCGAACCCGGCGAAGAGCGGGATCACCGCGAGGCCCTGCATGGCCGCGCCCAGGTTGCCCCGGATCATCGAGGCCAGCCGGTTGGCCTTGCCGTCGAGCGAGAGCATCGCGCCCTCGATCTTCTCGTAGTGCTCCAGCTCCACCTGGAACAGTCGCATCAGCTCGATGCCGATGCCCGCGGTGCCCGCGATGCCGACCAGCGAGTACGCGTCGGCCGGGTGCACCTTCTCGATGTCCCGCTGGGCGATCAGGTTGCCCATCGTGGCGCGCCGGTCGCCGGCCATCACCACGCCACCGGCGGCCGAGATGGCCACGATGGTCGTCGCGTGCGGCGCCATGTCGGCGGCCATGCCGGGCGGCAGCGGCCGTCGGCCGGGGAGCATCTCGGGGGCCACCTTGCTCAGGAACGCTGTGAAGGAGGACGTCCCCGCGTTGGTGAACACATCTGGTAGACGCCCGGATGGATCAAAACCCGCTGCCACGTGGTTCCTCTCAGGTACGTGATCGCCCTGGCCAGCCTCACCGGGCTGTCCCGGAACTGGCCAAGACCACCGTTGCAGTTGAAGCAGAGTATCCCGCGCACCCAGCCGGTGCGATGATCGTGGTCCACATGTTCCGGATCGGGGTCGCCGTCCCGGAACTCCTCGTCCGTCAGGCCGTGGAGACCTGAACAGCAACCCTCTTCCGAGCGCGCGGCCGCGCAGGTCTCACCTTGGAAGGCCGGACCGTCCGGACGGTGCCGAGTGTGGCGGCAGATCGCCGGCCGCGACGGACCGAATCGAACCGGGGCCCTGTCCGACGCCTCGCGGCAAATCGGACACAACCGTCATTGTCCGCCTTTCTGGACATAGCCCCGGACGAACTCTTCTGCGTTCTCCTCCAGGACGGAGTCGATCTCGTCGAGCAGGTCGTCGACGTCCTCGGTGATCTCGGCGTGCCGCTCGGCAACCTCCGGGTTGGCCTGCGCGGTGACCTCCTCGACCTCCTCGTGCGACTTGCCGGCCTGGGTCTGCCCGCCCTCTTGCGTCGCCATGGTGGTGCCTCCTCCACGATCGCCTGCGATCAACTTACCTCGCCCAGGCGACGAAACGCCCGTCGCGCGCCGGGTTCCTCGGCGCGCGACGGGCTTCTCGGTACGCGGCGGGTCGCTCAGCCGCCGGTCAGCATCTCCAGCAGGTCCTTCGCGCTCGCACAGCGGTCGAAGAGCTGCCCGACGTGCTTGCGGGTGCCCCGCTCGGGTTCCATCATCGGCACCCGGACCAGCGACTCGCGGCCCACGTCGAAGATGACCGAGTCCCAGCTGGCGGCGACCACCTCGGAGGCGTACTGCGCGAGGCAGCGGCCCCGGAAGTAGGCCCGGGTGTCCTCCGGCGGCTCGGTCATCGCGCTGCGGGTCTGCTCGTCGGTGAGCAGGGTCTTCATCGAGCCGCGCTGCACCAGCCGGTGGTAGAGGCCCTTCTCCGGCCGCACGTCGGAATACTGCAGGTCGACCAGTTGGAGCTTGTGCGAGCCCCAGCCGAGCTTCTCCCGCTCCCGGTAGCCCTCCAGCAGCCGCAGCTTGGCCACCCAGTCCAGCTCGTCGGCGCAGAGGAAGGCGTCCCGGCCGAGCCGGTCGAGCACGCTCTCCCACCGGTCGAGCACGTCCGCGGTCTGCTCGTCCACGTCGTCGCCGTACCGGTCGTCCACGAAGGACCGGACCCGTTCGAGGTAGGCCCACTGCACGTCCAGGGCGGTGAGCCTGCGCCCGTCGCGCAGCCGCATGAGGTGCTTGAGCGACGGGTCGTGGCTGACCGCGCGCAGCTCGCTGACCGGGTCGGCGATGCCCAGGTCGGAGCCGAGGGCCTTCTCCTCGATCATGGTGAGGATCAGCGCGGTGGTGCCGACCTTGAGGTACGTGGAGATCTCCGACAGGTTGGCGTCGCCGATGATGACGTGCAGCCGGCGGTACTTGTCGGCGTCCGCGTGCGGCTCATCCCGGGTGTTGATGATGGGCCGCTTGAGGGTGGTCTCCAGCCCCACCTCGACCTCGAAGAAGTCGGCCCGCTGGGAGATCTGGAAGCCGCTCTGGCCGCCGTCCTGGCCGATCCCGACACGGCCGGCGCCGCAGACCACCTGCCGGGTGACGAAGAACGGCGTCAGGTACGCCACGATGTCGGCGAACGGGGTCTGCCGCCGCATCAGGTAGTTCTCGTGGGCGCCGTAGCTGGCGCCCTTGTTGTCGGTGTTGTTCTTGTAGAGGTGGATCGGGTGGGTGCCCGGGATGGTGGCGGCCCGCCGGGCCGCCTCGGCCATCACCCGCTCCCCCGCCTTGTCCCAGCGCACCACGTCGAGGGGGTTGGTCACCTCGGGAGTGGAGTATTCGGGGTGGGCATGGTCGACGTAGAGCCGCGCGCCGTTGGTGAGTATGACGTTGGCCAGCCCGAGGTCCTCGTCGGCGAGCGCCTCGGCCGGGTCGTACGCGGCGCCGGAGTAGGTGAAGCCGCGGGCGTCGCGCAGCGGCGACTCCTCCTCGTAGTCCCAGCGGGCCCGGCCGCCGCGGTTGAGTTCGGGCCGCGCCCCGTAGGCGTTGACCACCTGGGAGGAGGTGACCATCGGGTTGGCCCCGGCCTGGCCGGGCACGGAGATGCCGTACTCGACCTCGGTGCCCATGATCCGTCTTACGCTCATCGACCTGCCCGCTCCGCTCGCCCGTCCCGGTCCCCCGTCACGTCGAGCGTAGTCGTCGTCACGCGAGAAGGGGGCGCGGCGGCGCGGGGCGTACGGTGTGGCGGGTCACGCGCGGGCCGGCCGGGTTACGCGCGGAGGCCCGCGGCGCGGTGCGCCACGGGCCTCCGTCGTGCCGTCGGACTACAGGTACTGGCCGGTGTTGCTGGCGGTCTCGATGGACCGGCCGGCCTCGGCGCCCTTGCCGCCGGAGACGAGCGTGCGGATGTAGACGATCCGCTCGCCCTTCTTGCCGGAGATGCGCGCCCAGTCGTCGGGGTTGGTGGTGTTGGGCAGGTCCTCGTTCTCGCGGAACTCGTCGACGCAGGCGTCGAGGAGGTGCTGCAGGCGCAGGCCCTTGCGTCCGGAGGTGAGGAACTCCTTGATGGCCATCTTCTTGCCCCGGTCGACGATGTTCTGGATCATCGCGCCGGAGTTGAAGTCCTTGAAGTAGAGGACTTCCTTGTCGCCGTTGGCGTAGGTGACCTCGAGGAAGCGGTTCTCCTCGGTCTCCGAGTACATCCGCAGGACGACCGCGTCGATCATCGCCGCCACGGTGGCCTGAGGGTCGCCGCCGTGCTCGGCCAGGTCGTCCGCGTGCAGCGGCAGGCCCGCGAGGATGTACTTGGAGAAGATGTCCTTGGCCGCCTCGGCGTCCGGCCG
Source organism: Micromonospora sp. NPDC048930 (assembly GCF_043197935.1). NCBI lineage: Bacteria > Bacillati > Actinomycetota > Actinomycetes > Micromonosporales > Micromonosporaceae > Micromonospora > Micromonospora sp. NPDC048930. The sequence goes on from NZ_JBICUB010000001.1 coordinate 272,631, forward strand.
CTCGATCTTGATCTTCACGTCGAGCCGGCCGGGGCGCAGGATCGCCGGGTCGATCATGTCCTCCCGGTTGGAGGCGCCGATGACGATGACGTTCTCCAGGCCCTCGACACCGTCGATCTCGCTGAGCAGCTGCGGGACGATGGTGTTCTCCACGTCCGAGGAGACGCCGGAGCCGCGGGTGCGGAAGACGGAGTCCATCTCGTCGAAGAACACGATCACCGGGGTACCCTCGCCGGCCTTCTCCCGGGCGCGCTGGAAGATCAGCCGGATGTGCCGCTCGGTCTCACCGACGTACTTGTTGAGCAGCTCGGGGCCCTTGATGTTGAGGAAGAAGCTGGTGTGCTTCTCCTCGCCCCGCCGTTCGGCGATCTTCTTGGCGAGGGAGTTGGCCACCGCCTTGGCGATCAGCGTCTTGCCGCAGCCGGGCGGGCCGTAGAGCAGGATGCCCTTCGGCGGCCGGAGCTGGTGCTCGCGGAACAGGTCGGCGTGCAGGAAGGGCAGTTCCACCGCGTCACGGATCTGCTCGATCTGCGCCTGGAGGCCACCGATGTCCTCGTAGTCGACGTCGGGCACCTCCTCCAGGACCAGTTCCTCGACCTCGCTCTTCGGGATCCGCTCGTACGCGTACGCCGAGCGGGGCTCGATCATGAGCGAGTCGCCGGCCCTTATCGGGGTGCCGATGAGGGTCTCGGCGAGGTGCACGATGCGCTCCTCGTCGGAGTGGGAGACGACCAGCGCGCGGTCGCCCGGGGCGCCGCCGGGGCCGGCGAGCACCTCCTTGAGCATGACCACCTCGCCGACCCGCTCGTAGCCGAGCGCGTCGACGATGTTGAGCGCGTCGTTGAGCAGGACCTCCTGACCGCGGCGCAGCTCGTCGACCTCCAGCGAGGGCGAGACGGCCACGCGGAGCTTGCGCCCGCCGGTGAAGACGTCCACCGTGCCGTCGTCGTATTTCGCCAGGAAGACGCCGTAGCCACTCGGCGGTTGCGCGAGGCGGTCGATCTCCTCCTTGAGCGTCACGATCTGCGCGCGAGCCTCCTTGAGGGTGCTCACGAGCCGTTCGTTGTTCTCGGTCAGCCGCGCCAACTGGGCCTGGGTGGCCGCCAGCCGCTCCTCGAGCTGCCGGACGTGTCGGGGGCTTTCGGTCAACTTGCGCCGCACCAGGGCGAGTTCCTCTTGAAGGAAGGCGACCTGCGTGGAGAGATCGTGGGCCTCCTTCTCCCACCGTGCGGCGCGCGAGTCCGCGTCGTCGCTGCGTGCCACGTCCCACCTCCCCGGGGGCTTGAACGTTCTGAGCTAACACTAGCCGCTATGAGCCCGATTCGGTCCCACGCAACGCCCTCGTCACCGAAGCTTGATCGCCAAGGGCTGGTCGACGGGCGGGTACGGGCGTTCGGGTACCGTCGGGGCGTGGGACGGGAGAACATGGGGGGTGCTTCGTGACCGACGTCGCGACGGACCAGCTTCAGGTCTGGGTCGACCAGGATCTCTGCACCGGCGACGGGCTGTGTGTGCAGTACGCGCCCGAGATCTTCGAGTTCGACATCGACGGCCTGGCGTACGTCAAGGGCCCGGACGGCGAGTTGCGGCAGGCCGCGGGCGCCCGGGTGGACGTGCCGGAGCACCTGCGCCTCGAGGTGATCGACTCGGCGAAGGAGTGCCCGGGCGAGTGCATCCACGTGGTGCGGGCCGGCGACGGCGTCGAGGTGGCCGGCCCGGAGGCCGAGGACTGACCCAGCTGACGGAGCGCGGGCCGGGGACGGTCGTCCCCGGCCCGCGTCCGTTCACAGCATGGGACGGCCGACCACCGAGGCGACAAGTCGGGCGAACTCCTCCAACCGGGCAATCTGCCCGGCCCCGCCGTCGTCGAGGGTCTTGCCGAAGCGCAGCGCGTCGTGCCGGGGCGCGCCGGTCACCTCGTCCCCGGGCGGCGCCTCGTCCAGCGAGCTGAGCAGCAGGTAGACGTCGATGCTGTCGACCCGGACCTCGCCGGTGTCGGCGCGGGTGAGCCGCCGCCGGCAGCCGACCTCGGTGACCGTGGAGACCGGGACCACCCGCAGCGACGAGGTCATCGAGCCGGGCGGCCCCTCCCCCGGCGGGACGTCCTCGCCGTGCCAGAGGATCAGCCGGCTGCCGTCGCAGACGACGACCTCCTGCCAGACCCCGTTGACCTCGTTCACGAAGCGCTCCAGGGTGAAACCCAGCACGGACGCCCCGCGCAGCACCCCGCCGAGGGCGTCCAGGGCGATGTCGGGGTCGCGCAGGTACGCCCGGGCCGCCGACTCCAGGTCGGCGTAGGGCGACCAGTCGGGGAAGACCGCGGGCAGGTCGCCGTTGCCGTAGCCGGGGCTGGTCACGCCGCCGCCTCCCGCCCGTCGGCGCCGGCCGGCGGCTCCGCCGCGTGGAGCCCGCTGCTGCGCTCGCTCATGCCGCCGCCTCCCGGTGCCCGTGCCGCCGCCGGTCCCGCCCGCCGGGACGGACGCGGTACCCGCCGCGCGTCCCGATCCGCTCGCTCATGCCACCCTCTCCGCTGGTCCGCTGCCGTCCCCGTCGGCACCCACGATCCACCCGGGCCGCCGGGTCACGGCCGGTCCGTCTCCCGCTCCGCCTCGGCCGCCGCCTGCCGGGCCGCCTCCGCCTCCCGCAGCGCCTGCCGGCGCTGGACGTACGCCTCGGTGCCCTTGCTGGGCTTGCGCCGGCGCGGCGGCGCGGTGACCCCGGGGGCGAGCTTGCGCGCGGAGACCAGGAACGCGGTGTGCGCGATCATGCGGTGGTCGGGGCGCACGGCGAGCCCCTCGGCGTGCCAGTCCCGCACCAGCGACTCCCAGGCGCGCGGCTCGGTCCAGCCACCCCGCTCGCGCAGCGCCTCGACCAGCTCCGACAGCTGCGGGGTGGTGGCCACGTACCCGATGAAGACGCCGCCGGGGACGAGCGCCCGCTCGACCATGTCGAGGGTCTCCCACGGGGTGAGCATGTCCAGGATGATCCGGTCGAAGCCGGTCTCCTCGCACTGGGCGACGTCCCCGACGTGCAGCCGCCAGGCCGGGTGCGGGCCGTTGAAGAACGCCTCGACGTTGCGGCGGGCGATCTGGGCGAAGTCCTCGCGCACCTCCCAGGAGTGCAGCTCGCCCTCGGTGCCGACGGCGCGCAGCAGGGAGCAGGAGAGCGCGCCGGAGCCGGCGCCGGCCTCGAGGACCTTCGCACCGGGGAAGATGTCGCCCATCGCGACGATCTGCGCGGAATCCTTCGGGTAGATCACCTGGGCGCCGCGCGGCATGGAGAGCACGTAGTCCGACAGCAGCGGCCGCAGGGCCAGGAAGGCGGTGCCGCCGCCGGCGGTGGTGACCACACTGCCGTCGGGGAGGCCGATCAGCGTGTCGTGCTTGAGGATCCCCCGGTGGGTGTGGAACTCCTTGCCGGGCTCCAGCGTCACGGTGTGCATCCGGCCCTTGGGGTCGGTCAGCTGCACCCGGTCGCCGGGCCGGAACGGCCCGCGGTGGACGGGCGGCAGCGCCGGGGCGGCGGGGTCGGCCGGGACGGCGGAGGAATGTGCGGTCACGTGTTCGTCTTCCGTTTGGGTTCCAGGAGCTGAGCCAGATCCGCGATGTGCAGAACGCCGACGACATCTTCGCCTGCCGTCACGACGTACTGTGCGCCCGGGTGGCTGCGCACGGTCTCCATCACCCGTTCGCCGTCCGCGCCGACCGGCAGCGCGGGCACGCTGCCCAGGTCACGGGAGACCGCGTCCACCGCCACCCAGGGCCGCCGTTCCAGGGGTACGGCGGCGACCCGGGCCGGGTCGACCAGGGCGACCGGCCGGCCGGCGGAGTCGACGACGGTGAGCGCGGCGTACGGGGTGGCCCCCTCGCCGCGGCGGCGCTGCGCCTCCGCGAGCGGGGTGCCGCTGGGCACCGGGATCAGCGGACGCGCCAGCCGGGACAGGTCGACCAACGGGAGGCGGCGGCTGATCCGGGCCATCCGGATGGACTCGCCGGCGCCCCGCCAGAGGGTGATCGCGACCAGCAGCATCAGCGGCAGGGCGAGCGGCGCGACGGCCCGGCGCAGCGTGAGCAGGACCACCAGGGCCAGGGTGCCCGCCGCGACGGCCCGCCCGACCCAGCCGGCCACCTCGGTGCCCCGGTGCCGGTCCCGGGTGAGCGCCCACACCGCGGCGCGCAGCGCCCGGCCCCCGTCCAGCGGCAGCCCGGGCAGGCTGTTGAAGACGGCGACCACCACGTTGCAGACGGCGAGCTGGAAGGCGAGCTGGTCGGCGAGGGTGCCGTCGGGCAGGGCGAGGGTGGCCGCCACGCCGGCCGCGCCGAGCACCGCCGAGACCGCCGGGCCGGCGAGGGAGACCAGCAGGTCGATCTTGGGGCTGGGGGCGTCCCGGTCCATCTCGGTGTAGCCGCCGAGCAGTTCCAGGGTGATCCCCCGCACACCGATGCCGTACCGGCGGGCGGTCAGCGCGTGCCCGAGCTCGTGCAGCAGCACCGAGCCGAGCAGGGAGACCGCGAAGCCGAGGCCGACCAGGTAGCCGCCGAGGTGGCCGAGGTCGAGCTGGCGGCGGGCCAGCGCGGCGTAGAGGACGGTGACGACCGCAGTGAGCAGCAGCATCGTCGCGTCGACGCGCAGCGGCACGCCGCCCACCCGAGCCACGGTCAGCCGGGTGCGGCGCGGCGGTCGGGTCCTCTGCTCCACCGGGTCGATGCTACGCGGCGCGGATCATGCTCCGGTGCGGCGACGACCGCCCTGTCACACCGGTGCCCTAACCTTCCGGACATGACGGCGGAACCGGTGATCGACGCGCAGCAAACCCCGACGGCGCCGCCCACGGTGCGGGCGTCGCTGTCGCCGTCGCGGGCGGCGGACTTCAAGACCTGCCCGCTGCTCTACCGGTTCCGCAGCATCGACCGGCTGCCCGAGCGGCCGACCGTGGAGCAGGCCCGGGGCACGCTGGTGCACGCGGTGCTGGAGCGGCTGTTCGACCTGCCGGCGGCGGCGCGGACCCCGCAGTCGGCCGGCGACCTGGTGGCCCCGCAGTGGGACCGGCTGGTCACCGAGCAGCCCGAGCTGGCGACCCTGTTCGCCGAGGGCGACACCGCCGGGGTGGCCGAATTCCTCCGCTCGGCGGCGGGGCTGCTGGAGGGCTACTTCGCGGTGGAGGACCCGCGCCGGCTGGAGCCGGCCGAACGGGAGGCGTTGATCTCCGCGGTGGTCGACGAGGAGCTGCTGATCCGGGGCTACCTGGACCGGCTCGACGTGGCCCCGGACGGCGCGCTGCGGGTGGTCGACTACAAGACCGGCGGGGCGCCGCGCGAGGCGTTCGAGGCGCGGGCGCTGTTCCAGCTCAAGTTCTACGCCCTGGTGCTGTGGCGCACCCGGGGCGTGGTGCCGCGGGTGCTGCGGCTGCTCTACCTCAAGGACGCGGAGGTCTGCGACTACACCCCCGACGCCGACGAGCTGGTGCGGTTCGAGCGCACGGTGGTGGCGCTGTGGCAGGCGATCGAGCAGGCCACCGCCCGCCAGGACTTCCGGCCCCGGCCCAGCCGGCTCTGCGACTGGTGCAGCCACCAGGCGCTCTGCCCGAGCTTCGGCGGCACCCCGCCGCCGTTCCCGGCCGCCGGCGCCGGTGACCCGCTGACGGATGCCCGGTCCCGCCCGGCCGCCCCGGGGGCGGACGAGTGACCCTCCTCCCTGAGGAGGAGTCGGGGTTCGGCGTCGACGACGACGGGTCGCGCCGGGCGGCGACTAGCGTCGTGGCATGACCAACCGGGTACGCGCGTGGGCGCGCCGTCGCCCGCTGGCCACCGACGCCGCCTTCGCGGTCGCGCTGGTGCTGGTGGAGGTGGCGTTCCTGCTGCTGGCCCCGCGCGAGCTGCGACCGGCGCAGCTCTGGTCGTCGCTGGCCTGGAGCGCCCTGTCCGCCGTCCCGGTGGCGGCCCGCCGGGTGGCGCCCTGGCCGGCGGTCGTCGCCGCCCTGGTCACCCTGGCCGTGCTGGCACCGCTGCGGCACACGCCGGCCACCCAGGGGCTGGCCTTCGTCGTGCTCACCTACACCATGGCGGCGCACCGGCGGGCCCGGACCGCGGCGGCAGCCGCGGCGCTGCTGTGGGTGCCGGTGCTGCTGGCCAACCTTTTCGTCCCGCCGGCGAGCGCGGTGCGGGTCGGTCCGGCGCTGCTGATGCTCAACAACCTGCTCACCGCCGCCGTGGCGTACGCGGTGGGGCGGGCGGTGCAGGCGCGCCGGCAGTCGACGCGGATGCTGCGCGAACGGGCCCGGATCGCCGAGGCGACCCAGCGGTCCCTGGCCGAGCAGGCGGTCGCGGACGAGCGCCGCCGAATCGCCCGCGAGCTGCACGACGTGGTGGCGCACCAGGTCAGCGTCATGGGAGTGCTGGCCACCGGCGCGCGCCGGGTGCTCCGCCGGGACCCGGACGCCGCCGATGAGGCGATGGCGACCGTCGAGGAGACCGGCCGGGCCACCCTGCGGGAGCTGCGCCGGCTGCTGGACGTGCTGCGCACCGACGCCGAGCCGGACGCCGACCTGGCCCCGCAGCCGGGGCTGACCGGCATCGAGGCCCTGGTGGAGCAGGTGCGGGAGGCCGGGCTGCCGGTGACGCTGCGGGTGGACGGTCCGCCCGCGCCGCTGGCCGAGGGCGTGGCGCTGGCCGTCTACCGGGTCATCCAGGAAGCGCTCACCAACGCGCTCAAGCACGCCGGCCGGGCCACCGCGCTGGTCCGGCTCACCTGGACCGACGGCTTCCTGGCCGTGGAGGTGACCGACACCGGGCGCGGCCCGACCCCGGCCGCCGACCGGATCGGGCACGGCCTGGTCGGGATGCGGGAGCGGGTCGCCCTCTACGGTGGGGTGCTGCGGACGGGTCCGCGGGCCGGGGGCGGCTTCCGGGTGTACGCGCGGATCCCGCTCGAGTCGGCCGGGGCGGTCCCGGCATGAGCGCCGACGGGGGCAGACGGATGACCGACAGCACGCCGGGGGCACGGCCGGTCCGGGTCCTGCTCGCCGACGACCAGCCGCTGCTGCGTACCGGCTTCCGGATGGTGCTCGGCACCGAGGAGGACCTGGACATCGTGGCCGAGGCCGGGGACGGCCTGGAGGCGGTGGAGCTGTCCCGCCGGCTGCTGCCGGACGTGGTGCTGATGGACATCCGCATGCCCCGGATGGACGGGGTGGCGGCGACCCGGGCGATCGTGGACGCCCGGCTGCCGGTCCGGGTGCTCATCCTCACCACCTTCGACCTCGACGAGTACGTCGTCGGCGCGCTGCGGGCCGGGGCGAGCGGGTTCCTGGCCAAGGACGTGCCGGCCGAGGACCTGGTCACCGCGATCCGGACGGTGGCCGCCGGGGAGGCGGTGGTCGCGCCGCGGATCCTGCGCCGGCTGCTGGACCGGTTCGCCGACGTGCTGCCCGACCCGGCGGCCACCCCGCCGAAGGCGCTGAACGCGCTGACCGACCGGGAGCGCGAGGTGCTGGTGCAGGTGGCGCGGGGGCTGTCCAACGCCGAGATCGCCCGGGCGCTGTCGGTCAGCGAGACCACCATCAAGACCCACGTCGGGCACGTGCTGACCAAGCTGGGGCTGCGGGACCGGGTGCAGGCCGTGGTGCTGGCGTACGAGACCGGCCTGGTCCGCCCCGGGGCGTGACCGCCCGGGAGGGTGGCAGCCGTCACCTACCGTGACCACCGGGCGGCCGGCGGGGTTGACCATCACGTGACGTGAGGTTTTAGCGTCGACCGCGCCGCCGGGTCAGGGGTGACCCTGAGTCGATCTCGGGGGCGACCCTCAACGGGATTTCCGGCGACGGCTCCGCCCGGGGACGGACGGTTTCCCGCTGCGCGGCAGTGAGGATGAGTACGACCGCACCGGTCAGCGGGGGCGGTGCGGGTATCGGCAGTCAGACGGAAGAGGTGTATGACGTGACCGCGACGGTGGGGCGGCAGGCGCAGGCCGCGGCCCGGGCGAGCGACGTGTGGAAGGTGTACGGCAGCGGCGAGGCACAGGTCAGCGCCCTGCGGGGGGTGACCTGCGAGTTCGAGCGGGGCCGGTTCACCGCCATCATGGGCCCGTCCGGGTCGGGCAAGTCGACGCTGATGCACTGCCTGGCCGGCCTGGACTCGGTCACCCGGGGCACCGTGATGATCGGCGACACCACGGTGACCGGGCTGGGTGACGCCGGCCTGACCAGGCTGCGCCGGGACAAGGTGGGCTTCATCTTCCAGCAGTTCAACCTGCTGCCCACGCTCACCGCCCGGGAAAACATCCTGCTGCCGCTGTCGATCGCCGGCCGCAAGCCGGACCCGGCCTGGTACGACACGGTGATCGACACGGTGGGCCTGCGGGACCGGCTGGGACACCGGCCGGCGCAGCTCTCCGGCGGCCAGCAGCAGCGCGTCGCCTGCGCGCGGGCGCTGGTCGCCCGCCCCGAGGTGATCTTCGCGGACGAGCCGACCGGCAACCTCGACTCCCGGGCCGGCGCCGAGGTGCTCAACTTCCTGCGCAACTCGGTACGCGAGCACGGCCAGACCATCGTGATGGTCACCCACGACCCGACCGCCGCCGCGTACGCCGACCGGGTGGTCTTCCTCGCCGACGGGCAGATCGTCTCGGAGCTGATCGAGCCGACCGCCGACACGGTGCTGGACACCATGAAGAAGCTGGACACCCCGGCCGAGGTGGCGAACTGATGTTCCGCGCCACCCTCAAGAGCCTGCTGGCGCGCAAGCTGCGCCTGGTGCTGTCCGGCCTGGCCGTGGTGCTGGGCGTCATGTTCGTCTCCGGCGCGTTCGTGCTCACCGACACCCTCGGCCGGTCCTTCGACGCGGTCTTCGCCGACGGGTTCTCCGACATCGACGTCAACGTCGCCGGAAAGCCGAAGGTCGCCCTCAGCGAGGCCGAGGGCGAGCAGGTCGCCGCCCCGGTGCCCGCCTCGGTCCTGGACCGGGTACGGACGGTCGCCGGCGCGGCGGAGGTCAAGGGCGTGGTCAACGCCGACGGCACCCGCCTGATCGGCAGCAACGGCAAGGCGGTGACCTCCTTCGGCCCGCCGCAGTTGGGCGAGAACTGGCTCGGCGAGAGCGACCTGGTGCGGCTGCGCGAGGGCCGCGCGCCGCAGGCCGACACCGAGATCGTGGTGAACGCCGCCCTCGCCGAGGCGGCGAAGGTCAAGGTCGGTGACCGGGTGGGCGTGCTCACCCCGATGTCGTCGAAGCGGCAGGACTTCACCCTGGTCGGCATCTTCGGCTACAGCGGCGACCGGGACTCGCTCGGCGGCGTCAACGAGGTCGCCTTCACCACCCCGGTCGCCCAGCGGCAGATCCTCGGCGAGCCGGACGTCTTCACCAGCGTCGCCGTCCGGGCCGCCGACGGCACCACGCCGGAGGCACTGCGCGACGCGGTGGCCGCCGCGGTCGGCGGCGGGTACGAGGTCAAGACCGGCGAGCAGTTGGCCGCGGACGCGGCGGCCGGCCTGAAGGAGGGCCTGTCCTTCTTCAACAAGATCCTGCTCGGCTTCGCCGCGGTGGCGCTCCTGGTCGGCACCTTCCTGATCCTGAACACCTTCTCGATCATCGTGGCCCAGCGGACCCGGGAGCTGGCCCTGATGCGGGCCATCGGCGCCGGCCGCCGGCAGATCATCGGCTCGGTGGTCCTGGAGGCCGTCGCGGTGGGCCTGGTCGCCTCGGCGCTGGGACTCGCCGCGGGCATCGGCGTGGGCGCGCTGCTGGCGTACCTGTTCGGCAAGCTGGCCGGCGGGCTGGCCCTGGCCGAGCTCGGCGTGCCGCCGGCGGCGGTGATCGGCGCGTTCGGGGTGGGCCTGGTGATCACCGTGGTGGCGGCGCTGCTGCCGGCCCTGCGGGCGTCGCGGATCCCGCCGATCGCGGCGATGCAGGACGTGGCCACGCCGGACCGGCCGCTGACCCGGGTGACCATCGGTGGCGCCGTGGTCACCGCGATCGGCGCGACGCTGCTCTTCCTCGGGCTCGGCGGTCACGCCGGTGACCAGACGCTGGCCACCATCCTCGGCGGCGTGCTCTTCGCCTTCATCGGCGTGGCGCTGCTGACCCCGCTGCTCAGCCGCCCGGTGGTGGCCCTGCTCGGCTCCATCTTCGCCTGGTCGGTGCCGGGCAAGCTGGGCCGGCTCAACTCCGGCCGCAATCCCCGGCGTACGGCGATCACGGCCGCCGCGCTGATGGTCGGCATCGCCCTGGTCACCGGCGTGACGGTGATCCTCGACTCCGCCAAGGGCAGCATCAGCGCCCTGGCGGCGGACACCATCAAGGCCGAACTGGTGATCTCCGGGGCCCAGAGCGGCCCCCGGCCGCCGAGCTTCGACCCGGCGGTGCTGGACCAGGCCGCCGCGCTCCCCGGCGTACGGCTGGTGGACGGCGAGTACGGCGACATGGCCGTGGTGGGCGGCAAGCGGACCTGGGTGGCCGCGTCCAGCAACGTGGCCGCGTTGCAGCAGATCTTCGGGGCGAAGGCCACCGCCGGGGACATCAGCCGGCTCGGCCCGGACCAGATGCTGGTCAGCTCGGACACCGCGAAGGCCCGGGGCCTCTCGGTCGGCTCGACGGTGGCCGTGCAGCTGTCCCGCGGCGAGGCCCGCAGCTACACGGTCAGCGGCATCTACGAGAGCTCGCAGTTGACCAACCCGGTGACGCTGCCGCCGCAGGCGACGCGCGACTTCGCCATCCCGCAGCCGATCCAGGGCTTCGTGCAGCTGGCGCCGGGCGCCCGGGTCGCCGACGTCCAGCCGCAGGTCGAGCGGCTGCTCGCGGACTCCCCCGAGGTGTCGGTGGCCGACCGGGACGCCTTCATCAAGCAGCAGGCCGGCCAGCTCGACGGGCTGCTCACGATGATCCAGATCCTGCTGGCGCTGGCCATCGTGATCGCGGTGCTCGGCATCGTCAACACGTTGGCGCTGTCGGTGCTGGAACGCACCCGGGAGCTGGGCCTGCTGCGGGCGATCGGGCTGCGCCGGGGGCAGACCATGCGCATGATCACGGTGGAGGCGGTGGTGATCTCGGTCTTCGGCGCGCTGCTCGGCGTCGCCGTCGGCACCGGGCTGGGCGCCGCCGTGGTGCGGGCGCTCAAGGACGAGGGCATCACCGACCTGATCCTGCCCTGGCGCCAGATGGGGACCTTCCTGGTGCTGGCGGCGATCGTCGGGGTGGTCGCCGCGGTCCTGCCGGCGATCCGCGCCGCCCGGATCAACGTGCTGGGCGCCATCGCCCACGAGTGAGCCCACGGGCACGCCGCAGGGGCCCCGCCGGTCGGCGGGGCCCCTGCGCGTCTGCGGTCAGGCCGGCGGTTCGCCGAGCAGCGCCGCGAGCAGCTCCAGGTCCGCGCCGGTCAGGCTCTCCAGCTGGTGTACGCCGTCCGTCGGCGGCAGCGGCACCTCGGCCGGCACGGCCAGCACCGCGGCCCCGGCAGCCAGCGCGCTGGCCACCCCGGTCGGCGAGTCCTCGATCGCCACGCACCGGTCGATCGGCACGCCCAGCAGCCGGGCGGCGGTCAGGTACGGCTCGGGGTGCGGCTTGGCGGCGTCCACCTCGTCGCCGCAGACCACCGCGTCGAAACTGTCCCGGCCGAGGGTGTCGAGGGCGACCTCGACCAGCGGACGGCCGCTGGAGGTGACCAGCGCGGTGGGGATGCCCGCCGCCCGGACCGCGCGCAGCAGCGCCAACGCGCCCGGCCGCCAGCGCAGCCCGGTGCGGAACAGCTCCAGGATCCGCGCGTTGATCCAGTCGGCGCTGGCCTGCGGGTCCCGCTCCGGCTGGCCGAGGTCGTCGTGCAGGAGCCGCATGGACGCGGCCATGCTGGTGCCGATCATCGCCTTGCGGGCGGTGTCGGACAGGGTGCCGCCGTACACGGCGGCCAGCTCCTGCAACGCCACGTCCCACAGCTTCTCGCTGTCGACCAGCGTGCCGTCCATGTCGAAGAGCACGGCGGCGGGATGCTTGCTGCTCAGCGGGGCCTCCTCGGGTGGGTGCACCCGCCGATCCTCTCAGCCGCCGCGCCGGGCGGGTCGGCCGTCCCGGCCGAGGGTGACGTGCGGCATCAACCGAGGCCGCAGGCGTCCAGCGAGTTCTCGTAGCCCCGGAAGAACGAGTCGCTGCGCTGTTCGGCCGTACCGTGCGAGCCCTCGGCGAACCACGGCTGGTTCGGGTCGTCGCCGACCGCGAGCAGCCCGTCCCGGAACTCGTCGAGGTCGCCCTTGTCGAGGGTGAGCACCTTGGCGCGCACGTTGTCGCCGATGTACGCCCCGGCCATGCAGTCGGCCTGCAGTTCCTGCTGGATCGTGAAGTTGTAGCGGATACCGAGGCGGACCTGCACGCCGTGGGCGTACTCGTGGCCGAGCAGGTAGAACAGGAACGCGTCGCCGATCTGCCGGAACGCCGACACCGACCAGTTCACGTCGTAGGCGATGAAGTCCCCGGCCGAGCAGTAGACCGCGTTGTTGCGGGGCAGCCCCTGCCCGCCGCAGGACACCTCGCCCGACCGGGTGTACGGCACGACCCGCCGGATCGGCTGGAACCGCTCGCCGGAGGCCCGGAACTGCTCGGTCCAGTACTGCTCGGCGATGCCGACGGCGTCGTTGAAGTCCTGCTTGAACTCGGCGACGCTGGTGGTCCCGTCCGCCCGGGTGGTCGGCGCGCCCGGGGAGGCCGGCTGCCGGGGCTGCCGCGGCTCGCCCTGCGGATCGCCCGGGTCGAGCCCGCCACCCATGCACCCGGCGGCCACGACCACGGCCACCAGCAGCCCGGCGAGCGGCCCCGGCCGCCGACGTCCCGCCTGCTCCCCCACGGTTGCCTCCCGGGTCCAGTCACTGTGCCGTGCGCAGTACCCCGACCGCGCGCGGATGATGCCCACCGGTCAGCACGCGCGACCGGCGGCGACAGTTCAGCGGCTCGACGGCGGTGGACACCCGACGGACGCCGTGGCCGGCGACCGGGCGACCTCCGCCGACCCGAGGGTCGGGCCCACCAGCTCACCCGGTGTAGCCGTGACCGCCCCGGTTCCAGCCGTCGCTCTGCGCGTGCGCGCGCTCGGCCGCCCGCCGGTGCCGTTCCACCCGGGCCGCGCGCGTGGCGGCCGGCTCCTCGTCGGTGGCGGTGCGTCGCCGGTCCCGCCACGAGACGTACCCGACGACTGCCGCCACGGGCAGGGCCACCACGGCCAGGATCACCAGCAGCGTTGTCATACCGGCCACGGTAGGGCGGGCGCGCCAGGTCAGGGGCTACGCTGCCCGCCATGATCGACACGGACTTCGACGCGCACGAGCGGTCCCGGTGGGCGGGGCGGGCCGAGGCGTACGAGCGGAGCTTCGGCCGGCTCTGCGCGTACCCGGCGGGGGCGCTGCTGGACGCGGCGGCGGTGCGGGCCGGGCAGCGGGTGATCGACGTCGGCACCGGGCCGGGCACGGTCGCGGCTGCGGCGTTGGCGCGCGGCGCCGAGGTGGTGGCGGTCGACGCCGAGCCGAGCATGCTCGACGCCGCCCGGCGGACCGCGCCGGGCGTGGGGCTCGCGCGGGCGGTCCTGCCGCGGCTGCCGGTGCGGACCGGCGGTGCCGACGCGGCGGTGGCCAACTTCGTGCTCAACCACGTGGGCGACCCGGCGGCCGGGGTGGCCGAGCTGCGCCGGGTGGTCCGTCCCGGCGGATGGGTGGCGGTCACCGTCTGGCCCAGCCCGCACCCGCCGCTGCAGCGGCTCTGGGGCGAGGCCATCGCCGCCGCCGGCGTGCCGACGCCGGCCGGCCTGCCCCGGCTGGCGCCCGAGCGGGACTTCCCGCGCACCGAGGCCGGCCTGTCCGGGCTGCTCACGGCCGCCGGGCTGGTCGACGTACGGTGCGCGACCCTGACCTGGCTGCACCGGGCCGACCCGGTCGACTGGTGGGCCGGGCCGGCGGCCGGCATCGGCAGCGTCGGCCTGGTGGTGCAGCGGCAGCCCGCCGTGGTGCGGGAGCGGATCCGGCGGGCGTACGACCGGGTCAGCACCCCCTACCGGGACGCGGACGGGACCCTCCGGCTGCCGACCGCCGCGCTGCTGGCCTCCGGCCGGGTCGGTTGAGCCGGCCGGAGGCTGGTGTCCGGGGCGGCTGATCGGCTCCGACGTCCCGGGTCAACGGCGCCATCGGGCGCCAGCCGCGGGGACACCTGGGGTATCCGGACGTCGCCGTAGCCGTAGGGTGCCCGGGTGGCCCGGTTCAGCATGATGGCGCGCGTCGACGACGCGCAGGAGGTCGCCGACGCGGCGGCCTGGATCGACCGGCACCGGAACGAGCTGGCCTCGGTCACCGAGGCGGGCTGTGGCTGCTGCGTACGGACCTGGCTGATCGAGGGGCCTCGGGAACTCGCCGACACCGTCCCCTGGCGGCTCACCGCCGAGACGGACTGGGACGGCGACTGACCCCCTGACCTCAGTCGAGGCCGCGAAGGATGTTCGGCTCCACGTCGTCCTCGCCGAAGCAGCGGTGCATCACCAGCGCTCGGGCCCACAGTTCCAGGCTGCTCGGCGGCTCGGCCGAACGCGCACCGGCCGGCGCGCGTACGGCCATGGTCGGGTCCGGCGGAACCTGCGATGCCGTGTCGTCGGTCATCTCCGCCCCCTTTCCTCGTACCCTCATGCTCACCCCGATGCCGCGATACGGCATCTCCCGGACTGCGTCGGCGCAGCGGAGAGGGGTTGGAGTCGTGGTCGACCCGGGGCTCGCGGTCGGACAAGGGCCAGCGTACGCCAGCGGCTCACGCGGCGTTCACGGAAATTGATCTAGACCGTTACTTCCATGCTGGTCTATATAGGTGCCACTATCCCCCGTTCGGACGGAGCACCATGACCCGCACCCTGCCCGCCACGGCCATCAGCCTTGCCGCGATCCTGGCCGCCACCCTCGGCCTCACCCAGCCCGCCTGGGCCGCCAGCTACTCCGCCTCCCTCACCACCGCCGTCGCCGGCCTGCCCGTCGCCACCGAGGTCCGCACCGGCTACAGCCGCGACCTGTTCCCCCACTGGATCGACGCCGACGGCGACGGCTGCAACACCCGCAACGAGGTCCTCCTCGCCGAGGCCGTCTCCGCGCCCACCGTCAGCGGCACCTGCACCCTCTCCGGTGGCCGCTGGTACTCCTACTACGACAACGCCTACTGGACGCTGACCAGCGACCTCGACATCGACCACATGGTCCCGCTGGCCGAGGCCTGGGACTCCGGCGCCCGCAACTGGACCACCAGCCGCCGCCAGGCGTACGCCAACGACCTCGGCGACGGCCGAGCCCTCGCCGCGGTCACCGACAACGTCAACCAGGCCAAGGGTGACCAGGACCCGGCCACCTGGATGCCCCCGTACGCCTCCGCGCGCTGCCGCTACCTCAACGAGTGGGTCGCGGTGAAGATCCGCTGGCGGCTCACCGTCGACAGCGCGGAGAAGAGCGCGCTGACCAGCTGGGCGAACAACTGCCCCAACGTCACCATCTCCGTCACCTACGCGTACTGATCGCCCCGCCGAGCCGGCCCGCCACCGTACGGGCCGGCTCCGGCGGCTTGACTTCGAGAACGCTCCGCCTCCTAGCGTCCTGGCCATGAGTGCGTGGAGGCTGCCCCGATGAGGGTGCTGGTGACCGGCGGGACGAGCGGGCTGGGCCTGGCCATGGCATCCGCCCTGGCGAACGCGGGGGCGACGGTCGCGCTGACCGGCCGATCCGGCGCGCGGGCGAGCGCGGTCGCCGCCGCGCTGCCCGGGGCGGTCGGCGTCGAGCTGGACGTACGGGACGAGGCGTCCGTGGCCCGGGCGGTCGACCAGGCGTGGTCGCGGCTCGGCGGCATCGACATGCTGGTGAACAACGCCGGCATCGGCATGCGTACGGTCAACCCGCGCTTCATGACCGAGCCGCAGGGCTTCTGGGACGTGCCGGTCGAGGGCTTCCGCGCGGTGATCGACACCAACCTGACCGGCTACTTCCTGGTGGCGCGGGAGGTCACGCCGCGGATGCTGGCCGCCGGCGGGGGCCGCATCATCAACATCTCGGTGAGCGATTCGACCATGCGCCGCGCCGGGTTCGTCCCGTACGGGCCGTCGCGCGCCGGCAGCGAGTCGCTGTCCCGGATCATGGCCGCCGACCTGCGGGACACCGGCGTCACCGTCAACCTGCTGCTGCCCGGCGGCGCGACGGTCACGGGAATGCTGCCCCTCGACTCCGTGCCCGAGGGGCAGCGGTTCCTGGAGCCCGCTGTGATGGGCCCGCCGATCGTGTGGCTGGCGTCCGACGAGGCGGCCGGCGTCCACGACGAGCGCATCGTCGCCGCCGACTTCGAGCGCTGGCTGCGCGACCGTACGGGCAGCGGGTGACCCGGGCGCCGGCCGGCCGGGCCCGGCTCATGCTGTGGTTTCGACCAGTTTCCCCAGCGCGAGGTCGACGGCGGCCTCGACGTGGAGGCGGGAGGTGGGGAACACCGGGACCGGGCTGTCCGCCGGCGAGATCAGCAGTTCGATCTCGGTGCAGCCGAGGATGACGCCCTGGGCGCCGGACGCGACGAGCCGGTCGATGACGTCCCGATAGGTCTGCCGCGAGGAGTCGCGGACCTCGCCGAGGCACAGCTCCTGGTAGATGATGCGGTGGACGTCGGCGCGGTCCTCGGCGTCGGGCACGATCACCCGCAGGCCGTGCCGGGTCAGCCGATCCCGGTAGAAGTCCTGTTCCATGGTGAAGGCGGTACCGAGCAGGCCCACGCTGTCGAGCCCGGCCGCGCCGACCGCGGCGGCGGTGGCGTCAGCCAGGTGCAGCAGCGGGATGTCGACGGCGGCCTGGACCTGGTCGGCGACCTTGTGCATGGTGTTCGTGCAGAGGAGCAGAAGGTCGGCGCCCGCGGCCTGCACGGCCACGGCCGCCTGTCCGAGCAGGCGGCCGGCCTCCTCCCACTGCCCCGTGGTCTGCAACTGCTCGACCTCGGCGAAGTCGACCGAGTAGAGCACACACCGGGCCGAGTGCAGGCCGCCCAGGCGCTCGCGCACCAACTCGTTGGCCAGCCGGTAGTAGTGCGCGCTGGACTCCCAGCTCATCCCGCCGAGCATTCCGATGGTCAGCATGTCTTTCCGCCAGCCGTGCGTGTGATGCCACCTGCCCGGCCGCTGCAGCACGGCCTCGTCGGCAGCGGTCGAGGGGCCAAACCCTACCGGAAGCGCGACACAGCCGACCCGACCGCCGCCGCAGCGGCTTGAATAGCAACATGCAGGTCAGCAAGGACGGGCGGAGCTGGCGGATCGGCACCGCCGCCGACGTGGACTGGATCGCCGGCCACACCACGAGCGGTCTGTCGATCACCACCGCCATCCCACCGGTCTTCGACGCCTACGCCACCACGTACCCGGCTGACGACGTCGACGCCGCCGCCCACGAGGCTGCCCTGGTGCACGACCTGGTCACACACACCCCCGAACAGCCCTGGTGGCTGGCGTACCTCGACACCGGCGCCCACGACGTCGTCTTTCCGCACGCCCCCAGGGTGTCGCTCTACTGGGACTGGCCGTACGTCCTCGTCGAGGCCGGGCCCGCGCAGGCCCTCGGCTGGCGGACCGGCCACATGCGCGGCCCCGGACCGCTGCCCGACCTGTTCTTCCCGGCCGACCGGTCGTGGCTGGTCTCCGCGCTCTGGGACGACACCTGGACCTGCGTCGGCGGCCCGGAACCGCTGATCGACGCCCTGTTGCGCAACCCGCTGGCGAACGCCCGCCGGGTCGAACCCGACCAGGACTCGCTCCCGCCGGGACTCACCCGCGAGTGATCCCTGGCCTGGACGGCGGCGGCGTCACTTGGCGTTGAAGAGATCTGGGCAGGCTCGCCACCTGCGGTGATGGCCAAATCTGGCCTGTGAGCAGGGAAAGCAGCCCTTAGTGGCTCTCACTGACTCGCATCACCTCACGGTGGCATGTGCCCAAGATGTGCCCACGAGGGGACGCCATGCGGAAAGTGCTCGCCCGGTTGTATGCGGCTCTGGCCTTCGCGTTGGTAGTCGGGATCATGGGGGTCCTCAACGCGTCCGCCGTGCTCGCCCGGGACAACCTGGCGGCCGTGACCGTCCTCGTGACCGCCGCCGTTTGGATCCCGCTGCATCTCATTCCCGCCGCCCGACAGCGGCGGCGCTGACCCAAAACCCAAGGCGGGCCCGGCAGGTGCTGGAACACCTGTTGCCCGGGCCCTTGATCGCCCCGTGGAGGCGACCCAATGGAGAAGACTACCGACCCTGCCCAGGTCCAGCACCCGGTGTGGTGCATCAAGGGCACCCTCTGCACCCAGGACGGGATCCACCACTCCCGCCCGCTCACCGCCAACTCCGGCGACGCCCACGACTCCATCCGGCTCTGGCTGGAGCGGGCGTGGAGCCTCACCGACCCGTCGCTCGTGCTGGAGAGCACCGTCGACGGGGAGGTCAGCTACACCTACATGCCGCTCGCGCAGGGCCGGGTGCTGCGGCACCAGCTCGGCCGGCTGCTCGACCTCTCGAAGGACGGCCAGCGGTGAGCCGGCCGGACCGCTGGTGGCGGCCGACCACCCAGCGCCGGCCACCGCTGCGGGCACGGCAGCGCCGGATGTACACCGAGCAGGAGATGACCGCCACGTTTGACACCGGCTACGAGTGCGGGCAGGGCGACGAGCGGAAGCGGCACGATCAGCAGGACGAGTGGCTGCGCCGAGTCCTCGATGCGTACGACGCGGGCCCGGACGCGGTGACGGCGCTGGCGCAGGAGGTCGGTGTGATGCCGGCCGACGCCGCCGATCAGCTCGTCGACGAGCTGGAGCGGTGGCTGCGCGGGCAGGGCGACGGGTGACGGTCCGCCGCGGGGATCGGCTGGTCTGGGAGCACCCCGACTGGCCGGTCCCGCTCCACATCACAGTGGTGCGGGTGGCCCGTGACGGCACCTGGTGCGACATCGACGTGCGCATGTTGACGTCGCAGTGGTCGCGGCGCACGGCACTTCCGCTGCCGAGTCGCTGCCGCCCCGACAACTCAACCGACGAGTGACAGACGGGTGCGCTTCCCAGAGCCGGGAAGCGCACCCCTCTCGCTTCGGTCCGGGTCCGGCGGGACCGGTCGGCCCCGGTGGACCACCCGGGCGGGGCTGGCCGGGGCTCACCGGCGGACCAGGGCGGCGAGCTGGTCGCCCGTGATCCGGTCGTACCGGATCAGCTCCTCCCGCACGGCCTGCACGTCGGCGCGGCGGTCGGCGAGGATCTTTTGGGCATCGCGTAGAGCGGCGGGGAAACCGGCGATGCCCACCAGCTCGTACGCCTGCTGGGTGTCGTGGGTGTGCCGCGGCCCGAAGATGTGTCCGAGATCGGCCACCCAGCCGGCCAGGGAAACCACCGCGTCCGTGTGGGGGTCCACACAGCGGACCATCGTGCAGCCGTACTGGTGGCCTGCCGGCAGTGCCGGCAGGCCAGCCCGGGCGACTTCATCCGGCCGCATGGTGACGGCCACCCAGGCGACCTCAGCGCCGAGCGTTACCGCGGTAACGGCATGGCTGGCCTCGTGGTGGGCGATCCGGCGCCGCAGGTCGGGAGTGAGCCCGACGGCGACGGCCGGGTGGACGCGACACGCGGCCGGGGCGCTGCCCATGATGGCGGCGATCTTGTCGCCGGTGAGCACTTCGTGTTCGAGCAGGGCGGCGGCCACAGCGGCGATGTCACTGCGCCGGCTGGCCAGGATCGCCGCGGCGTCCCGCATGGCGGCGGGGAAACCGGCGATGCCCACCAGCTCGTACGCCTGCTGGGTGTCGTGGGTGGACTCCTGCGGCCTGAGGTGGCCACCGGATCCCATCCAGCCGGCCAGGGAAACCACCGCGTCCGTGTGGGGGTCACCAGAGGCGAACTGCGTGCCGCCGTAGCCCGGCCCGGCGTCCAAATCGG
Organism: Micromonospora sp. NPDC048930; assembly: GCF_043197935.1. Lineage (NCBI taxonomy): Bacteria > Bacillati > Actinomycetota > Actinomycetes > Micromonosporales > Micromonosporaceae > Micromonospora > Micromonospora sp. NPDC048930. The sequence goes on from NZ_JBICUB010000001.1 coordinate 292,546, forward strand.
CCCAGTCGACGGTGCAGCCGAGGGCCAACGCGACGACAGCGTGACACGCCTCGTGGTGGGCCAGCCAGCGCAGTTCGTCGGGCGTCCACTGGTTCACCGCGGCCAGGTGCACCCGCCACGCCGCATGGTCGCCCAACTGCGTGTCGTCGGCCAGGTTGACGTCCACGGCCTGCTCGTAGCGGCCGTTCGCGGCGATCGACGTTGCGTCCTCGGCGGTGGCCTCGGACCCGTCGATCCTGCGTACGGTGACCCGGTTGCGGAGGAGAAAGTCGTCGTCGGTCGGCTCCAGCGGCGGCGCCACCTGCCCTGCGTTCATGTCCAGGGTCAGGGTGGTGGGTTGGTTGTATCGGCGGGCGCGGGGCAGGTAGCCGAGCCCGAACCCGAGCTCGTGCAGTACGCCGAGGTCGGCCTCTTCGCACTGCCGGTACAGGTCCAGCGGTGTGCCGACCGGCTGCACACCCATCATCACCTCGTCGGCTGGGTCGACGGCCGGGATGTTCAACGCGACGCCGTCCTCCGCGCACAGCCGGGCCAGGCGTGCGGTGGCTGCCTCGCCGAACCATCCATCGATCGCGGCGTGGCTGGCCGCGGTGTTCCAATACAGCTCGGGTGGCGGCGGATACTCCGTGAAGACGCTCAGGTGCCCGCACAGCATCGGCTGCGTTGACGTTGCCCTGGTGGTGTTGACCCCGACCCGGGCGATGCCGGCGAGGGTGCCCGACACGGTGGTGAACTGCTCGTAGCCGTAATCGATGATGTACCGCCAGCCGACCGAGATGGTGCCGGGCGCCGACTGCCACACGGAAAAGGTCACGAATCCGATGCCAGGGACGAACGGCGGCAGGATCGTTGTCGACGCCCCGGCCGTGTTGTACGCCACGACCGAGACGGTGAGGCCAACCGGGTCGAAGATCACCCGCCAGCGGACGTAGGTGCCGCCCGGCGTGTCCACCTCGAAGATCACGAAGGAACCTGTGATCGTGGCCCGGTCGTAGATCGACATCGCGGCGACCGACCAGCCCGACACCGTCGCCGCCGTGACGGATCCGGGAACCGACGCGGCTAGGCTGCCGCCGCCGGCCAGGTCGGCAACCGGCCCGCTGCCCCGCGTGCCGTCGTTGCCACCCAGCACGCCGTCGCCACCGGGCACCAGAACGGGAATCGCGCCGAAGGACACCGTGCCGGCAACGGACATCGGGGAGTGGCCGGCAAAGGCGCTCGCAGCAACCGTGGCGCTGTCGCCATCCTCCATGGGCCAGTAGGCGATGGCGGCGGCGGCCAGGCTGCGACGCAGCGGTGATCGTGCCGGTGACCCCTGGACGACCCTGCGCGGGCCTACGGGGAAAGTCATGTTGCCTCTTCTGCTCGCCGGGCGGGTGCGGCAGGTGTCTCACTCCGAGACACCTGCCGCACGTCCGCTACATCTGCCGGTCGCCGGATCCGACGCCGGAACCCGCCGGCGCCGCGTCCAGGACCTTGTCGCCGTCGTCGACCGTGACGGCACGCTCGGCCGCCGCCTTGTCGGCGGCCTGGACGCGGTGAACGGTGCGATGCCCGTTCGCCGCCTCCACCAGCACCTCGTACGGCTGTGCCTGCTTGGCTGCCATGGCGGTCAGCTCGAGTGGTTGGTGAGCCGGAACGCGTCGGCGACCAGCACGTCACCACCGGTCCGGAAGTGGAAGTACCAACCCCGCTCGCCCGTGGGGCGCCGGTTCGCGCCGATCACAGCCTGGATCGGGACGAGGATGGTGCCGACCCGGTCCACGATCGCGTACTGCTGGAAGTCACCCGACAGGACCGTGTAGTCGTTGGCGGCGGCGCCGAGGGTGCCGTCCATCGAACTGTTCTCGATCACCTGCCAGCCCAGCGCGGTCGGCGGGTTCGTCGAGTCGTTGATGATCGAGTAGTTCAGGCCGGACGCCTGCGGAAGCTGCCGGTACCCGTTGATGATCGACAGGTTCATCATGAACCGGGCGCGGGGCCGCCAGCGGGCCGGCAGGGCGGCCTGGTTGTTGTACAGGTCCGCCTGCGCCAGCACGTTCGTGGCGGTGGCGATGACGCTGCCACCCACCGCCGACACGGCGGTGATGATGCCCTTCGGCTGGCCGGAGCCGGTGCCGACCGTGAACGCGTTCGCCTCGAGCTGCGCCTTCGCGTCGGCGAACAGCATGCCGACCTCGCGGGCGATGTTGGTGTCCTCGTCCAGCTCGTACGACGCCTGGACGTAGGCGGCACCCTTGAACGCGGTTACCGGCGGCTGCGCGAGGGTCGGCGAGTCGTCGGAGACTTCCGCCGCCTCAGCGTCCCACGACGCCGTGACACCGGCGGAGGTCACGAACCGCTTCTCGTTGTAGGCGGTCTGCACGACCCGGGCCACCCGGCGCATCGGGTCGACGCTGCCCGCCGAGCTGATGATGATGTTCGGGTCCAGCTCGTACGGGGCGAGGAACCCGCCGGCCGAGCCGGTGCCCAGGTTCATCGCGCGGGTGAGCTCGGTGACGCGCCGGTACGCGGACCGCTGCGCGTCGTCCCACTCGTAATGGCCGGAGGTGGGGTCGCGGAACACCGCGGCGAACGCCCGGAAGTAGTCCGGGTCCGAGGCCGTGACGGTGTACCGGGCCAGGGCGGCGGCCGGGTCCTTGTCGGCCTCGATCGCCCGGGTCGCCATCTCGCGGGCGGTGTCGGGCAGCCGCTCGCACCGCTCGATCGCGGTCACCGCGCGGGAGCGCATCACACCGGCGTTCTGGTCGTCCTGGCCGGGCGCCCACGGGTTCGCCCGGGTCATCACCTGCACCCGCTTCCCCCGCTCGAACGGCGTGCCCGCCTCCGCGCCGAGGGCACCGGAGCCCATGCCCTCCTCGATGGCGTCGCGCCACTCGTCGCTGAGCCGGCTGATCTCTTCGTCGGCGTTGCTGGCGCCGGCCATCAGCCGCTCGACGCGCGTCAGCTGGCCATCCGTCGGCTCGTCGCCGGCAGAGCGCAGCAGCTCGTCGGCCTCGCTCTTGAGCCGCTTGAACTTGTCCCGCGCGGCGTCCAGCTCGGCGCGGATGACGTTGATGGGGCGTGCCATAGGTCTACTCCTCAGGAAGGCACGGTCAATGGATCTGCCTTGCTCCTGGGAGGCCCGTAGGCGGCCCTGGTCGGATGCTCGCGCCGGTATGTGGCGGCCAGGCGGGAGGCTTGCGCGGCCCGCGGGACCGACCCCGGGCGCGGCCCGGTGGCTGAATCCATCGTAGATCACTGGTCTGTCAATTCGCCCGGGTCGTCGGGCACCTGCCGCGCCATGTCGCGCTCCAGCGGCAGCATGTAGGCGTCCTCGGCGAACACCGCCGGGTCGACCACCGCCAGGGGCCGGCCGGCCCAGGTGAACCGCAGCAACCCGTCTTCCTCGCGGACCCGGATGCCGTGCTCGCCGGTCTCCCGGATGTACGCGATCCGCTGGTCCCGGTCCTCTGCCGGCAGGCTGGCCATCGACTCCGCGAGGATGTACCGCAGCCGGGCAGCCATCAGCACGTTCATGCGGCATCACCCTCCGGGCGGCGGAAGCTGGCCCACACCCGGGGATCCGGCCGCCACGGGGCACCCTCCCGGGCCGTCGCCACCGCCTGGGCGTCCACCACCCAACCCGACTGGAACGGGATCCCCTCCCGCTTCAGCCACCGGTGCAGCTTCCCCGTGCCGTCCGCCGTGGCGAAGGTGCGCCGCTCCCGACGACCCGACTCCGGATCAGTCCACGACACGTAGATCATGGTTCGCTCCTTCCTCTGCCGTGACGCCCGTGACACGTCACGCGCGTCACGGTCACGTGACGGATGCCCGGCCACCCGGGGGGTGGCGGTACGACGCAAAACCGCAGGTCGATGACCCTCAGCCTTCCGTCAGGCGGATATCCCCCCGCGACGCCGTGACGCCGGGCGTAACGGCACCCCGTCACGATCTTCCGCACACAGAAACGCGCCATGGAAGGCGATGGGTCGCGGGGAAGGCTGATCACGACTGCCCCCCTCCCCCCATGCCCTGCCCATCACGCCGGCCTGTTGGCTGCTGGTCGTGATGTGTGGTGCGTGTGGCTTGGCGCAGCAGTCGGGTGCTCTCCCTGACCAGGGCGGCTGTTGCGCGTAGGAGTTCGGCCATGGCGCGTACCTGCTCGGCGGTGGCCTGCTCGCTGTGCTGCTGGGTTGTCACGGCGTCACGTTCGGGACTGCGGTGAGGCGGGGCCGGCCGGGGGTGCGGGGGCAGGGCACGTTGTGGACGGCCACCGGGTTCCACTCTCCCCCGGGTTCGACGTGGATCCCGAGTCCTCCGGCGCAGTCGGGGCAGGGCTCGACGTCGGCGAGGGCTGCCCGGAGTTCGTCGAGTTCGATCAGGTATCCCGTGCTGGTGATGGCGGTCATGCTGCGTCTCCCTGGTTGGTCGAAGGGTGCGGCGAAGGGAGCGAAGAGAGCGGGGACACGGAGTCCGCACCCTTCGCGCTGTTCGCGCTCCCTTGGAGGTCGAGAACCCACATCCATCCGGCGTCGAAGGCACCCTTGCGGCTGGTCACGCCTGCCCGCTTCTTGGCCCGCTTGAGTGCGTCGCGGCTGAACCCGTTCTTGTCGCCGGCCTTGAACACGTCGACCGCTTCCGCTTCGCCGCCGTTGTCGGCGAGGTACGACCGCAGCCACGCGGCGCAGTCGTTGCGTTCGTCGCGGTCATCGCTGGCGGAGTCGTTGAGGATGTCCGACACGGTGCGGTCGGACTCCCCCAGCCACACCAGCCGGCCGACGTGCGCCGGGCCGAGCCGGGTCGGCACGGTGGTGTCCTCGATGGCGTACTGGAGCGACGGGAGGTCGAGCTTCCCGAGGCTGTTCTTCGTCTGCGTCATCACCCGGCCGCCGTCCTCCCGGTCGACGGCGAAGCCGAACACCGAGCGGGGCACGTTCTTGAAGGCGCCCGAGCCGGTGATGAGTGAGGACGGGTCGTTGCCGCTGCCCTTGTTGAAGTGGGCGATGCCGAGCACGACGCAGCGGGCGCGGTCGGCGAGGCGGGCGAGCGGGTCGAGGGCGGTCCGTACGTCCCGCTCCCGGTGGGTGTCGATCTTCGCGCCGATCGTCGACATGAGCGGGTCGAGCACCAGCAGCCCAGCGTGCAGCCGGCGGAGCTCTGCCTCCAGCCGGACGTTGTCTAGCGGCAGGGACAGCGTCGTGTCGAGCGCGTCGTCCTGGTAGACCTCGCACCGGAACACGATCGACAGGTCCGCGCCGGCCGCCATCAGCCGCGGCACGAGCGTGTGCTTCCACGAGTCCTCTACCGCCGCGTAGATCACGGGCCGGGGCTGGCCGTGGAGTTGCCCGGGCAGGGTGCCGCGGGTGATCTGCGCGGCGAGCCAGATCCCGAAGGACGACTTGCCGGTGCCCTCGCGGCCGGCGGCGACGGACAGCGACCCGGACGGGATGCGGCCCTCGCCGTTGTCCTCCCACGCCCACACCACCGGCTCCGGCTCGATGGCCGACGCCGGAGTCAGCACTAGGCGGCGAGCAGGTGCGGAATTCTCCGCAGGTGCGTCAGATGACGCAGTCGGTGGGCATCGGCAGTAGTCCGGCAGCAACTCCTGGCACACCGGGCAGAACTGGACGTCGCTCACGCGGCGGCCTCCCGGGCGGCCAGGTCCAGCGTCATGCCGCCGGCGGCGTACGGCACGGGCTCGCGGCGCCGATCGACGCCGAGCAGGTCGTCGAGCTGGGCAGCGATCCGCCGCCGGGCGTTGACCGGGTCGCCGCCGCGGCGCCAGAGCCAGCCCGGCACGGCGCGCTGCGGCTTGTCGGTCAGGTCGGTTACGCTGTCGGGGACGTGCTCGCCGGCCGTCGTGGCGCCCGTCCCGGAACCAGCCCCGGGGCGGGCGTTCGTCATCTGGGCCATCGTCAGGCCGCCGCCTTCGCCTGCTGGTCGAGCCACTTCTCCACGTCGGACCACCGGTAGCGCCGGTGCCGGCCCACCTTCGAGAACCGCGGGCCGGTTCCTCGGTACGACCACTGATCGAGGGTGGCCACCGGGACGCCGAGGAATTCCGCAACCTCCGCCGAGGTCGCGAGGGGCCGCCTGTCGGCCATCTTGCCTCCTGAGCAAGTCGCAATGCTTGTCGAGCAACTTTGGAAAGCCTCGCAATAGGTTCTGGCGCTTGTCAAGCAGACGCGCTATCTTGCTCGTGTGGCAAGCAGGCAGGATCACCCGACAGCCGTAGTCGCCCAACGCGTGCGAGAGCTACGTACTAGGTACGGGCTGACGGCAGAGCAGTTGGCGGAGCGGATGCGCGCGGTCGGCGTGCCGTTCGACAAGACGGTGGTGGCGAACCTCGAGACCGGCCGCCGGCGGTTCGTCACGGTGCAGGAGCTGCTGGCGTTGGCGTACGTGCTGAGCGTCGCCCCGGTGCACCTGCTCGTGCCGCCCTTGGATGCGGCCGAGTCGGACCGGGCTCCGTACCCGATCACGCCGGAGGGGCCGACTAGCGTGCCGAGCTTCGTGCGGGCGTGGATCCGTGGGCAGACGCCGATCGCCCGGGTTGACGCGCGGCGGTACTTCTCGGAGGTGCCGGAGGCGGAGTGGTCTCCGCCGGCTGGCACCTGGACGCCGGAGACCATCGATCGGCAGAGCCGGGCGGTCGGCGATGGCGACAGTTGAGCGCGATCCGACACGGCGGAAGACTCCGTACGTGGTTCGGTGGCGCGACCAGGCCGGCAAGCAGCGCAAGCGCGGGTTTGCCCGGAAGCTCGACGCTGACAGGTTCCGCGCCGAGGTCGAGCACAAGCTGAACAGCGGCACCTACGTCGACCCGGCCGCCGGGCGGGTGACGTTCGAGGCGTACGCCGAGCGGTGGCGGGCGATGCAGCCGCACCGGCCGAACACCGCCGCCCGCACCCGGTCGCAGCTCACGAAGCACGTCTACCCGGTGCTCGGCCCCCGGCCGCTCGCGCAGATCGTGGCCAGCGAGCTACAGGCGTTCGTGACCGGCCTGCCGGTCGCGCCGTCGTCGGTCCGGCCGATCTGGGCCACGGTGCGGGCGATCCTGTCGGCGGCTGTGCGGGACCGGGCGATCCCGTACGACCCGGCGGACCGGGTCAAGCTGCCCGAACTGCCCCGCCAGCAGATCACGCCGCTGACCGTCGAGCAGGTCGAGCGACTGGCCGGAAGAATTCTTCCGAGGTACCGGGCGCTGGTCGTGGTCGGCGCGGGCACCGGCCTGCGGCAGGGTGAGCTGTTCGGCTTGCAGGTCGCCGACGTCGACTTTCTCCGCCGCACGCTGACCGTCGACCGGCAGGTCCAGCCAGGTCCGAGCGGAACCGTGGTTCCGGGTCCGCTGAAGAACCGGCACAGCTACCGGACGCTGCCGGTCGGTCGGGTCGTGGTCGACGCCCTGGCGGCGCACCTCGAGGCCCACGGTTCCCGGAGCCGGGAGGCGTACGTGTTCCGGGACGACGACGGGCAGCCGCTGCACCGCAACCGATTCAACCGGGACGTGTGGGCGCCGGCCCGGACCGCGGCCGGGCTACCCGAGGTGACGTGCCACGACCTGAGGCACTTCTTCGCGTCGGTGCTGATCGGTGCCGGCCACAACCCGAAGGCGGTCGCCGAGCGGCTGGGCCACGCCGACCCGGCCATGACGCTGCGGGTGTACGCGCACCTCTGGCCGGACGACGACGACCGGACGCGCCAGGCGATCGACGACGTGTTCCGGCGCGATGTGCCCACCATGCGCCCAAGCAAGGAGGCGTGACACATGTTCGAGCAGGTCAGCGCACGTGCGCCGCCGTCGTACGCTATTTGGCGTTGAAGTAGTTCGCCTCCGGGTGGTGCACCACGATCGCGTCGGTCGCCTGCTCCGGCACCAGCTGGAACTCCTCGGACAGCTGCACCCCGATCCGCTCCGCGCCCAGCAGCTCCACGATCTTCGCCCGGTCCTCCAGGTCGGGGCAGGCCGGGTAGCCGAACGCGTACCGGCAGCCCCGGTAGTCGGTGCGCAGCAGGCCGGCCAGGTCCGCCGGGTCGTCGTCGGCGACGCTGCGCCCGCCCGGCAGGATCAGCTCGGACCGGATCCGCCGGTGCCAGTACTCGGCCAGGGCCTCGGTGAGCTGCACCGACAGGCCGTGCACCTCCAGGTAGTCGCGGTACTCGTTGCCGGCGAACATCTTGGCCGTGTACTCGCTGATCGGCTGGCCGACGGTGACCAGCTGCAACGCCACCACGTCCAGCTCCTCGCCCTTCGGGCGGAAGAAGTCGGCCAGGCAGAGCCGCCGCTCCTGGCGCTGGCGGGGGAAGGAGAACCGGGCCCGCTCGCGCTGCCCCTGCTCGTCCAGGACCACCAGGTCGTTGCCCTCGGAGTACGCCGGGAAGTAGCCGTACACCACGGCCGCCTCGAGGACCTGGTCGGCGGTGAGCCGGTCCAGCCAGTAGCGCAGCCGCGGCCGACCCTCGGTCTCCACCAGTTCCTCGTACGACGGGCCCTGGCCGCCGCGGGCCCCACGCAGCCCCCACTGGCCCAGGAAGGTGGCCCGCTCGTCGAGCAGCGCCGCGTAGTCGGCCAGCGGCACCCCCTTGACCACCCGGGTGCCGAAGAACGGCGGCTTCGGCACCGCCACGTCGACGGCCACATCGGAGCGCACCGAGGCGTCGTCCAGCTCGGGCAGCGCCTCGCGGACCAGGGTCCGCTGCCGCTCCCGGCGTTCCCGGCGGGCCGCCAGGGCGGCCTCCCGCTCCGCGTCGACCACCGGGGCGCCGCCGCGCTTGGCGGCCATCACCCGGTCCATCAGGGACAGCCCCTCGAACGCGTCGCGGGCGTAGTGCACCTGGCCGGGGAACGTCGACCGCAGGTCGTCCTCGACGTACGCCCGGGTGAGCGCCGCCCCGCCGAGCAGCACCGGCCAGCGCTCGGCGACCCCGCGCGCGGCCATCTCGGCCAGGTTCTCCTTCATGATGACCGTGCTCTTGACCAGCAGCCCGGACATGCCGATCGCGTCGGCCCGGTGCTGGTCGGCGGCGTCGAGGATCGCGTTGATCGGCTGCTTGATGCCGATGTTGACGACCTCGTAGCCGTTGTTGGACAGGATGATGTCGACCAGGTTCTTGCCGATGTCGTGCACGTCGCCCTTGACGGTGGCGAGCACGATCCGCCCCTTGCCGCCGTCGTCGGTCTTCTCCATGTGCGGCTCCAGGTAGGCCACCGCGGTCTTCATCACCTCGGCGGACTGCAGCACGAACGGCAGCTGCATCTGCCCGGAGCCGAACAGCTCACCGACCACCTTCATGCCGTCCAGCAGCAGCTCGTTGATGATCGACAGCGCGCTGCGCCCCTCGGCCATCGCGGTGTCCAGGTCGGCCTCCAGGCCGTTGCGCTCACCGTCGATGATCCGCCGCTTGAGCCGCTCGTCCAGCGGCAGCGCGGCCAGTTCCTCGGCCCGGGTGGCCCGGGCGGAGGCGGCGTCGACGCCCTCGAAGATCTCGATGAACCGCTGCACCGGGTCGTACCCCTCGCGGCGGCGGTCGTAGACCAGGTCGAGGGCGACCTCGCGCTGCTCGTCGGGGATCTTCGACATCGGCAGGATCTTGCTGGCGTGCACGATCGCCGAGGTGAGGCCGGCCTGCGCGCACTCGTGCAGGAAGACCGAGTTGAGCACCTGCCGGGCGGCCGGGTTCAGTCCGAAGGAGACGTTGGAGACGCCGAGGGTGAAGTTGACCCCCGGGTAGCGGGAAGCGATCTCGCGGATCGCCTCGATGGTCTCCACGCCGTCGCGGCGGGTCTCCTCCTGGCCGGTGGCGATCGGGAAGGTCAGCGCGTCGATGAGGATGTCCTCCTGGCGCATCCCCCACCGGCTGGTCAGGTCCTCGATCAGCCGCGCCGCGACGCGTACCTTCCAGTCCCTGGTGCGGGCCTGGCCCTCCTCGTCGATGAGCAGCGCGACCACCGCGGCGCCGTGCTCCTTGACCACCGGCATGACCCGCGCGTAGCGGGAGTCGGGGCCGTCGCCGTCCTCGAAGTTGACCGAGTTGACCACGCAGCGCCCGCCGAGCATCTCCAGCCCGGCCTCGATCACCGCGGGCTCGGTGGAGTCGAGCATGATCGGCAGGGTGGAGGCGGTGGCGAACCGGCCGGCCAGCTCGCGCATGTCCGTGGTGCCGTCCCGGCCGACGTAGTCGACGCAGAGGTCGAGCAGGTGCGAGCCGTCCCGGGCCTGGCCCCGGGCGATCTCCACGCAGGCCTGCCAGTCGGCGGCGAGCATGGCCTCGCGGAACGCCTTGGAGCCGTTGGCGTTGGTCCGCTCCCCCACCATCAGCACGCTGGAGTCCTGGGCGAACGGCACGTGGTGGTAGATCGAGGAGACACCCGCCTCCGGCTTCGGCTCCCGGGCCACCGGCCGGGTGCCGCGCAGCCGCTCCACCAGCACCCGGATGTGCTCGGGGGTGGTGCCGCAACAGCCGCCGACCAGGGCGACGCCGTAGTCGGTGATGAACCGCTCCAGCGCGTCGGCCAGCTCGACCGGGGTCAGCGGGAAGTAGGCCCCGTCGGCGGTCAGCACGGGCAGGCCGGCGTTGGGCATCACCGAGATCGGGATCCGCGACTGCCGGGACAGGTAGCGCAGGTGCTCGCCCATCTCGGCCGGGCCGGTCGAGCAGTTGAGCCCGATCAGGTCGACGCCGAGCGGCTCGATGGCGGTGAGCGCGGCGCCGATCTCGCTGCCCAGCAGCATGGTGCCGGTGGTCTCCACGGCGACCTGGCAGATGATCGGGACGTCCCGGCCCAGCTCGGCCCGCGCCCGCTTCGACCCGACCACCGCGGCCTTGACCTGGAGCAGGTCCTGGCAGGTCTCGATGATCAGCGCGTCCGCCCCGCCGGCGATCAGGCCGGCGGCGTTCTCCTGGTACGCGTCCCGCAGCGACGCGTAGCTGGCGTGGCCCAGGGTGGGCAGCTTGGTGCCCGGCCCCATCGAGCCGAGCACGAAGCGGGGCTGCTCCGGGGTGGCGTACGCGTCGGCCGCCTCGCGGGCCAGCCGCGCCCCGGCCGCGGAGAGTTCCCGGATGCGCTCGGCGATGCCGTACTCGGCGAGGTTGGGCAGGTTGGCGCCGAAGGTGTTGGTCTCGACGCAGTCCGCCCCGGCGGCCAGGTACGCCTCGTGCACACCCCGCACCACGTCGGGTCGGGTGACGTTGAGGATCTCGTTGCAGCCCTCGAGGCCGTCGAAGTCGTCCAGGGTCAGGTCGGCCGCCTGGAGCATCGTCCCCATCGCCCCGTCGGCGATGAGGATCCGGTCGGCCAGCACGTCGAGCAACGAAGTCCGCACAGGGCCAGGTTAGTGCGGCAGTTCGGCACCGGGTCGTGGCACGCACGGGTTCCCACATACTGTCAGCCGGATCACCGTGCACGCTTCATCCGTTTCGTCCGTGTGGTCGGGCTCGCCGACCGGCGCGGCCGGCGGGCCGCATCCCACACCGGCACGTAGGCTGGCGGACGTGAAGGACATCAGGGACGCGACCGTGCGACGGCTCCAGGTCGCGGCGCGGCGTTCGACCGGCCGTCATTCGGTCCGGAGCGCCGCCCAACGGCGCGGAGGCCGAATGATGGCCGCCGGCCGAGCTGGAGGTGTCGCAGGCGGGCGGACGTTCGGGCAGCGACCCGGCGCCGCTGCCGGCCAGCAGGGTGAGGTGACGGCGTGACCGAGTTCGACGGACTGCCGGTGCTGCGGTCCCCGGTCGCCATCGCGGCCTTCGAGGGATGGAACGACGCCGCGGACGCCTCGACCGCGGCGGTGGAGCACCTGGAGCAGGTCTGGCAGGCCCGGCAGGTGACCGAGCTGGACCCGGAGGACTTCTACGACTTCCAGGTGAGCCGCCCGACCATCACCATGGCCGACGGGGAGACCCGCCGGGTGGAGTGGCCGACCACGCGCTTCATGGTGGCCAGCCCCGAGGGCACCGACCGGGACGTGGTGCTGATCCGCGGCATCGAGCCGAGCATGCGCTGGCGGACCTTCTGCGAGCAGGTGCTGGAGATCTGCCACAGCCTGGAGGTCGAGCGGGTGGTGCTGCTGGGCGCACTGCTGGCCGACGTGCCGTACACCCGGCCGCTGCCGATCAGCGGCAGCGCGTCGGACGCCGACGCGGCCAAGCGCTACCAGCTCACTCCCACCCGCTACGACGGCCCGACCGGCATCGTCGGCGTGCTGCACGACGCCTGCACGCGGGCCGAGGTCGACGCGGTGTCGTTCTGGGTGCACGTGCCGCACTACGCGAACAACCCGCCCTGCCCCAAGGCGACCCTGGCGCTGCTGCACCGGGTCGAGGAGGTGCTCGACCTGCCGGTGCCGATGGCCGACCTCGCCGAGGAGGCCGCCGAGTGGGAGCAGCGGGTGCGTAACGCCGCCGAGCAGGACGCCGAGCTGGGCGAGTACGTCCGCGAGCTGGAGGAGCGGGTCGGCGACGCCGGCATCACCCCGCTGACCGGGGACGAGATCGCCCAGGAGTTCGAGAAGTACCTGCGCCGCCGGGGTGGCTCCGCCGGCCCCACCGCCGGCTCCTGGTGAACCACCGGGGAAACCGGGCTCCGTGTCGGGGCCCGGTTTCTTCGTGTCCGGGGTGGCGCGCTCACTCCCTCTACGGCATCCTAGGAACCTAGCTGTCCATGAGGAGGCGGGGCATGCAGATCAACCCGGGTGCGGCGGAGTTCCCGCACCGGCAGATCGCCGCGCAGCTCAAGGCCCAGGTCCGCCGGGGCGACTGGGCGCCCGGCGAACGGCTGCCGTCGATCCCGGCCATCGCCGAGATGTTCGGCGTGGCGAAGCAGACCGTGCAGCGCGCCGTCGACCAGCTGCGGGTCGAGGGCATCCTGATCACCAAGCCCGGCTCCGGTACGTACGTCCGGGGCACCCGGCGGCGGCTGAACCGGCTCTCCCGGGGCCGCTACGGCGGCTTCCGCGGTTACCACACGGACCTCGCCGCCCGGTACCGGCAGCAGCTCGTCTCGGTCGGCCGCTCCCCCGCCCCACCCGAGGTGGCCGACGCGTTCGGGGTGCCCGACGGCACCGAGCTGCTCTGCCGGCGGCACCTGGTCCGCACCGACGAGTCACCGGTCGAGGTCGGGGCCTCGTGGTTCCTGCCGGCCGACACCGCCGGCACCTCCCTGGAACGGGCCGAGGCGTTCGGGCGGCCGCTCTACCAGGAGGCCGAGGAGGCCACCGGGCGGCGCTACGTCACCGCGACCGACACCATCAGCGCCCGCCAGCCCAGCCGCGAGGAGGCGGAGACGCTGCAGATCCGCCCCGACACCCCGGTGCTGCACCTGCTGCACGTCGCGTACGACGAGCGGCGCAAGCCGATCGAGGTCGCCCAGGCCACCTGGCCCGGCCCGATGACCACCCTCACCGAGGAGTACCAGGTCCCCGCCCCGACCGCGGACCCCGACCCCGACCCGGGCCTCGTCCTCGGCTGACCGCCCCACCGCCGGCCCGAGCCTTGCGCGCAGATTCACGGAAAGAGTGGCTACCGGGGGCGGAATAACCACTCGTTCCGTGAACGAGGGCCCATCAAGGCGGGAGCGGGGACTCAGAGGCGGATGCCGAGGAGGGCGTCGACGGTGTCGGCGAAGAGCTTCGGGGCGCCGGCGTCGTCGGCGACCCCGGCGAGGGCCTGCTCGGCCCAGGCGTCGGCCACCGCCAGGGCACCGGCGGTGTCGAGGTCGTCGGCGAGCCGGGCGCGTACCCCGGCCAGCAGCTCGTCCCCGGCGGGGCCGGCCGGCGCGGCGGCGGCCCGGCGCCAGCGGGCCAGCCGCTCCTCGGCGACGGTGAGCAGCTCCTGGGTCCACGAGCGGTCGGTGCGGTAGTGCCCGCTCATCAGGGCCAGCCGGACCGCCATCGGGTCCACCCGGTCGGCCCGCAGCCGGGAGACGAAGACCAGGTTGCCCCGGGACTTCGACATCTTCTCGCCGTCCAGGCCGATCATGCCGGCGTGCACGTAGTGGTCGGCGAACGGGGCCTGGCCGGTGAGCCGCTCGGCGTGCGCCGCCGAGCACTCGTGGTGCGGGAAGAGCAGGTCGTTGCCGCCGCCCTGGACGGAAATCCGGTCGCCGAGCAGGTTCAGCGCGATCACCGCGCACTCGATGTGCCAGCCGGGCCGGCCCGGGCCCAGGTCGCCGCCCGGCCAGGACGGCTCGCCCTCCCGGGCGCCCCGCCAGAGCAGCGGGTCGAGCGGGTCACGCTTGCCGGCCCGGTCCGGGTCCCCGCCGCGCTCCGGGAAGATCTCCAGCATCTCCGCCCGGGACAGGTTGGACTCGTAGCCGAACTCGGGGGCGGCGCTGATGTCGAAGTAGACGTCGCCGGTGCCGTCGTCGAGCCGGTACGCGGCGCCGTCCTTGAGCAGGACGAGGACCTTCTCGGCGATGTCCGGGATCGACTCCACCGCGCCGACGTAGTGCTCCGGCGGAATGATCCGCAGCGCCTCCATGTCCTCCCGGAACAGGGCGGTCTCCCGCATCGCCAGGACCTTCCAGTCCTCGCCGTCGCGCTCGGCCCGCTCCAGCAGCGGGTCGTCGATGTCGGTGACGTTCTGCACGTACCGCACGGTCAGGCCGGCGTCCCGCCACATCCGCTGCACCAGGTCGAAGGTGATCATGGTGGCGGCGTGACCGAGGTGGGTGGCGTCGTACGGGGTGATGCCGCAGACGTACATCGCGGCGACGCCGTCCGGCCGGCTCGGCTGGAGACCCTGCCGCGCCGAGTCGTACAACCTCAGTGGCTCGCCCTCACCCGGCAGCCGTGGCACCTCGTGTCCCGCCCAAGACTCCATGACCGCCAGCCTAACGATCTGTCAGTCGCTCGGCTGCGATCCCCTTGGTGATCAACGCGACAACGGCTCACATGGGCGGCCAGGGCATCGCCGGCCAGTCCTCCGGGGGCAGCGGGAATCGGCCGGTCTCGCGCAGCCGGTCCACCCGGGCCGCCAGCTCGGCGACCTCGCTGATGGTCAGGTGCTCGGCGAGCTCGTCACCGAGGTCGCCGGTGAGCCGGCCGGCCAGCCCGTCGAGCATCTCCACCGCGTCCGGGGGCAGCTCCCGGCCGGCCCAGCCCCACAGGACCGTCCGCAGCTTCTCCTCGACGTGGAAGCAGACGCCGTGGTCGACCCCGTAGATCCGGTCGTCCGGGCCCACGATGACGTGGCCGCCCTTGCGGTCCGCGTTGTTGAGCACCGCGTCGAGGACGGCGAGCCGGGCCAGGCGTGGGTCGTCGGCGTGCGCCAGGGCGTACGCGGCCCCGTCGTCGTCCCGTGCCGCGGCGACCGGGAACCAGCGCGGCGGCACCGCCTCGGCCGGCACGAACCCGACCAGCGGCTCGGCGTCGTCCGGCTCGTCGATCCAGAGCTGGCAGGAGCCGGGCCCGAACGGGCCGTCCCGCAGCACCGTCGGCGGCACCAGGTCCCAGCCGGAGGCCCGGGAGACCAGGTACGCGGACACCTCCCGGCCGGCGAGTGTGCCGTCCGGGAAGTCCCAGAGCGGCCGCTCGCCGCGTACCGGCTTGTAGACGCAGCGGGCCGTCACCCCGTCCAGGGCGAGGATGCCGCGCAGGGTGGTGTTGGAGGCGTCGACCAGCCGCCCCTCCAGGGCCAGTTCGCCGTCGCTGAGCAGTCGCAACGCGGCGGTGCCGTCCTGTCGGGGCTGGAGTTCCGACGAGGTCACCGGTGGTAACCGTTGTGCCGGGGGCAGAGGTGGCCCGCCGGGTCCAACGGCTGACCGCAGAGCGGGCAGGGCGGACGCCCGGCGTTGACCACCCGGCGGGCCCGCTCGATGAAGGCGCGGGTCGCCTCGGGGGTCAGCCGGACCCGGAGCCGGTCGAGGTCGTCGTCCGGCTCGTCCGGATCCTCGTCCTCGTCGTCGTCGGCGTCGCCCAGCTCGACCTCGGCCTCCGCCTCGCCGACGGCGATCGCCTCGATCACCACGGTGGCGGTGTCCACGTCGAAGGCCAGGCCCAGCGTGCCGACCCGGAACTCCTCGTCGACCGGCGTGTCCAGCGGATCGTTGTCGCCGACCGCGGCCGCCGCCTCCGGCAGCTCGACGCCGAACCGGCGCTGCGCCTCGGTGAGCAGCTCCTCCAGTTTCTCGGCGAGCAGCGAGACCTGGACCTTCTCCAGCGCGACGCTGACCAGCCGGCCACCACCGCGCGCCTGCAGGAAGAACGTACGCTCCCCCGGCGGTCCGACGGTTCCGGCGACGAACCGCTCCGGCGGCTCGAAGGCGTGCACCTGGTGGGTCATACCCACGACCCTATCCGGAGGGTGGGAGCGTCGCGCAGCCCACCGAGGTCGAATCCGCCCAGGGCGAACGCCGGAAGCCGGGCGCAGGAGTCCCGGGCGTGGCGGGCCGACTCACCGGGCCGCCCCCGCGCCGCCCCCCACGGCGGCGTCCGAGTCCGCCTTCCGCGCCGCCCGCCGGCGCCGCTTGGCCGGTGGCGGCACCAGGCCGGCCAGGTCACCGCCGGTGTCGTTGAGCCGGACCAGGAACGGCCGCAGCGACGTGTAGCGGATCGCCGTGACCGACGCCGGGTCCGCGACGATCCGCTGGAACAGATCCAGGTGTACGCCGAGCGCGTCCGCCACGATGGCCTTGATCACATCGCCGTGGCTGCACGCCAGCCACACCGCCTCCGGCCCGTGCTCGGCAGTGATCCGGGCGTCCCAGGCGCGCACCGCCGCGACCGCCCGCGCCGACATCGCCGCCATCGACTCCCCGTCGGGAAACACCGCGGCGCTCGGGTGCTGCTGGACCACCGGCCAGAGCGGCTCCTTCGCCAGCTTCTTCAGCGGCTGCCCCTCCCAGCTGCCGTACCCGCACTCGATCAGCCCCTCCTCGACCACCGGCTCGGCCTCGGGCAGGGCCAGCTCGAGGGTCTGCCGGCAGCGGATCAGCGGGCTGGTCACCACCGCCGCGAGCGGCAGCCCCTTCAGCCGCTCCCCGACCGCGGTGGCCTGGGCCCGACCCGTCTCGTCCAGCTCGACCGGTTGCCGGCCGGCGAGGCCGCCGTCGGCGTTCGCGGTGGTCCGGCCGTGTCGCAGAAGCAGAAGGGTCGCCACGGTGACCACCCTAGGGCTTTGCCCGCGGTTGTCGCTGGTCACTGTTTCCGGCCGCGCCGCGTCCGGTGGGTCTCGGTTCGTCGTGGTTGCTGGTTTCGGGTGTGGCCGCTCCTTGCCTGCCGGGTCACGGTTCGTCGTGCTTGCGGTTTCGGGTGTGGCCCGCCGTGCCCGGCTCCGGGCGGTCAGGCTTGATCCCTGCGCCGGTCACGGCGGGCCACACCCGCGTCGTGGTCCGGCGCCGTCCGGGCGTGCCGCCTGCGTGGTCCGGGTCTGGGGTACGTCGGGCCGGGCGGCTCCGCTCGCCCGCGAGACGGCTCGGGTTGCGGCATGTCGTCGGTGTCCGTGCTGTCAGATAGGCACCGCTTTACGCCCGTCTTCGATCAAGCTGGGGCCGGGTCGAAGCGTCAGGGGGTATGCACCCGTTGTCCGGTTCTCGGATCACGCTGCCTCGATGGGTGGAACGCCATGGGTGTCTCCCGGGGCCGGTGACGTCCATGTCGTTCCACTGACTCCGGGGGGCGGCGGGCAGACCGTGGCCGGGCGCTGGGCTGGCCGGTGCCGGGCGCTGGCTGGGCTGACCGTGCGGGGTGCTGGGCTCATCGTGCCGGGTGCTGGGCTGAGCGTGCCGGCCGCTGGGTGGCCTGGTCGCGGGTGAGCGGTGTGTCTGGTTTGCGAGTGACGGGCGGCATCCCGGGGCCGGAATGGTGGGCGGGCCGGGGTCGTTGAACACCGGTGAACGGCCGAGGAAGACCGCCCCGCACGGCGGGGTGACGGACCCGGAATGATGCTGGGTCGCCGGTCGTTACACATGGTCCCGGCGCCGCGAAGAGGCCACGCCCCGCGAGCCGGATGACCCCCCAAGACTTTCCCCCTCTTTTGAGCGCCTGACGGTGCTTGCGTCTGTTGCTGACCCCCCTCGGCGCGGACGCCAACCCCCGAATGGAGCTTGTCTCATGAACACGATCATTCGTAAGAGCATGCTGAGTGTTGCTGGTCTGGCCTTCGCCGGTGGTGTGTTCGCCGGTCCGATCGCCGCGCACGCCGACGCCCGCCCCGTCGAGGGCAAGCCGGTCACCGCGGTGGCCGTGCAGGCCGACAAGCCCGGCGTCGACCAGGCGAAGCTGATCCCGCATGGTGTGCAGGGCGCGCAGTCGCGCATCGACCTGAACGACGAGCAGACCGCCAACGCGAAGGCGATCATCGCCGCCACCAAGAAGGCGGGTCTGCCGGAGCGGGCCGCGGTGATCTCGATCGCCACCAGCCTGCAGGAGTCGAAGCTGGAGAACCTCGGCCACCTCGGCGACAAGAACGACCACGACTCGCTGGGCCTGTTCCAGCAGCGCCCCTCCAGCGGTTGGGGCACTCCGGAGCAGATCACCAACCCCGAGTACTCGACCCTGGCGTTCGAGAAGGGTCTGAAGCAGGTCGACGGGTGGCAGGACATGCCGCTGACCGAGGCCGCCCAGACCGTGCAGGTCTCCGCGTACCCGGACGCCTACGCCCAGTGGGAGCAGCAGGCCGCCGACATCGTCGCCCAGCACTGGAACAGCTGACCCACACAGCACACGAAAGCCGCTGGCCGGCACCCCGAGACAGGGGTGCCGGCCAGCGGCGTCTCTGGGTCCGGGGCTCAGGTGGCGCTGATCGTCCCGGTGAGCAGCAGGCAGAGCACCAGGGTGCCGAGCGCCACCCGGTACAGCACGAACAGGTACAGGGTGTGGTGGGCGACGTAGCGCAGCAGCCAGGCGATGGCCGCGTAGCCGATGGCGAAGGCGATCACCGTGGCGACGATCATCTGCGCGCCGCTCGGCGCGGCGGTGCCGGGCGCGGAGGGCTCGAAGACGTCCGGGATGCTGAACACGCCCGACAGCACCACGGCCGGGATGGCCAGCAGGAACGAGTACCGGGCCGCAGTCTCCCGGGTCAGGTTCAGCAGCAAGCCGAAGGTGAGCGTGCCGCCGGAGCGGGACACCCCGGGGATCAGCGCCATCGCCTGGGCGAAGCCCATGACCACACCGTCGCGCATCCGGAAGTTCTCCAGCGTGCGGGTCTGCCGCCCCCAGTACTCGGCGAAGGCCAGCACCAGCGCAAAGAAGATCAACGTGAAGGAGATCAGGTACAGGTTCCGGCCGGCGGTGCGGATCTGGTCCTTGAACACCAGCCCGAAGAGCCCGATCGGGATGGTGCCGATGATGACGTACCAGCCCATCCGGTAGTCGAGGCTGGACCGGACCGAGCGGTCCACCAGCCCCAGGAACCAGGTCCGGACGATCCGCCAGATGTCCTTGAAGAAGTAGATGAGCACGGCCGCCTCGGTGCCCAGCTGGGTCACCGCCGTGAACGACGCGCCCGCGTCCCGGCCGAAGAAGATCGCCGACGTGATCCGCAGGTGGCCGGAGGAGGAGACGGGCAGGAATTCCGTGAGCCCCTGGACGATGCCCAGGACGATGGCCTCGACCCAGGTCACTCGCCGACCCCGGCCAGGTCGAGGGCCTCGGCGACGGTACGCAGGGTCTGCACACCGCTCTCCCGGTCGGCGACGAACAGGGTCACCGACAGGGTGGTCACGCCCGCCGCCGCGTAGTCCCGCATCCGCTCGGCGATGCGCTCCTTCGGGCCGAGCAGCGAGGTGCGGTCGATGAACTCCATGGGCACCGCGGCGGCGGCGTCGCGCTGCCGCTTGGCCAGGTACAGGTCCTGCACCTCGCGGGCGGCGTCGCCGTAGCCCATCCGGGTGGCGAGCTGGTTGTAGAAGTTCTGCTGCCGGCTGCCCATGCCGCCGACGTACAGGGCGGCGTACCAGCGGACCAGCTCGGCGCAGCCGGCGATGTCGTCGCCGACCACCACCGGCACCGACGGGACCACGTCGAAGCCGGCCAGCTCCTTGCCCACCTTGGCCCGCCCGGCCCGCACCGAGGCGAGCTGCTCCTCGGCGAACTCCGGGGCGTAGAAGACGGCCAGCCAGCCGTCGGCGATCTCGCCGGCCAGCTCCAGGTTCTTCGGGCCGACCGCCGCGAGGTAGATCGGGATGTGCTCGCGGGGCGGGTGGAAGCCCAGCCGCAGCGCCTTGCCCGGCCCGTCCGGCAGCGGCAGCGTGTAGTGCTCGCCGTCGTACGCGACCTCCTTGCGGGCGATCGCGAGCTTCACGATGTCGACGTACTCCCGGGTCCGCGCGAGGGGCTTGGCGAACCGGACGCCGTGCCAGCCCTCGGAGACCTGGGGGCCGGAGACCCCGAGGCCGAGCCGGAACCGGCCGCCGGACAGGGCGTCGATGGTCGCCGCCGTCATCGCGGTCATCGCCGGGGTACGGGCGGGGATCTGCATCACCGCGGCACCCACGTCGATCCGCTCGGTCTGGCCGGCCATCCAGGCCAGCATGCTCGGCGAGTCGGAGCCGTAGGCCTCCGCGGCCCACACCACCGAGTAGCCGAGCCGGTCCGCCTCCTGGGCCAGAGCCAGGTGGTCGGCGGGTGTGCTCCACGCCGTCTGGTATCCGAGGCTGAGCCCGAGTCGCACTGGTCCTCCCACCATCCGCACCACAGGTCGCATCAGGTTACGCAATGCGGGTGGCGGCGCCGATCACCGGCTCACCCCGAACACGTCACACCCGGCCGGACGGTGGAGCAGGAAGTTGACTCCGGGCGAGGATGTCCGTGACGGCAGGTTCGAAATAAGGTTCACCCATGCAACAGCGACCGCTCGGCCGAAGCGGGCTGGCGGTTTCGCGGCTCGCGCTCGGCACCATGACCTGGGGACGGGACACCGATGCCGACGACGCGGCCGCCCAGCTGAAGAGCTACCTCGACGCCGGCGGCAACCTGGTGGACACCGCCGACGTGTACGCCGACGGCGACGCCGAGTCGGTGATCGGTTCGCTGCTGGGCAGCCTGGTCCCCCGCGACGAGCTGCTCATCGCCACCAAGGCGGGGCTGCGGCCGGGCAGCGGTCGCCGCCGGGACAACTCCCGGGGTCACCTGTTGCGCACCCTGGAGGCGTCGCTGCGCCGGCTCGGCACCGACCACGTCGACCTCTGGCAGGTGCACGGGTACGACCCGGACACCCCGCTGGAGGAGACCCTCGCCGCCCTGGACCACGCGGTGTCCAGCGGGAAGGCCCGGTACGTGGGGGTGTCGAACTTCTCCGGCTGGCAGACCGCCCGCGCCGCGGCCTGGCAGGCCGCCTGGCCGGGGCGGGCCCCGGTGGTCGCCGCCCAGGTGGAGTACTCGCTGCTGGAACGGGGCGTGGAGCGGGAGGTGCTGCCCGCCTGCGCGGCGATGGGGTTGGGCGTGCTGCCCTGGTCGCCGCTGGGCCGCGGAGTGCTCACCGGCAAGTACCGCAATGGCCGCCCGGCCGACTCCCGGGCCGCCTCCCCGCACTTCGAGCGCTTCGTCACCCCGTACCTGGAGCCGCGCTGCTCCAGCATCGTGGAGGCGGTCGCCACCGCGGCCGGCGGGCTGGGGGTGTCACCCCTGGAGGTGGCGCTGGCGTGGATCCGGGACCGGCCCGGAGTGACCGCGCCGATCCTCGGCGCCCGTACCGTGGGGCAGCTGCTCGGCGCGCTCCAGGTGGAGCGGATGACGCTGCCGGAGGAGATCGTCACCGCCCTGGACGACGTCTCGGCGGTGCCGGTCGGCTACCCGGAACGGGACGGCTGAGCCGGGGCCGCCGCCCGACGGGCGATTCAGGTCACCCACAGGGGGTGGCGGCGGGGCAGAGGGCTGGGCAGCATAGGGGGCATGGACTACGAATACGCGCCGCTGCGGTTGCCCGCGAATGTCGATCGGTTGACCGCCGCGGCGCAGCTGGCGATTCAGGCGGAGTTCTCCGGATGGGAGTTGGCCCGGGTGCGGCTCTACCGGGACGGGACGCGGCAGGTGATGCTGCGCCGCCGCCGGGTGAACCAGCCGCAGCCGGGCCTCTCGTACTAGTACGGCGTCCTGGCCGGGCCGGGCCCGTCGGCGCCCGACCCGGCCCGGCCGACGGATCACCGGGCCGGGATGCGGGCCAGGATCCGCTCCCGCGCGTGCGGGCACTCGTCGAAGGGCAGCGGGCACGCCAGGGCGTGCTCGATGAGTTCCTTCGCGGCCGCCGCCCGGGCGATGCGGTCCTCCAGCACGGTCACGTGCCGCCGCAGCAGCTCCGGGTGGTCCATCGGGTTGTCCGTGCCGAGCAGCGTCCGTAGCTCGCGCAGCCCGAAACCAGCCTCCTTGCCCATCAGGATCAACGCCACCCGTACCAGGTCGGTCTCGCCGTAGCGACGCTGGCCGCCGCCGTCGCGCTCCGGCGCGAGCAGGCCCATACCCTCCCAGTGACGCAGGACATGGGTGGCCAGCCCGAACCGGTCGGCCAACTCGCCGATGGTCAACGTGCGGCTTGACTTCATGTGCACATTAAGCCGCACCGTGCCCGCATGACCAAATCGAACCTGGCCCTCACCCGGGTCGCCAACGCCTGCGTCCTGGTCGAACTGGACGGTCATGCGGTGCTCACCGACCCGTGGTTCACCGAGCGCTGGTACCTGCGTCGCGGAGAACCCCTCGGCCTGCCGATCACCGACCTGCCGCCGCTGACCGCCATCGTCGCCAGCAGCTTCGCCGCCAACCACTGGGACCTAAGGGCGCTGGCGGAGTACTCCGGCAAGGCCACCACCCCGGTGTACGTCAGCACCAGGCGGATGGCCCGACAGGCCCGGGCGCTGGGCTACCGCCGGGTGGAGGTGCTGCGCTGGCACGACACCCGCGAACTGACCCCGACCGTCTCGCTGACGGCGGCGCCCGCCGGACGGACGCTGCGGTGGCGCAACAACGCGTACGTGCTCAGCGGGCGACAGACCCGGGTCTACTTCGGGGGTGAGATCCGGGACGTGGCACACCTGACGGAGTACCGGGCCCGGCACGGGTCCGTGGCGGTGGCCCTGCTGCCCACCAACGGGTTACGGCCGCTGGTCGGCCCGCCCCTGGTCATGGGCCCCCGGGAGGCCGTCGCCGGGGCGGAGGCGCTGGGCGCCCGGGTGCTCGTGCCAGTCCACGACGCGCACGCCGCCGATCTGCTGTCGCTGCTCTTCCGGCGCCACGGCTCGGCGGCCGACGCCGAGGCGATGGCCCCGGCCGGCCTCGACGTCGTGCGCCTCCGTCCAGGACAGCGCTGGGAGCTGTGCCGGTGAACCTCCTCGACCGCTTCCTGCTGGCCGCGACGGTGGGGCAGATCGAGCCCGTCACCCCGCGGATGCGCCGGATCCGGCTCACCGGCCCGTCGCTGCGCGGCCTCGCGTGGCTCCCCGGACAGCACGTCCGGGTCCGGGTGGACGCCACCCGCCTGCGCAGCTACTCGGTCTTCGATCACGTCGACGGCGAGCACCTGGACCTGTGCGTGCTGGACCATCCGTCGGCCGGCCCGGGTACACGCTGGGCCCGCCGGGTCCGGGTCGGCCAGCCGGTGGCGCTCACCCGACCGCAGGGACGGCTGGTGCCCCGCCCCGGGGTGCCGTACCACCTGTTCGTCGGGGACGAGACGGCGTCCGTGGCGTTCGCGGCGATGCTGCGTGCCCTGTCCGCCGATGCCAGGGTGCACGGCGTGATCGAGGTCCGGGGGCCGGACGACCGCGTGCCCCTGCACCGGGCCGGCGAGCTCACCTGGATCCACCGGGACAGGCCCGACGGGATCATCCAGGCCCTGCGCGCACTCGACCTGCCCGCCGCACCCGGCGTCGCGTACGTCGCGGGCGAGGCACGTGCGTGTCAGGCTGCCCGCCGACACCTCCGGGCGGAGCGCGGCTGGCCGGCCGACGCGGTGGTCGTCAAGCCGTTCTGAACACCGGGCCGGCGCGGTCTGGACTGAGCCGGCGGACCGTCGTCGGCGAGCAGCCGGGAGCTGGGCCGCCCGTGGCGCTGGTCCCCGGGACGCGGACCGGAGCGGGTCGCGTCCCGGGGGCGTCACGGCCCAGGGCCTAGTGGGCGTGGTCGTGCTCCTCGTCGAGCTCCAGGAACGGGTGCTCGTCGAGCCGGCCGACCAGGCGGTCGTCGGCGGCCGGCTGGAACGGGCCCACCGGGTCGTCGTCGTCGAACGACTCCAGGTCGACCGGGGTGCCGACCTCGCTGACCATGACCACGCCGTCGAGCGGCTCCAGCTCGGGCACGTCCAGCGCGCTGAGCGAGCCGTCGCCGCTCTGCAGCAGCTCCAGCACCGCCTCGCCGACCCCCTCGACCGGGGCCGGCTCGTCCTCCTCCGGGGTGCCCTCACGGCGGGCCGCCTCGGCCGCCCGGATCAGCGCGGAGACGCTCGGCACCCGGTAGTCGCGGCGCTGCCGCACCGAGATGACCCGCGGGTGCGGGTCGGTGGCCTCGACGCCCTCGATGGCGCCGAAGCGCTCGTCCGCCTCGTCCGGGTCGATCGACTCGACGTCCCAGGGCGTCACCTCGCCGAAGGCGTCGAGCAGTTGCTCGTCGTACGCGAAGGAGGCGTTGTTCAACGCGACGTACGCCTGCCAGACGGCGTCGTCGTCGATCCGGCCCTGGGCGGCGCGGACGGCGGCCAGGTGGGCGCGGGCCGCGTCGATCACCCGCTCGAGGGCGGCGTCCAGCTCACCGTGCTGGTCGGTCATGTGAGGCAGTCCCTTCCGATGGGGGAGATTCCGCGCCGACGGGTGACGCGACGGACACGGTTAGCAGTTGCGGAGAAACCGGTCGAGAACCCGCACGCCGAACTGTAGTCCGTCCACCGGGACCCGCTCGTCGATGCCATGGAACAGGCCGGAGAAATTGAGGTCGGCGGGCAGCCGCAGCGGCGCGAAGCCGAAGCAGCGGATGCCGAGCTGCGAGAACGCCTTGGCGTCGGTGCCACCGGAGAGCATGTACGGCACCGGGCGGGCGCCCGGGTCCTCGGCGCGCAGCGCGGCGGACATCGCGGCGACCAGGTCGCCGTCGAAGGTCGTCTCCAGGGCCGGCTGGCGCTGGATGTACTCGATGGCGATGTCCGGCCCGACCAGCTCGCGCAGCTGCCGTTCCAGCACCTCGGACTGCCCGGGCAGGCTGCGGCAGTCGATGGTGGCGGTGGCCCGGCCCGGGATGACGTTGTCCTTGTAGCCGGCGTTGAGCCGGGTCGGGTTGGCCGTGTTGCGGATGGTCGCGCCGATGATGTTGGCGATCGGGCCCAGCTTGGCGATCGCGGTCTCCGGGTCGTCCGGGTCGATCTCGATGCCGAGGACGTCGGAGACCTCCGCCAGGAACGCCCGTACGGTGTCGGTCATCACCACCGGGAAGCGGTGCCCGCCGATCCGGGCGACCGCCTCGGCCAGCGCGGTGACCGCGTTGTCGTCGTGCACCATCGAGCCGTGGCCGGGGCGGCCCTTGGCGTGCAGGCGCAGCCAGTCGATGCCCTTCTCGGCGGTCTCGATGAGGTAGAGGCGGCGCTGCTCGTCGACGGAGTAGGAGAAGCCGCCGACCTCGCCGATCGCCTCGGTGCAGCCGTCGAAGAGGTGCCGGTGCCGCTGGGCGAGGAAGTGCGCCCCGTAGTCGCTGCCGGCCTCCTCGTCGGCGGTGAACGCCAGCACGATGTCCCGCGACGGGCGCACCCCGCCGCGCTGCCAGCCGCGGACCACGGCGAGCACCATCGCGTCGAAGTCCTTCATGTCGATGGCGCCGCGACCCCAGAGGTAGCCGTCGCGGATCTCGCCGGAGAACGGGTGCACCGACCACTCGTCGGGGTCGGCGGGGACCACGTCGAGGTGGCCGTGCACCAGCAGGGCGTCCCGCCCGGGGTCGGTGCCCGGGATCCGGGCGACCAGGTTGGCCCGGCCGGGCGCGGACTCGTGGAGCTCGGCGTCGACGCCGACCTCGGCGAGCTTCTCCGCGACGTACTCGGCCGCGCGGCGTTCCCCGACGCTGGTGTCGTTGTCCCCGGTGTTGGTGGTGTCGATGCGCAGCAGGTCGCGGCAGAGGTCCACGACCTCGTCGGTGGGGTCCGGTCGGGCGGAGGCGGCGTCGCTCGTCATCGCTTCTTCATACCAGCCGGCCCGGAGGCCCGGCCCACCCCCGCCCGGGGGCGGTTTCGCGGATCGCGCGGGCGGGTACCGCCGCACCCGTCCCCGGACCACCACACCCGTCGATCGCCGTAGTCGAGGAGGGCGCCATGACCGTTCCCCTGCCCCCGCTGCCGCCCGCCGCCGACGACGCGTACCGGCCGGGCGGGCGGAGCCTGGTCGACATCGTGGACCGGGAGCACCGCGCCCTGCTCGGCCTGGCCGAGCAGGTCACCGACCCGCAGTCGACGCCCGAGCGGCGGCGGGAGGTGCTCGACGTGCTCACCGCCGCGGTGTCCCGGCACCTCTCGGCCGAGGAGCAGTACCTCTTCCCGGCCGCCCGGGCCGCCGTGCCGGAGAGCGCCGCGCTGGTGGACCGGGAGATCGAGGCGGACGCCGCGTTGCTGACCGCCCTGAAGGGACTGTCCGGGCCCGGGGACGCGGCGCTCGCCGACGTGGCCGACCGGGTACGCCGGCACGTCAGCCGGGTCGCCGCGCTGGTCGTACCGCTGCGGGAGGTGGCCACCGACGCCGAGCTGATCCGGTTGGGCAACCGGTGGGAGATCGCCGAGGAGGCGGCGCCCACCCGGCCGCATCCGGGCACGCCGGCCACCCCGCCGTGGAACAAGATCGTCGAGCCGGCCGTGGGCGTGCTGGACAAGGTCCGGGACGCGGTGACCGGCCGGCGTACCCACGTGTCGGACCTGGAGCAGCCGCGCCGCCACTGAGCCCAGTGGATCGACCGATCGGCATACGCCGATGGCGGAACAACCCTTCCGCACGCCGGTTCGTGGTCCTACCGTCACCCTATGGATCTGGAGCTGCGACACCTGCGGGTGGTGTGCGCGATCGCGGAGACGGGAAGCGTCACCAAGGCCGCCTCCACCCTCGGCCTGGCGCAGCCGGCGCTCACCGCCCAGCTCCAGCGCATCGAACGGGCCCTCGGCGGCCCCCTCTTCGAACGGGACCGGCGGGGCGCGCGACCCACCCCGCTGGGCGAGCTGGTGTTGGACCGGGCGCGGGTACTGCTGCCGGCGATGAAGGGCCTGCAGGACGAGGCGGCCCGGCTCGCCGGGGCGGCGGACCCGGTGCGGCGCTACCGGTTCGGCGGGGTGAACAGCCCGATCCTCGGTCGGCTGGTGCACCGGCTGGCCGCCGAGCAGCCCGAGGTGCAGATCACCACGTACGCCTCCTGGTCCGGGGACGAGCTGGCCCAACTGGTTGCCGGCGGGCGGCTCGACTTCGCGCTCACCGGGGTGTGCGGGGACGCCAGCCCGCCGGCGGAGTTCGGGCTGAGCTGGCGGGAGGTCGCCGTCGACCCGGTCTTCGTACTGCTGCCGCAGACCCATCCGATGGCCGGCCGCGCCGAGGTCCGCCTGACCGACCTGCGACGCGAGCAGTGGGTGGCGGCGCCCGGCGACGGCTGCTTCGGCGACTGCTTCGCCGCCGCCTGCGCCCGCGCCGGCTTCACCCCCCGCAAGATGTACGAGGCGGACGTGCGCGCCTGCCTGGACCTGGTCGACGCCGGCGAGGCGGTGGCGCTGTGCCAGGCCACCTTCCGCCCGGTGGCCGGGCTGGTGACCCGCCGGCTGGCCGGTGCGCCGCTGCGCTGGCGGCTGGTGCTCGGCTGGCACCCGGACGCGCCGGCCGCCCGGGTCGCCGAGACGGTGCTGGAGACGGCCGTGGCCGCGTACACCGACGCGCTGGCGAACCACCCGGACTACCTGGCCTGGCTGCTGCGCCACCCCGACTTCGGCGCGCAGCCGGTGACCGCCGGCGGGGTGCGAACGGCCTGAACGCGGGTATCACGGCGACATGACTGATCTGTACCCCGCCGCCGACCAACGGGAGCTGCTGCGGCAGGCGGCCGCCGCGCACACCGCCGCCTCCGCCGACGTCGAGACCTTCCTGCGCCGGCTGCCGGAGGTGCCGGAACCGGCGGACATCACCGAGTACGCCAACCTGCTCAGCCGGGAGGAACGCGCCCGCGCGGACCGGCAGGCGGCGGCTGACGCCGCCGGCCTGCAACTGCCCAGCATGGAATCGGAGTAGGCCGCCGCGCGCCGACGCCGTGCCCCCCGCGAGGGGCACGGCGTCGGGCTGGCCGGGTCAGCGTTCGACGAGCACGTCGTGGCCCAGGTCGAGCAGGGAGTGCCGCCACTCGTTGTCGGTGTTGCCCTGGCTCGGCCGCTCGTCGATGAGGGACTCGATGCGGTCGATCGCCTCCCGCATCACCTGGATGTCCTCACCGGTCAGGTCCACCTTCCGTTTGGTCAGGACCCGCAGGATGTGCCGGCCCGGCTCGGGCAGACTCATGTCCGGGTCCGGGCCGAACACGCCGCCCTCCCCCGAGCCGCGGGTCAGCAGCCACTGGCGCAGCTGCTCGGAGGGGACGTTCACCAGGGCGTGGAAGTCGTCCCAGATCGCGTCGACGTCCGGATCCACGCGCCCTCCGCGTACCATCACGCCTCCTCTCCCGGCGGCGGCCCGGACGGTGTCCGGTCGCCCTCGCCCTCATCGGTCTGCTGCTTCAAACCCTCCGGCGGCACCTTGACCCGGGACGGGTTCGCCGTCGGGGGCGCGACGATGGGTTCGCTGCGTTCGGTGTCCTCCCGGGTCTCCTCCGGTTCGGTCATGTCCGCCCTCCGCTCCCTCGTGGATGGGCCCTCCTGGCTCATCGGGGGTGGGACGTCGTCGCGGCGGTGTAGTCACGGTCTCCGGCGGCCACGTCGACGGCGAGCTGCCCGTCCCGGGCGTCCACGACGACCTTCTGCCCCGGGGAGATCTGGTCCTCCAGCAGCATCCGCGAGAGCCGGTTGTCCACCTCCCGCTGGATGACCCGGCGCAGCGGCCGGGCGCCGAACTCGGGCTGGTAGCCGTGCTCGGCGAGCCAGTCGATGCCGGCGGTGGTGAAGTCGACCTGGATGTCCTGGGCGTGCAGCCGGCGGCGGGTCTCCTCCAGCAGCAGCTCGGTGATCTGCCGCAGCTGCTCGGCCTCCAGCCGCTGGAAGATGATCACCTCGTCGATCCGGTTGATGAACTCCGGCCGGAAGTTCTCCTGGAGCCGGCGCATCAGCCGCTCCCGCAGCTCGTTGGACTCCTGCTCGCCGGGCTCGCCGGCGGCGGCGAAGCCGACCGTGCGTCGGGTGCCGGTGATCAGTTCCGAGCCCAGGTTGCTCGTCATGATCAGTACGGTGTTCTTGAAGTTCACCGTCCGGCCCTGGCTGTCGGTGAGCCGGCCGTCGTCGAGCACCTGGAGCAGGATGTTGAACACGTCCGGGTGGGCCTTCTCGATCTCGTCGAGCAGCACCACCGCGTACGGGCGGCGGCGGACCGCCTCGGTGAGCTGGCCGGCCTCCTCGTAGCCGACGTACCCGGGCGGGGCGCCGACCAGCCGGCTGACCGTGTGCCGCTCCTGGAACTCGCTCATGTCCACCCGGACCATCCGGTCCGCCTCGCCGAACAGCGCCTCGGCCAGCGCCCGGGCCAGCTCGGTCTTGCCGACGCCGGTCGGACCGAGGAACAGGAAGCTGCCCATCGGCCGGTTCGGGTCGGCCAACCCGGTCCGCGAGCGGCGCACCGCCTCGGCGACCGCGCTGACCGCCTCGTCCTGCCCGACCACCTTCTCGTGCAGGTACCCCTCCAGGCGCAGCAGCCGGTCGCGTTCCTCCTCGGTGAGCTGGTTGATCGGGATGCCGGTGGACCGGGAGACCACCTCGGCGATCTCCGTCGGCCCCACCGTGGGCACCTCGGGGTTCTCGCCGTCGCCCCGGGCCCGCCGAATCTGGCCCTCCAGTTCGGACACCCGGTCGCGCAGGGAGGAGGCCCGCTCGTACTGCTCGTCGGCGACCGCCTGGTCCTTGTCCCGGCGTACCTCGTCGAGCTGCCGCTCCAGGTCGCGCACGTCCTCGGCGGGGGTACGGGTGCGCAACCGCACCCGGGCGCCGGCCTGGTCGATCAGGTCGATCGCCTTGTCCGGCAGGTACCGGTCGGTGATGTAGCGGTCGGAGAGCTCGGCGGCGGCCACCAGGGCCTCGTCGGTGAACCGGACCTGGTGGTGCGCCTCGTAGCGGTCGCGCAGGCCACGCAGGATGGCGACGGTGTCCTCGACGCTGGGCTCGGGGACCAGCACCGGCTGGAACCGGCGGGCGAGGGCGGCGTCCTTCTCGATGCTGCGCCGGTACTCGTCCAGCGTGGTCGCGCCGATCACCCGCAGCTCGCCGCGGGCGAGGGCCGGCTTGAGCATGTTGGACGCGTCCATGCCGCCCTCGCTGCCGGCGCCGCCCGCGCCGACCAGGGTGTGGATCTCGTCCAGGAAGATGATCAGCTCGTCCCGGTGGGCGCGGATCTCGTCGATCACCTTCTTCAGGCGTTCCTCGAAGTCGCCCCGGTAGCGGGTGCCGGCGACCAGGCCGGCCAGGTCGAGCTGGATGACCCGCTTGCCGATCAGGGTCTGCGGCACGTCCCCGTCGCAGATCCGCTCG
Source organism: Micromonospora sp. NPDC048930 (assembly GCF_043197935.1). Lineage (NCBI taxonomy): Bacteria > Bacillati > Actinomycetota > Actinomycetes > Micromonosporales > Micromonosporaceae > Micromonospora > Micromonospora sp. NPDC048930. The sequence continues at coordinate 323,128 of NZ_JBICUB010000001.1, forward strand.
GCGAGTCCCTCCACGATGGCGGTCTTGCCGACGCCCGCCTCGCCGATCAGCACCGGGTTGTTCTTGGTCCGCCGGGACAGGATCTCCACCGCCTGCTCGATCTCGTCGGCCCGGCCGATCACCGGGTCGATCTGGTCCATCCGGGCCAGGTCGGTGAGGTCCTGGCCGTACTGGTCGAGGGTGGGGGTGCCGCGGTCGGGCTTCGGGCCGGCCATCGGGCCGCGTTCGGCGCTGGCCGCCTGCAACGACTCGGGCTGGATCCGGCCGGCGGCGAGCATCCGGCCAGCCGGCGACTCCGGGTTGAGCGGCAGGGCCATCAGGATGTGCTCGGGACCGATGTAGTTCGCCCCCATCGCCCGGGAGAGCTGGTGCGCGTCGAGCAGCGCCCGCTTGGCCGCCGGGGTGAGCGACAGGTTCGGCGGCACCTCGCCGCGCGGCGCCCCGTCACCGCGCCCGCCGAGGGCGTTGAGCAGGGTCTCCGGGTCGGCGCCGGCGCGGCGTACCAGGTCGCGCAGCGGCTCGCGCTGCAACGCCGCCCAGAGCAGATGGTCGGTGTCCAGGTCGTTGCTGTGCTTCTGGGCGGCCCGGCGGGCCGCGTCGGCGAGCATCTCCCGCGCGTCCGCGGTCATCAGGCGGGTGATGTCGACCCGGTGCGCCGGCCGGCGTCCCCCCTCGCCCCGGCCGAAGTAGCGGGCCAGGAACTCGTCCCACGGGTCGTTGCCGAAGTCACCGGGTCCCATCATCTCTGTCCTCCGCAGTCGGTCGGCACGGCCGGGGCGCGGCATGGCGCGGCACGGTCGGCGGTGGCTACCCGGCGCTCGGCGCGACAAACGCGGCCGGGTGGCACGCTGGGGGCATGGAGACCAGGCCGCTGCTGATCGTCGACGGCGCGAACGTGGTCGGCTCGCGGCCGGACGGCTGGTGGCGGGACCGGGCCGGGGCGGCCGCCCGGCTGCGCGACGCGCTGGTGCCGCTGGCCGAGACGGGCGTACCCCCGGAGCTGCCGCCGCCGGTGGAGGTGGTGCTGGTGCTGGAGGGCGCGGCGCGGGGCGTGCCGGCGGTGCCCGGGGTCGCCGTGGTGGCCGCGCCGGGCTCCGGCGACGACACGATGGTCGACCTGGTCGCGGCGGCGCCGCGCCGCCGCCGGGTGGTGGTCACCGCCGACCGGGAGCTGCGGTCCCGGGTGGGAGCGCTGGGCGCCGAGGTGTACGGGCCGCGCTGGTTGCTCGGCTGACCGTCCCGGCCCGGCCGTGGACGGGACCGGTTGTCTCACCGGCGGGACCGGGCGGCTGCCGGTCGCGGCTCTTCGCGCACGTCAGCGGCACAATCGGACAACGGGGCAGGAACACCGCGAGGGCGGATGTTCGCCCACCCGTGGGGATGGGTTGTAATGGAGATCTCCCTTGCCCCCAGGAGGTCCCCCGTGGCGAGCGTCGCCGAGCTGAAGGCAGCCATCGATGTCGCCCTCCAACAGATAGGTGACGGGCAGACAGCCGTGCAGGCGGCCGGCGAGAAGCTGGCCGAGGCGCAGCAGACGCTGGCCGGCGCGCTGGAGGGCAGCGGGCACGAGACCGTGGAGGCGGCCCAGGCGTCGCTGACCCAGGCCAGCCAGGAGCTGGAGGAGTGCCTCGCCGCCACCCTGGTCGCGGTCGAGCAGGCGCAGCTCTACGTCGCCACCCTCTGAGGGCCGGGCCGTGTCCATCGTCGAGGACATCGGCGCGCAGGTCCGCGCCGCCGCAGAGGAGCTGCCGCTCGCCCCGCTCGCCCTGGCCCTGGAGAAGTTCGGCCAGGCCACCGAGCGGCTGCGCTGGGTACGCCAGGAGTCGGCCAACCCGATGGGGGTGCCGGAGCTGTCGGCCGCGACCGAGCACGCCGAGACCGCCGGGTACGCGCTGCGGGTGGCCCAGGAGCAGCTCTCGGCGTACCTGGCGGCGATCGGGCTGGCCGCCGACGGCGCGCCGGCCCCGACCGGCGAACGGCGCCGGCCGAAGCACGACGCGCCCCGGGGCGAGACGTCCCCGCCCGCCCCCGGCGGCGCACCGGAGCCGGGCGAGCAACCGACGGTGCGGCGCTGGTGGGCGGTGCGGGTGGCGGAGCTGACCGGCGGCCGGGAGGGGGCGCCGGACGAGCCGGACGAGCGGGTCGGCGACTCCCGCGAGCTGCTGCGGCGGGTGGTCACCGGGGTCCGCTCCGGCGACCGGGACCGGTTGCACCGCGAGCTGCGCGCCGCGCACGCCGACGTCGGGCTGGGGCTGGCCGCGATCGCCCCGCCGATGCTGCGCGACCTGGCCGGTGAGCTGCTCGGGCACCCGCCGCGCGCCGACGACCTGGGCCGGCTGCGCCGGGAACTGGACGGGCGGGTGCGGGACCTGCTGCCCGGGCTGCCGCCGCCGGTGCTGGACACCCTGCTGACCCGGGTCTGCCGGATGCCCCCGCCGCGCCGCTCCGGCGACGAGGAGCAGCCGCACGCGGCGGACCCGGCGGTGACCGCCGGAGTGGTCACCGGCGTGCTGCTGGACCGGCTCGGGCGGGACCTGCCCACGGGCGCCGACGAGCGGGAGCCGACCCGTGGCTGACGTCCGCGCCCAACTGGTGTCGCGGGTCCGGGGGATGCTCTCCGAGGCCCTCGGCGCAACCCGCAACCGGCTGGCCGCCGCCGACGCGGAGCTGGCCGCCGGCCGGGACCGGCTCGCCCGGGTGCGGCGGGCCGCCGCGGCCGTACCGGAGCGGGTGGGCGCCGCCCGCGACCGCCGGCTGGCCGAGATCGACGCCCGGCACGCCCGGCGGATCGCGGAGCTGACCCGGCGGGCCGCCGCGGCGGCCGAGCGGGAGGCGCCGGGCGCGGCGTCCGCGCGCTGGGACCACTGGCGCCCCACCCCGGCCGGCCGGGCCGAGACCCCCGGCGCGGTCCGGGTCGGCGCGGTACGCATCCCCGGCGGCGAGCCGGTGCCGGCGCTGGTGCCGCTGCTCGACGCCGGCCACGTGCACCTGGCCGGCAGCGACCGGGAGGGCATCGCCGCCCTGGTGCCCGCGCTGCTGCTGCGCTCGGTGGGCCGGGCCGACCCGGGCGGCGTGCGGCTCTTCGGGTACGACCCCGAGCACCTCGGCGGCGGGCTGGCCGGGTTCGCCCCGCTCGGCACCGCCGGGCTGCTCACCTTCGTCGGCCCCGGCGGGCTGGGCAAGCTGCTGGACGACCTGGTGGAGCAGATCCGCCGGATCAACGAGACCGTGCTCGCCGGCGAGTACGCCTCGCTGCGCGCCCTCGCCGCGGCGACCGGCCGCCGGCCCGAGCCGTGGCGGGTGGCGGTGCTGCTCGGCGGGGACGAGCTGTCCCGGCACGAGCGCGGCCAACTGGACCGGGTGGTCCGCACCGGGGCGGCCTGCGGGGTGCACCTGGTGGTCCGCGGCATCGACCTGCCGGACGACCCGACGGTCACCCGGGTGGTGGTGGAGCCGGACGACGCCCGGATCGCCGGGCTGCCGGTGGTGCTCGACGAGCCGCCGCCGGCCACCCTGGTCACCGAGACCTGCCGGGAGGTGGCCTCCCGGGTCAACGCCGGCCCGCCGCCGGCGCCCTTCACCGACCTGCTCCCCCCGGTCGAGGAGTACTGGCGGGAGGACTCGGCGCACGGGTTGACCGCGCCGATCGGCGAGGGCCCGCACGGGCGGCCGGTGCTGCTCACCCTCGGCGACTACCCGCCGCACGCGCTGATCGGCGGCCCGTCCGGGACCGGCAAGACCAACCTGATCTTCGCCTGGATCGGCGCGCTCGCCTCCCGCTACTCCCCCGCCGAGCTGGAGTTCTACCTGCTGGACTTCAAGGAGGGGGTGTCCTTCGCCCGGTTCGCGCAGGGCCGGCGGGACCCGAGCTGGCTGCCGCACATGCGACTGGTCGGCATCAACGTCAACACCGACCGCGAGTTCGGGCTGGCGCTGCTGCGCTTCCTCGCCGAGGAGCTGCGCCGGCGGGCGGACGCCGCGAAGAAGCACGAGGTCACCAAGCTGGCCGAGCTGCGCGCGGTGGACCCGACCGGGCACTGGCCCCGCATCGTCGCGGTGGTCGACGAGTTCCAGGCGCTGCTCGCCGGCCGGGACGTGGTCGCCAGGGAGGCCGCCGACCTGCTGGAGGACCTGGCCCGGCGAGGCCGGTCGCAGGGCATCCACCTGGTGCTCGCCTCGCAGGACGTACGGGGCATCGAGGCGCTCTGGGGGCGCCCCGCGCTGGTCGCCCAGTTCACCCTGCGGATCGCGCTGCCCAAGGCGCTGCGGATCCTGGCCGAACGCAACGACGCGGCGCAGTCACTGCCCCGGCACCACGCCGTGGTCAATGCCGAGTCCGGCCTGGTCGAGGGGAACGAGGTGGCCCGCATCCCGTCGGCCAGCGACTGGGAGACCTGGAGCGAACTGCAGCATCGGCTGTGGCGGATGCGCCCGCAGGACGCCGCCCCGGCCCGGCTCTTCGACGGCGACGCGATCCCCCGGCTGGCCGACGCACCGGACTTCCGCGCCCTGGCCGCCCCCGAGCAGGGCGTGCCGCGCAACCCGGTGGCGCTGCTCGGGGAGATCATCGACGTACAGGCCCGCTCGGCGGCGCTGCGGCTGCCTCGCGCCCCCGGGCGGAACCTGGCCGTGCTGGGCACCCGGGTCGACGAGGCGTGCGCGGTGCTCGACGCGGTGGCCCGCTCCCTCGCGCGCCAGCACCGGCCCGGCACCGCCCGGTTCTCCATCGCCTGCCTCGACCCGGACGCCGACCCGGCCGCCCGCGCCCTCTACGAGGACCTGGCCGGCGACGCCGCCTGGTACGACGAGGAGACCGTGCCGGAGCTGATGGCCGAGGTGGGCGATACGTTGGGCGCCCCGGGCACCCGGAACAGCCCGCACTACCTGCTGCTGTACGCGGTCGACGCGGCCGCCGGGCAGCTCGCCGGCAAGGCCGGCGGGCGTACCGGGCTGGAGCAGCTGCGCCGGATCCTGCACGATGGGCCGGAACGGCGTACCCATGTCCTGGCGTGGTGGCGCGGGGTGGCCCGGATGCGCGCCGACCTGGGCGGTGCGGGGGCCCGCCTGGACCAGGTCGGGGCATGGGTGGCGTTGGACGTGCAGGGCGCCGAGCTGAGCGGCGCTCTCTATCCCGGCACCGGTGGCCCGGACTGGTACCCCCGGCCGTGGCGCGGACTCTACTTCGACCGGGCGGTGCACCGCACCGGCCAGGTGATCATCCCCTATGGTCCATCCCGATGAACGCACCGGTCGCCAGTGAGACGTACGCCGCCCAGATCCGTCGGCTCGCCGAGCTGACCGCCCGGGTGGCCGCCCAACGCGCCGAGGCGCACACCTGGTACGCCCAGCAGTGCGCCGCCGCCGACCGGGCCGTCGCCGAGGCCACCGAGCAGGTCCGGCGGGCCGAGGCGGCGGCGGCCGAGGCGCGGGACCTCGTGGAGCGGGTCGACGCCGAGGCCACCCACCTGTGGGGGCAGCTACGGTCCCGGGTCGGCGCGGGCGGGCGGCGGCTGGGCGACCCGCCCGGCCCGGCCCGAGACGCCACCGGCGACCCCGTCCCGCTGCTGCACGGGGTACGCGAGCTGCTGGACCGTACCCGCCAACCGGGCGAGCTGCCCGGCTCGGCGAACCCGCTGCTGGTGGCCTGCGGGGTCGGCGGCGCGGTCGTCGCGTACGCCCTGGGGTTGGCGGCGCGGGCGCTGGGCCACGGCTCCGGCGGCGACCTGGCGGTCGGCATGCCGGTGCTGGCGCTGGTCATCACGCTGCTCGGGCCGCTGGTCGGGCTGGCGCCGGCCCGGCTGATCGCCGACCGCCGGCACGCCGTGCTGACCCCCCGACCGATGCTCTTGGTGGCCGGCGCGGGCCTGGTGACGACGCTCCTCCTGCTCGCCCTCGCCGCGCGCTGACGGCACCACTCCGCCACGCTCGCTGCCGTCGCCCCCCGTCCGCGACCACTCTGCCGCCGATCGTGGACAGTTGACGTTCGCTGCGAGCGGCAACTGTCCAAGATCTCGTCGACCGACCTGGAGTCTGCGACGAGGAGAGGGGCGGATCGCGTGATCGACGGGGCGGTGCGGATCGGTTAGCGTGCGGGCGTGGGATCGACGTTGACCGAAGCGACGGATCCGTGGTGTCTGCGCGAGGGCGAGAGCCGGGAGCTGTTGCGCGGCCACCCGTGGCGGCGGTTCGTGGTGCTGGGCGACAGCGTGGCCGAGGGGATGTGCGAGCCGGTCGAGGGGTACCCGGACCTGCAGTGGGCGGACCGGATCGCCGCCGAACTGCGGGCCGTCCAGCCGGGACTGGCGTACCTGAACCTGGGGCGGCGGGGGCTGCGGGCGCACGAGGTGCGGGCGACGCAGCTCGCCCCGGCGCTGGACTTCGCGCCCGACCTGGCGCTGGTGGTCTGCGGCGGCAACGACGCGTTCCGACCCGGCTACGACCCGGATGCGGTGGACGCCGAGCTCGCCGCGATGGTCGCCGCCCTCACCGACGTCGGGGCGGACGTCATCACGGTGGGCATGTTCGACGTGTCGCACAGCCCGGCCGTGCCGGCGCCGCTCCAGGCCGGCCTGGGGGAACGCATGCGCCGCCTGTCGGCGCACACCGGCCGGCTGGCGGAGCGCCTCGGCACCCTGCACGTGCACCTCACCGACCACCCGGCGGTCGCCGACCCGTCCCTGTACAGCAGCGACGGTCGGCACGGCAGCGCGCGCAGCGACGCCATCGCCGCCGCGGAGACCCTCCGGGTGCTGGGTGCCCACCTGGCGCCGCGCCGGGCGGACTGCTGACGGATCGCGGCCGCGCCGTGGTCACCCGGTACGACAAGCCGCTACTCGACCTCCTGACGGCGCAGCGTCAGCGACTGGAACCGGTGGCCGTGGCCGGCGTCGACGGGGTGGAAGTCCACGACGTCGAACCATGCGGTGGTGAAGCCGAGCAACTGCTCGTCGGTGCGCCAGGAGAAGAAGCGTGGCGGCACGTGTTCGTCGCCGTCGATTGGACCTTCGGCGCTCTCGTCACCGCCGTACACGCCGAGGAAGAAGAGTCCGCCGGGGCGCAGGACCCCGCGGATCGCCGCCAGGACCGCGGGCAGGTCGTGGTTGGGCACGTGCAGCAGGCAGTTCATCGCGAACACCGCGTCGAACGAGCCGGCCGCGAAGCTCAGTTGCAGAAAATCCATGACGTGGGCCTCGATGCCCTTGGCCCGGCAGTGCTCGACCATCACCGGCGACAGGTCGGCCGCGACGACGGCGAAGCCTTCCTGCTGGAAGTAGGCGCTGTCCTGCCCGGTGCCGGCGCCGATCTCCAGCAGGCGCGCGCCCGGCGCCAGCCGGTCACGGAACGCCTGCCGTTCCACCAGTTTCCACGGCTCCTTGATGAGCCCGTCCCGCTCGGCCGCCCGCGCGTCGTACGCCTCACGCAGCGGGCCGAGCACCTCGTCGTATCGCACGGTCACGTCGATCATTATCAACGCGAGGGCGCGGTCACGTGTCCCGCCGCGACGCCCCGGCGCAGGGTTCACCGCTCGGCGACACGCCGGTCGTGAGGCAGGCGTGGCCCATACTGACATCGACCCCCGCCCTCGGGCACCGGATCAACAGATCGGGGAATGTCGTGATCGCCAGGGTCGCAGTGTGGGAACCGATGCCGACCGATGACCGGGACTGGGTGATCGAAGCCTCCGCGGCCGTGCCGGGGTTACGGGCCGCGTACCACCTGGTCGACCCCGAGACCGGCAACGGCCTGTCCATTGCCATCTTCGATGACGAGGAGGCCGCCCAGGCGGCCGGGGCCGCGATCCGGCGGCGCGCGGAGGAGATCGGCTGGCACGACCAGCCCCACCCGCGCTTCACCTCCGAGACCTTCTACCAGGTGCTCCGCGGCCGACCGTAGGCGCCGCCCCCGATCGCGTCGGCCTTCGCCGAGCCGTGTCGATCAAGGAGTTCGCGTCGCCCGGGGGGCCCGATTCTGACGCAAACTCCTTGATCACCGTGACAGGGGCGCGACCGGGGGCCGGTCAGTTGGTGAGGAGGATGCCGGTCATGAGGACGCCGCGGGCCAGGTTGAGGACGCCTTCGCAGCCGGGGTAGCCGACTCGGGCCAGGGCGCCGGAACCCGTTCTGCCGAACAGGTACGGGGCGAGGCTGTACGGGACCTCGGCGCTGACCGTCTCCCCCGTCTCGATCTGCACGAAGTCCATCGTGACCCGGTCCGCCTCGTGGTAGCGCTGGAGGATGTTGCCGCCCGCGTCGATCGCGGCGCGTACGCCGTCCTCCCAGGCCACCGGGCTCATCTCCCGGCCGATGAGCACCCCGTGCCCGGCGGAGCCGCCGGCCGGCTTGGCCACCAGGTCGGCCTGCTCCGCGAGGGCCCGGTCGAGCTGGTCGGCGGTGAGCGCGACCGTGTGCGGCACGTACCGGCGGACCAGCGCCCGGTCGGTGTCGGAGAGCAGGTCCAGGTCGGCCCAGAGCCAGGCGAAGTTCATCTTGTTGCTGAGCAGCCAGGCGGCGGTGCTGACGAACATCGGCAGGGTGTCGGCGGCCAGGGCCCCGGCGACCGCGTCCAGGCCGGCGCTCGGGGTGACCCGGTTGGGCACGAAGAGCCGGAACAGGGCGTCGACCGGGGCGCCGTCCACCACGAGTCGCCGCTGGTCGTCGAGGGTGGCGCCGGAGACCGGCCCGATGACCAGGTCGATGCCGAAGCGCCGGGCCTGGTCGGCGAGCGGCGAGAGGATCTTGACGAAGGTCTCCGGGTCGTCCAGTCCCGGGTACTCGGCGTCGAAGTCCATCAGCAGCGCCACTCGGGCGCCGTCGGCCAGCCCGAGGGTCTCCCGGATGGCGACGAACCGCTGGTCCAGCAGGGACGGTGCGGGCCGCAGCCCGTCGAGCAGCCCGTGCGAACGGTAGAGGTCGGCGTACCGGTAGATCACCGTGTCGGCGTCGAAGCCGCCGCCGAGGCTGCTGTCGATGTTGTACTCGACGATGCACGGCACCCCGCCGGAGTAGAGCACGTCCGGCCGGTACGCGGCGAGCAGCCCGTCGTGCAGCACCTCGTCCTCGTCGAGGAGCCTGGTCTCCCCCTCCGGCACGTCGAGCAGCCGGCGCAGCTCCCCCGCGGTCCGGGCGCGGCGCTGGCAGGCCTCCAGGATGAGCTGGGCGATCCGGTCGCAGACCTCGTTCAGCTCGCGGAACGCGTCGGCGGTCAGCACCGGCGGCCGGGCCAGCCGCCACTGCTTGTTGTAGGTGGCCCGGCCGTGAAAGATCTTCTCCCAGGCGGCGGCGCCGGCGGCCACCATCCCGGTACGGGTCGACTCGGGAAGGTCGGTCCACGCCTGGCCGAGCGGCGGCCACGGGTATGCGGGGTCGATCATGATGCGTCCTTCAGGCAGAGTTGGATGGTGGCGGTGAGCTGCTCCCGGCCGGGTTGCACGGCCCGGTCCAGCGCGGGCGCGAAGGGCAGCACGGCGCCGTCGGGGCGGGTGACCCGACGGGGCGGCGCGGCCAGCCGGACCCGCTCGACGACCGTGGCGATGATCTCCCCGGCGATGCCGCAGGACCGGTTGGAGTCGTCCACCACCACGAGACGCCCGGTGCGGGCCACCGACCCGAGCAGGCCGTCCCAGTCGAACGGGTACAGGGTGCGGGGGTCGAAGACCTCCACCGACAGCTGGTCGGCCAGTTCGTCGGCAACCGCCAGGGCGTCGTGCACCAGGTGTCCGACGGCCACCACGGTGACGTCCGTCCCGGGTCGACGGACGCATCCCCGCCCGATCGGGACCGGCTCGAGATCCGAGAGAGCGACGTCGGCCCGCAGCTCCATGGCCCCTGCGGGGGCGAAGACCACCACCGGGTCGTCGCAGCGGATCGCCGACACCAGCAGCCCGTACGCGTCGGCCGGGGTGGCCGGCACCACGGTGGTCACCCCGACGTGGGTGAAGAGGCTGTACGGGTGGTCGGAATGCTGCCCGGCCCAGCCGGTCCGGGAGCCGGAGCCGGGCACCAGGTAGGTGACCGGGACGGCGCACTGGCCGCCGGTCATCAGCGGGAACTTGTGGGCGTGGTTGACGATCTGCTCGAAGACCAGGAAGAGCAGCGACGGGATCTGGAACTCGATCACCGGGCGCGCCCCGGCCAGGGCGGCGCCGGTGGCGAAGCTGGTGAACGCCTGTTCCGACAGCGGGGTGTCGAGCACCCGCTTCGATCCGAACTTCTTCAGCAGGCCGGAGGTGACGTTCGCGGCGGCCACCCGGATGTCCTCGCCGAGCAGGAACACCGACTCGTCGCGGGCCATCTCGTCGGCGAGCGCCCGGGTGAGCGCCCTGCGGTAGGAGAGCCGGGGCATCAGCCACCTCCGGTCCGGGCGGTGAGCCCGCTGGCGTACAGGTGGTCGAGGGCGGTGGCCGGGTCCGGGGCGGGGCTGGCCAGGGCGTAGTCGACGGCGGCGTCGAGGACCGCCTCGACCGCGGCGTCGACCTCGGCCCGGACCGGGGAGGGCAGCCGGGCGCCCTGGATGTCGACCGGGTCGCGGGAGCGGCCGGCGGCCACCTCCTCGGGCGGGCGGTAGTCGAGGCGTACCTGGTGCTCGAAGGTGTGGTGGGCGTCGAAGCGGTAGGTGCGGGCCTCGAGGAGCTCGGGGCCGCCGCCGGCGCGCATCCGGCCGACGGCGGCCGCGGTGGCGTCGCGTACCTCCTCGGGGTCCTGGCCGTCGACGGCGGTGGCCGGCATGCCGAAGGCGGCGGCGCGGCCGGCGATGGTGCCGGCGACCGCGCCCGCGACGGGCATGGTGGTGGCGTAGCCGTTGTTCTCGCAGACGAACAGCACCGGCACCCGCCAGAGCGCGGCCAGGTTGAACGCTTCGAGGAGCATGCCCTCGTTGACCGCGCCGTCGCCGAAGAAGGTCGCCCCGACCACGTCGTCGCCGCGCCGCCGACGCGCCCACACCGCTCCGGTGAGGATCGCGCCGGCGGCCCCGACGATGGCGTTGGCGCCGAGCACCCCGACGCCGAAGTCGGCGGCGTGCATCGACCCGCCCCGGCCCCGGTTGAGCCCGGTGACCCGGCCGCAGAGCTCGGCGAGCATCCGGGCCGGGTCGGCGCCCTTGGCGAGCACGTGGCCGTGCCCGCGGTGGGTGCCGGTCACCAGGTCGTCGCCGCGCAGCGCGGCGCAGACCCCGGCGGCAATCCCCTCCTGCCCGAGGTACGGGTGGATGCCGCCGACGATCTCCCCGGCGCGGACCAGGTCGATGGCCCGCTCCTCGAAGCGGCGGATCAGCCGTACCGTGCGGTAGAGCCGGACCGGGTCGGAGTCCGTCACGCCGGGCGGCCCTCCTTGATGGCGGCCAGGATGCCGTCCCAGAGCCTGGCCCGGGCGGCGAGCGCGTCGTTGACAGTGTCCGCGCACTCCCGCCACTTGGTGTCGTCGTCGCCGCAGAGGTCGGCGAGCATCTGCATGGCCATCGGGGTGTGCTGCTCCCCGTCGACCTCGATGTGCCGCTCCAGATAGTCGACGAAGGTGTTCAGCCGGTTGCTGCGCTCGTTGACGGCGACGACCTGGGTGAACATCTCCGGGATCAGGTCCTCCCGGCCGAACGCGAAGGCCGCCGCCTGGCAGTGCACCGGGGTGGTGTCGATGATCCGCCAGGTGGTGCCGGCGAACGCGGCGGACGGGGCGGGCACCCCGGCCTCGGCCAGTGCCTCGGTCACCGGCCGGCCGGCGCGCAGCAGGTCGACCAGGCGGTCCACCGCGCCGGTGTCCGCGCCGGCCTCGGTCATGCCCCGCACGTACAGCTCGAAGTGGCTGATGAAGCCTTCGCCCAGCTCGTCGCTCTCCTCCACCATCACGATGTCGTTGATCAGGCGGCGGCTGCCGGTGGGGCCGGTCGGGATCCACGGCACGGTGACGCAGGTGAGCTGGCGCTGCAGCGACTTGAGCAGCGACATGAAGTCCCAGACCGCGAAGACGTGGTGCTCCATGAAGGTGACCAACGCGTCGTGGGTGTCCAGGTTGGCGTAGAGGGGGTGCTTGACGACCACGTCGCGGCGCTCGGTGACCGCCTGCTCCAGCCGCTCGATCCCCGGGTGCGTCCTACCCCAGTCGTACCGTGACATGGTCAGCCTCCCTGCTGGGCGCGGTCGCGCCAGATGGCCGGGCAGAATTCGGGGTCGGCGTAGTCCGGCCGGCCCTCCGGGGTGCGGCGGACCAGCACGTCGTGGTTGTACGCGGCGAGCGTGCCGTCGGAGAGCGGGTACTCCCGCCAGGCGTTGGCGCCGTCCTGCAGGTGCAGCGAGATCGCCCGGCGGGGGCGGTCGCTGACGTTCGCGCCGCTGCCGTGGTAGATGCGGCAGTGGTGGAAGCTCATGTGTCCCTTGGGGATCACCATGGGGATCTTGCGGATCTCCGCGCCGTTGTGCGCGGCGTTCTCGGCGAGCATGACGTCGAGCTGGTCGCGGTCCCGGTCGGCGAAGTGCCGGACCACGGTGTCGTCGGCGCCGATCTCCTGCCAGCGGTGCGACCCGTCGACCATGGTGATGGTGCCCATCTCCTCCCCGCAGTCGTGGAAGGGGATGAACGCGGTGAGCATGTTCTCCGAGGCCGACGACGCCCAGTAGTGCTTGTCGAAGTGCCAGGGCACGATGTTCGACGGCTCCCCGGAGATGGGCGGCTTCCAGATCAGGGTGGACTGGAAGACCCGGATCTCGTCGGCCTCGGCGAGCCGCGCCGCGACCGCCCCGATCAGCGGCTTGCGCAGGATCCGGCCGATCACGTCGTGCTCGTAGTGCACGTAGTCGTTGTGCCGCTGCACGTCGCCCTTGGACGGGTCCCAGTAGGCCAGTCGCGGGGGCCGGACCGGCAGGCGACGGTCGCGTTCCCCGGCGTAGTAGCGGTCGGTCGCCGCGACGAGCTCGTCCACCTCGTCGTCAGTGAGCAGCTTCTTCGACAGGTACCAGCCGTGCTCGGCGTAGTGGCGGACGTCCTCGTCGGAGGGGAGCAGCGCCTCCTCCTCGGCGGTCAGTGTCGGATGTGTCGTGGTCATGCCCCCACCCCTCCTGCCGTCCCGGCCGCGACGGCGGTGGTCGCCCCCGCCGCGGCCAGCTCCCGTTCCTTGGCCTCGTAGAGCGCCCTGATGTTGCCGCTGCCGAAGGTGCGCGCCCCGCGCCGCTCGATGAGTTCGAGGAAGAGGGTGCGGCGCACGTGCATCGACTCGGTGAAGATCTGCAGCAGCTGGCCGCCGTGGTCGGAGTCGACCAGGATGCTCAGGTCGCGCAGCCGGTCCAGGGGCGCGTCGACCTTGCCGACCCGGGCCTCCAGGTCGTCGTAGTAGGCGGCCGGGGTGCCGGCGAACCGGACCCCCCGGTCGGCGAGCGTGGCGACGGCGGTGACGATGTCGTCGGTACGCAGCCCGAGGTGCTGCACCCCGGCGCCGGCGTGCCAGCGCAGGAAGTCCTCGATCTGCCCGGGCCGGGCGCTGGTGTCCGGCTCCAGCAGCACCAGGGTGACCCGCTCGGACGGGCTCTGCACCACCTTGGAGTTCATCGCCTGCCCGGCGACCTCGATGTGCTCCTCGAAGATCTCCGCGAAGCCGAACACCTCCGCGTAGTGCTTCACCGTGTCGTCGAGCTGGCCCGGCGGCACGCAGACCGCCAGGTGGTCGATCTCGGCGAGCAGCGTGCCGTCGCCCGCCCCGGGCAGCGACTCGATCGCCCCGGGCAGGAACTCGGCCCGGTCGCCGCGCCGCTCGACGAGGCGGTGCAGCACGTCGCCGAAGCCGCCGACCTCGGCGACCACCACCTCGGCGTCCGCGCCGGTGAAGGTCCGCGGCGGGGTCACGCCGGTCGCACCCCGGCCCACCAGCTCCGCGTACGCCCCGGCGGCGTCGTCGACCTCGAGGGCGACCACCGCGATGCCGTCGCCGTGCCGTTGCACGTACGCCGACGCCGGGTGCTCGGCGGTCAGCCCGGAGGTGAGCAGCATCCGGATGTCGGCCTGGGCCAGCAGCAGCGAGCGCTGGTCGGCCAGCCCGGTCTCCGGCCCGCCCTGGCCGCGCAGCCGGAACCCGACGGCGGTACCGAAGTAGAAGGCGGCCTGGCGGGCATCCCCCACGTACAGTTCGACATGATCTATGCCATTGATTCGCATCTGTCCCTTCCCCATTTCCCCCCGTGCCTGGCGTTCGGGCGCACCGCGCCCGGGATGGACCGTCGGATCACCTCCCCGATCCGCCGTCCGGCGCCCCCGTTGACGACCACTCCGGCTCGGCGCGGCTGTCGCCGCGCCGCGACCCGGAACTGTCGGCGGCGACCCGCCGCAGCAGCAGGCTGACGTTCTGGCCGCCGAACCCGAACGAGTTGCTCAGCGCGTGCTCGGCCCGGGTGGTCCGGGGCGCGGCGCGGACGTGGTCCGCCTCGCACTCCGGGTCCGGGTCGTCCAGGTGGTACGTGGGCGGCAGCAGCCCCCGGCCGAGCGCCAGCGCGGTGGCCGCGGCCTCCAGCACCCCGGAGGCGCCGAGCAGATGCCCGGTGAGTCCCTTGGTGGAGCTGACCGGCACCGCGCCGACGCCGAAGACCGCCGCCAGCGCGGTGGTCTCGGCGATGTCGCCGAGCTTGGTGCCGGTGCCGTGCGCGTTGACGTAGCCGACCTGCGCCGGCTCCACGCCCCCGCTGGCCAGCGCGCGGCGCATGCACTCGGCCGCCCCGGCGCCGTCCGGTCGCGGCGCCGTCGGGTGGTACGCGTCGGTGTTCACCCCGTACCCGGCGACCTCGGCGTAGCCGGTGACGCCCCGGGCGGCGGCGTGCTCGGCGCGTTCCAGCACCAGCAGCGCCGCCCCCTCGGCGAGCACGAAACCGTTGCGCCGCTTGTCGAACGGGCGGCTGGCCTCGGCCGGGTCGTCCCAGCCCCGGGCGAGGGCCCGCGCGTTGCCGAAGGTGTCGGCGAAGGTCGGGAAGAGCGGCGCCTCGCTCGCCCCGCAGAGCACCACGTCGGCCTCGCCGGCCCGGATGAGGCGGACCGCGTCGGCGACCGCCTGGGCGCCGGAGGCGCAGGCCGTGCCGACCGAGGAGCTGTAGCCCCGGATGCCGTGGGTGATGGCGATCCGGGCCGACGGCATGTTCGGCAGGATCCCGGTGAGCAGGTACGGGCTGACCGCCGCCCGGCCCCGGGCGGCCCGGGCGAGCACCTGGTTCTCCAGGGTGGCCATCCCGCCGACCCCGCCGACGATCACCCCGATCCGGGCCGGGTCCACGTCCCGCCCCACCTCGATGCCGGCGTCGGCGAGCGCCT
The DNA here is from genome assembly GCF_043197935.1 of Micromonospora sp. NPDC048930. Classification (NCBI taxonomy): domain Bacteria; kingdom Bacillati; phylum Actinomycetota; class Actinomycetes; order Micromonosporales; family Micromonosporaceae; genus Micromonospora; species Micromonospora sp. NPDC048930. The sequence continues at coordinate 338,403 of NZ_JBICUB010000001.1, forward strand.
CGGCGGCGGTGAGCAGGGCGAGCAGCACGATCCGGTCGAGCACCCGGGTCTCCGGCCCGGAGGCGACGCTGCGCGGGTCGATGTCCGGCAGCACCCCGGCGACCTCCAGGCTGTCCCGGGCGGGGTGCCCCTCGGGTGGGCGGCGCAGCCCGGACCGGCCGCTGGTCAGCGCCGCGAAGGTCTCCTCGACGCCCCGCCCGGCCGGGGTGAACAGCCCCATGCCGGTGATGACGGCGGTCACGACGGCGCCTCGGTGAGGTAGCGCTCGCGCAGCGCCACCTTGCGGACCTTGCCGGTCACGGTGACCGGGATGTCGTCGGCGTGCACCGGCACCACCCGGCGCAGGGTGGCCCCGACGTCGGCCCCGAGGGCGGCCCGGATCCGCTCGGTGCGGTCCTCCTCCGGGTCCGCGCCGGCGGCCAGTTCGAGCAGCACGTCGGTGACGATGCTCTCGGCCTCCTTGACGATGACCACCGTGCAGTCGGTGACGTCGGGGCAGGCGGCCAGGATGCGCTCCTCGGACAGCGCGGTGAAGAACCGCTTCCCGTCGCCGACCTCGACCGAGTCGACGGCCCGGTCCAGGTGGTGGTAGCGGCCCTCCTCGTCGGCGTAGACCAGGTCACCGGTGAGGTACCAGCCGCGCAGCCGGGACCGGTAGGTCGTCACCGAGTCGTTCCAGTAGCCGCGGAACAGCGACGGCGAGTCGATGCCCAGCCAGCCGACCTGGCCGGGCGGCAGCTCGTCGCCCTGCTCGTCGAGGACGGCGACCTTGGTGAACCGGTACGGGCGGCCGATACAGCGGCCGTACCGGCCGGTGTCGGTGGTGTGGGTGATGTGGAACATCGAGTGCCCCATCTCGCTGGAACCGAGCCCGTCGATGAAGACCGAGCCGGGCACCCGCTTCACCCCCGCGCGGGTCATCACGTCCCGGGACCCGACCGCGACGAGCCGGCGTACGTGCGGCTCGTGCGAGCAGTCGCCGGTGTTGAACCACAGCCGCACCGAGTCCAGGTCGTACGCGGACAGGTCGAAGCGGGCCAGTTCCGCCCAGGTGACGGAGAAGCCGAAGACGCCGTCCGGCCGCCACCGCTGGATCGCGTCGAGCACCCGTTCGCCGCCCTGCTCGGAGAGGAGGAACATCTCCGCCCGGTTGCCCAGCGCCTGGTTGACCATGAGCACCGTCGCGGTGTGCGGGGCGGGCAGCGCGTTGAGGATCCGGGTGGTGCCCTGCGCCTGCGGCATGGCGAGCAGGTGCCGGGTGGCGGCGAAGAGGCTGGCGTGCGAGTGCAGCACCGCCTTCGGCACGCCGGTGGTGCCGGAGGTGTGGGTGATGACGATCGGGTCGTCCGGGTGGTGCCGGTAATGGGCGGGCGCGGCCGCCGGGTTGCCCGTACCGGCCTCGACGGGCTGGCCGAGCAGCGGGGCGCCGAGGTCGTGCCCGGTGAGGGCCGCGGCGCGCTCGGCGTCGGCGAGCACCCCGGCGGCGCGCAGCCGGCGGATGTACTCGGCGGCGATCTCCGGGCGGAGCTTGCCGTTCATCAGCGCCGGGATCGCGCCGAGCCGGGTCAGCGCCAGGAACGACAGCATCATGTCGGCGGCGGTGCCGGCCCAGACCGCGACCGGGTCGCGGCGGCGTACCCCGCGCTCGTGCAGCCAGGCCGCCCGGGCGGCGACCAGCGCGTCGAGCTGGCCCAGGGTCAGCGGGTGCTCGGCCGGATGGCCGTCGACCGCCGTGTCGAAGGTGAGTCCCGGCCCGTCCGGGTCGGCGCCGTGCGCCAGCACCCGGGCCAGCACGTTGCCCGCGCCCAGTTCCGGGTCGGCGGCCAGCGCACCGCGTAGTCCCTTCGTCCTCATTGGCGTGTTCCCTCCCCCAGCAGCACCGCGACCGCCTCGCTCGGCGTGCCGTCGGGTGCCTGTTCGATCAGGACCAGCAACGCCTGGTCGGCGTCGCCGTCGTACAGCAGCAGGTCGGCCTCGGCGGTGCCCTCGGCCCGCGGGTCCCCGGTCGGGCTCAGGCAGACCACCGGTCCGTCCAGTCCCCAGCGCGCCGCGACGTGCCCGGCGACGCTGTTCGGCACCGACTGGAAGAAGAACAGCGGCCCGACCCGGCCCCCGGCGACCACCGTGGCCCGGACGTGTCCCGCGCTGGCCCGGTCCCCGCTCGCGCTGACCAGCACCACCGCCGTCCGGTTGCCCGCCGGCAACGGCGGCGCACCGTGCGCCCGCCCCAGGCACCGCTCCGCCACCGCCACCACCACCGGCGCGAAGTCCGAGTGCACGAACCCCGGCACCCCCGGCGCCACCCCGTCCCCGGGCTCCGGCCACCGCGCCTCCGCCAGCACCCGCACCCGCTCCTCCGGCGCCCCCCGCCCTCCCCGCTCCGGCGATCTTGCAGTTGTGGTTGGGGACATGTGGCTTTCGCACCGTTCGTCGGCACCGCAAGCGCAAGATCGGTGGGTGGGGTCGGTGGCGGCGGTCATGGGGCACCTATCAGGAGGGCGGTGTTGGCGCCGCCGAAGGCGGCGTTGAGGGTGAGGGCATACGGGCTCGTGGCGGGGCGGGGGGCGTGGGTGATGACGTCGAGCGGGCAGGACTCGTCGGGGGCGAGCCAGCCGGCGTTGACCGGGAGCTTGCCGTGGGTCAGGGCGAGCACGGTGACCACCAGTTCGAGCAGTCCGGACGCCTCCAAGGCGTGCCCGTGCACCGACTTGGTGGAGCTGACCGGGATCCGGCCGGCGAGGTCGCCGAGCGCCACCCGCAGCGCCGCCGCCTCGGAGGCGTCGCTGTACGAGGTGCCGGTGGCGTTGGCGTTGACGTAGCCCACCGCCCCGGCCGGCAGCCCGGCGCGGCGCAACGCCGACCCGACCGCCCGGGCCAGTCCGCGCCCCCGCGGGTCGGGCTGGCAGGGGTGGTACGCGTCCCCGGCCCGCCCCCAGCCGGCCACGGTCGCCACCGCCGACGCGCCCCGGCGGCGGGCCGCCGCCGCGGATTCCAGCACCACGGCCGCGATCCCATCGCCGAGCAGCAGCCCCTGCCGTCCGGCGCTGAACGGGCGGACCGCCCCGTCGGCGGCGAACGCCCGGCCGGCGTCGAAGAGCGCGTACTGGTCGGGCTCGACCAGGTAGCCGGCGGCGACCACCACCCGGTCCAGGTCGCCCCGGCCGATCAGGGTGGCCGCGTCGGCGACCGCGGTGCTCGCCGACACGCAGGCGGTGGTGTAGACCCGGGTCCGCCCGCCGAGACCGCACCGGCGGGCCAGGTGACCGGCCAGCGCCGGGACCTCCGCCCCACCGTCGGACTCGGACGCCGCGCCTGGCGCGGGCAGCGAGCGCGGCCCGCCGTGGGTGGCCAGGAACAGCGCGGACTCCGCCCGCCCCGCCCGGTCCAGCCCGGCCGCCCGGCAGGCGGCGTCGACCGCGTCGGCCAGTTCGTCGGCGAGGGTGCCGACCTCCGGCAGGGTGGCCGCCACGGCGACCCGGCGGCCGGTGGTGTCGAACCGGCGCACCGGCGCGAACGCCGGGGTGCCGGCGAGCACCCCGGCGAGCAGCGCGTCGGCGCCCCTGCCGAGGGCGCTGAGCGCGTGGACGCCGGTGATCCTCGGGTGCTCCCGCTCAGCCATCGGCCGGGGCGGTCAGCGAGGTGTGGAACACCGCCAGGGCGTCGTCGACGGTGCGGATGCCGGCGAGCTGGTCGTCGGAGAGGTCCAGCCGGCGGTCGTAGCGTTGCTCGACGAGGTGGACCAGCCAGGCCAGCTCCATCGAGCCGATCCGGTCGGGCACCTGGTCGACGGGTTTCGCGGTCAGTTCGGCGAGCATGCTCACCAGGTCAGCTCGCCCCAGGTCGGGCTGACCGGCCATCAGGAGTTGTCGCTCGTCGCGGCCACCCGCTCGGCGACCATGGCGGTGAACTCGCCGACCGTCATCAGGGCCAACTTCTCCGACTCGTCGTCGGCGAACTTCAGGCCGTACCGGTCCTCCACCCGGACGGCGAGGTCGGCCAGGGCCAGCGACTCGAGGTCGACGCCGGAGGGGCCGAGGGTGGTGTCGTCGTCGAGGTCATCGACGTCGTAGTTCATGTCGGCGAGCTGCTCGACGACGAAGGTGCGGACCTCGTCTCGCATGGCCTTAACCTCTTTCCGTGAACCAGCTAGCGGTGCCCGGTCGGGACACCGTGTACGTGTGGACCGGCCGGGCCGCCGGCGACCAGCGGGAGCTGACGCGGCGGCTGCTGCGACGCGCGGGTGGCGCGTTGCTCGACCGTGCCGAGGCGGAGATCGGGGTGCGACGGACGCCCGGCGGGCGCCCGGAGGTGTACGTCCCGGACGGGCGGACGCTGCCGGTGAGCGTCAGCCACGTCGACGGGCTGGTCGTGGTGGCCGCCCGGCCGGGCGGGCCGGTCGGGGTGGACGTCGAGCGCCGCCGGACGCTGCCCGCCGTGGCGCTGGCCGAGCGCTGGTACCACCCGGCCGAGGCCGCTTGGCTGCGCGCCCGCGACGGGGCCGGCCGGGAGCTGGACTTCCTGCGCCTGTGGACCGCGAAGGAGGCGGTCGGCAAGGCGCTCGGCGACGGGCTGCGCGACGGCGGGCTGCTCCGCCGGATGCCACCGCCGGGCGGCCCGGGCGAGCTGCTGCGCCCGCTCCCCGACCGGCCCGGTGTCCGGGTGGGGCACCCGGAGGCGGGGCGCGACCTGGTGCTCGCCGTGGCCGTCGCCGGCGTGGCCGGGCAGGTCGAGGTGCTCCTCGCGTAGCGGGCCGGTCATGACGCCGCGCCCCGCAACACGGTCGCCGAGCGGACCAGCTTGCCGGTGGTGGTGCGCGGCAACCGGTCGAGCAGGTGCAGGGTACGCGGCCGCTTGTAGCCGGCGAGGCGTTCGGCGAGCAGCTTGTCCAGGGTCTCCTCGGACAGCGGCCCGTCGGGCTGGACGTAGGCGGTGATCCCGTCGTCCCAGACCACCACCGCGGCGCCCACCCCGGGCAGCTCGGCGAGGGTGGACTCCACCTCGGTCAGGTCGACCTTCATGCCGCCGACGGACACCTGCGAGTCGAGCCGGCCCTTGACGGTGACCAGTCCGGTCCGCGGGTCGACGGTGCCGGCGTCGCGGGTGTGCAGCCAGCCGTCGGCCCAGCGGGTCGGGTCGGCGAGCCCGACGTACGGGGACGCCGGGCAGCTCACCCAGAGCTCGCCGTCCTGTTCCCGGACCCGGATGCCGGGGGCGGGGGCGATGGCGGGACGGTTCCGCCCGTACAGGTCGGTGCCGATGACGCCGACCTCGGTCATCCCGTACATGTTGCCCAGCGGGACGCCGAAGCGGTCGGTGAAGGCGCGGGCGACCGCGGCCGGGACCAGCTCGCCGCCGGTGGTCATCCGCTTGAGCTGCGGCAGCGGCCCGGACGGCCGGGTGGAGGCGAGCAGTCCGATGTGGAAGGGCACGCCGAGGACGGTGGCCGGGGTGTCCTGGGCGGCGACGGCGGCGAGGATCGCGTCACCACTGAGCCGTTCCGGCGGGCACAGCTCGACGCCGGCGTGCATCCCGTAGAGGAGGCCACCGACCAGGCCGAGCACGTGCACCATGGAGGGCAGCAGGATGATCCGCTCGCCGGGCAGCGCCACCCCGTCGATCCGGGTGTACCGGTGCACCTCGCCGACCAGGTCCTCGGCGGTACGGCCGATCACCTTGGACGGCCCGGTGGAGCCGGAGCTGAGCTGGATGACCGCGTGCGGGCTGCCGGCCGGCCGGTCCGACCAGGACGTGATGCCCTCGGTGACGTCGACGAAGACGCGCAACGCTCCCCCGCCGGTCCGCACCGGCGCGACCACCACCTGCGGGCTGAGCCGGGCCAGGGCACGGTCGACCTCGTGGTCGGTGAGCCGGTGGTCCAGCAGGATGGCCTGCGCGCCGCTGCGCCAGGTGGCGAGGAGGTTGACCACGTACGCCAGCGATGGCGGCAGGCGCAGCGCGGCGGCGCCGCCGGGACGCAGTCCGGCCGCGGCGAGCCGGGCCTGCGCCGCCTCGACCAGGCGGTGCAAAGCGCGCTTGTCCACCGGTTCGGGAAGACGCAGACAAATGTCGGTGGGGCGGCCGGTGAACAGGATGTCGTCCACCCAACTCGCCGCTGCCGGCGCAGGATCTTCCGCCATAGGATGTGCTGTCACGACCGCCCACCGCCCAGCATGAAAGTGGGCGATATCCGCCCAACCAGTGCGTTCTTCGGGGTGCTGTCGGAACCCTACGACGGTCCGTCACCGCATAGCTACATGCAAATGGCTAGATCAAGAAAAGCGGCTGGGTGGATTGCTCAGGATCGATCGGGCAGGCAGTATCGGGCGCGTACGCCGGCTCGGTACCTGTCGGCCGCCGGGCGCTGCGTGCTGCGCGCCGGAACGGCGACAGGGCGGTGTCCAGACTCTTCGGACACCGCCAGCTCCCCGACCCGTCGCCGCTACGCGTGGTCCATCCCGGCCGGCGGCGGCGCGGCGCCGCGCAGCACCAGCGCGCTGTTGAACCCGTCGAAGCCGCGCGCCCCGACCAGCGCGATCCGGCTGCGTGGCCGGCGGGCCTGCCGCAGGAAGTTCAGCTCGCACCCCTCGGCCGGCCGGTCGGGTCCGGCCGAGGCGGGCAGCAGGTCGTGCTGGAACGCGAGCAACGCGGTGGCCGCGTCCAGCGCCGACCCGCCCTGGTGGGCCCGGCCGGTCAGTGACTTCTGGGTGGTCACCGGCGGCATGCGGTCGCCGAACACCGCGCGCAGGGCGTCCGCCTCGGCCCGGTCGTACGCGGGCACGCCCAGCGCGTCCGGCCAGACCACGTCCACGTCGTGCGGGCGCACGCCGGCCCGGTCCAGGGCCAGCCGCAGCGCGCGGGCGTAGTGGATGGGGTCGGGACCGGCGTCCACGTCGGTGGGGGCGGCGTCGTGGGTGGCCGCCCAGCCGGTGATCTCGCCGTAGATCCGGGCGCCCCGGGCCAGGGCGTGGCCCAGCTCCTCCACCACGAACACCGCGCCGCCCTCGGCCGGCACGTACCCGTGGGCGTCGGCGTCGAACGGCCGGTACGCCCGCTCCGGGTCCGCGACGTCGCTGAGCAGGCCGGAGCGGAGCTGGCAGGCCAGCGCGTACGGGCTGAGCGGGCACTCGGTGGCCCCGGCGATCACCACCGGGGTGCCCCGCCGCACCGTCCGCACCGCGTGGGCGAGGCTGTCCAGCCCGCCGGCCGACTCGGAGACGGTCACCCCGGACGGGCCCTTGAACTGGTGGCGGATGGAGAGCTGCCCGACGCTGGCCGCGTAGAACCAGGCGATCGACTGGTACGCCCCGACGGTCCGGGTCGGGCCGCCCCAGAGCCGTTGCAGTTCCCGCTGGCCGAACAGGTTCCCGCCGGAGGAGCTGGCCAGGGTGACCGCCCACCGGTACGGGTCGGGCGACACCTCCGGCAGCCCGGCGTCGGCCAGGGCCAGCCGGGTGGCGGCGAAGCCCAGGTGGGTCCAGCGGTCCGTCTGCACCCGCTGCCGGGTGTCGGCGTAGTCGGCCGGGTCGAAGTCGGGCACCTCCCCGGCGACCCGGGTGGGGTAGGTGGCCGGGTCGAACAGGGTGATCGGCCCGGTGCGCCGGGCGCCGGCGAGCACGGTGGCCCAGTGCGCCTCGGCGCCGACGCCGCTGGGCGCCACCACCCCGATCCCGGTCACCACCGCCCGGGCGGTCACGGCGTCACCTTCGTTCGCGACTGCGGGGCTCGCACAACCGGCTCACTCCTCGCGCTCACCGGCGTCACCTTCGTTCGCGACTGCGGGGCTCGCACAACCGGCTCACTCCTCGCGCTCACCGGCGTCACCGCCCACGTCGGGCTCATCGGGTCACCGCCAGGCGGCGGAAGACCATCGCGGACTGGAAGCCGCCGAAGCCGCTGCCCACCGAGAGCGCCACGTCGACCGGCACCTCCCTGGCCTCGTTGGGCACGTAGTCCAGGTCGCACTCGGGGTCCCGGGTGCTCCAGTTGGCGGTGGGCGGCACCACGCCGTACTCGATGGCGAGGGCGCAGGCGGCCATCTCGATCGAGCCGATCGCGCCGAGCGAGTGCCCGACCATCGACTTGATCGAGCTGATCGGCACCCGGTACGCGGTCGCGCCGAGCGCCCGCTTGAAGGCGGCGGTCTCGTGCCGGTCGTTCTGCCGGGTGCCGGAGCCGTGCGCGCTGACGTACGAGACGGCCGACGGGGCGAGCCGGGCCTGGCGCAGCGCGTCGGTGATGGCGACGGCCATCTCCACCCCGTCGGGGCGCAGCCCGGTCATGTGGAAGCCGTTGCTGCGGCTGGCGTAGCCGGCCACCTCGCAGTAGACGTGCGCGCCGCGGCGGCGGGCGTGCTCCGCCTCCTCCAGCACCAGCACGGCGGCCCCCTCGGCGAGGACGAAGCCGTGCCGGTCGGCGTCGAACGGCCGGGAGGCGTGCTCCGGGTCGTCGTTGTCCGGGCTGGTGGCCTGGATGGCGTCGAAGGAGGCGACGGTGACCGGGGAGATCGGCGAGTCGGCGGCCCCGGCCAGCACGATGTCCGCCTCGCCGTCGACGACGAGCTGGTGGGCGTACCCGATGGCGTCGATGCCGGAGGTGCAGCCGGTGGAGACCACCTGCGCCGGGCCGTGCAGGCCGTGCCGGCAGGCCACGTCGGCGGCCAGGCTGCTGGGGACCAGCGCCTGGTAGAGGTACGGCCCGCCGAGGGCGTGGTCGACCAGCCAGTGCCGGCCGGAGTCGCTGACCCGCACGTACTGCTGCTCCAGGGCCATGGTGCCGCCGACCGCGGTGCCGAGGACCACGCCGGCGCGTTCCCGCTCGGCGTCGGTGAGTGCGAGGCCGCTGTCGGCGAGCGCCTCGGTGGCGCAGGCCAGCGCGAACTGCACGTACCGGTCGGCGCGTTGCCGCTCGGCGAGGGTGATCCCGGCGGCGTCCGGGTCGAAGTCGCACTCGGCGGCGATCTGCGAGCGGAACGGCGACGGGTCGAAGAAGCTGATCCGCCGGGTGGCGGTGCGCCCCTCCGTGATGGTCTTCCAGAACCGGTCCCGGGTGGCGCCGCCGGGGGCGACGACGCCGATGCCGGTGACCACGGTCCGCCGGCCGGTCACGACGGTTCCCGGGGTGGCGGGGCGACCTCGGTGTCGACGTGGCCGAGCTCGGGGCGGGGCGCGAGGGGTCCGAGGCTGAAGACGACCTCGGCCGGTTCGTGGCCGGTGTTGCGCAGCCGGTGCCGGACGTCCTTGGGGACGAAGAGCGCCTCCCCGGCCGCGAGGGGCACCGGGCGGTCGTCCAGGTCGACGGTGATCGCGCCGCGGGCGACGTAGAGGAACTCCTCGCTGTAGGGGTGGTAGTGCTCGGCGATCCGTTCCCCGGGGGCGAGGGCGGCCACGCCCATGAACCCGGCGGTGCTGCCGACGGTCTTCGGCCCGAGCAGCACCCGCAGCTCGCCGCCGCGCCGCCGGTCGGCGGGGACGTCCCGGACGGAGACGGGGGCGGTGGTGGTGTCAGGCATCGCGACCTCCCTGGCCGGCCTCGGCGGCCCGCTGCTCGATCCGCTCCTTGATCACGGCGAGCTGGACCTTGCTGTTGGTGTTGATCCGCTCGGTCATGCCGGCGTTGTCGACCGGCGCCTGCGGCTTCATGGCGAAGTCCTGCACCCAGGTCATCCGGGTGCCGCCGGGGATCTCGTCGTAGCGCCAGTGGATGCGCATGTACTCGAACGGGCCGGTCTCCACCCGGTGGGCGTGGACCTGCCGGGTGGCCCGGTCGGCGGTGCGTTCGCTGACCCAGCTCCAGGACACGCCGTTCTCGTCCGGGTGCATGGTGAGCCGGAACCGCACCGTGTCGCCCTCCCGGTGCAGGATGTCGACGACGGCGTACTCGGTGAACAGCTGCGTCCAGTTGGCGACGTCGTTGGTGACGTCCCAGACCAGGGGCAACGGCGCGGCGATGTCGATGGCGTTCTCGGTGTGCCCCGGCGGATCGACCTTCCGGGCCACCAGGTCCGCGACGCCGGCGATGCTGAGCTGGTTGGCCTGCTCGGGGATCTTCACCTGCCACCGGTCGGCGACGACCGCCGACAGCTCCAGCAGGGCGAGCGAGTCCATGCCGAGCTCCTCCAGGCTGGCGGCCGGGGTACGGGCGGCGGCCTCGGGGTCCAGGCCACAGTGGGTGACCAGGATGTCGGTAATCTCGCCGGCGAGCTGGCGATCGGGAGCGACGGTCATCGGGTCCTCCTAGCGGTCGGGCCGGCGGCGGGCGCGGCCGTGACGGGCGTACGGCCGGCCGGGTCGGCCTCGCCGCGGGCGACGGGTACGGGATCGGTGGCGGGCACGGCGGGGGCGGCGCCGGGTACCGGCGCGGGTGACCCGTTCCGGCCGGCCGGCCCGGCGCCGTCGGTGGGGGTGAGCAGCCGGTCGACCAGCCCGGTGCTGTGCCGCCCGGCGCGGAAGGCCGGGTCGCGCAGCACCCGCCGGGCGAACGGGATGGTGGTGCGAACCCCGGGGCCGGCCACCTCGAACTCGTCGAGGGCCCGGTCCAGACGGTCCAGCGCGCCGGCCCGGTCCGGCGCCCAGACCGCCACCTTGGCCAGCAGCGAGTCGTAGTGCGGGCTGACCAGGTAGCCGGCGTGGCCGTGGGTGTCGACCCGGGTGAACGGGCCGCCGGGCGGCCGGAACCGGTCGAGCCGGCCGGGCGCGGGGGCGAAGCCGCGGTCCGGGTCCTCCACGTTGACCCGGCACTCGACCGCCACCCCGCGCAACCGGATCTGGTCCTGCCGCCAGCGCAGCGGCGTCCCCGCGGCGATGTGCAGCTGCTCGTGGACCAGGTCGACGCCCGTGACCATCTCGGTGACCGGGTGCTCGACCTGGATCCGGCAGTTGATCTCCAGGAAGTGGCATTCCTCCGCCGCGTCGACGAGGAACTCGAACGTTCCGGCGCCGGTGAAGCCGACCGACAGGGCCCCGCGCAGCGCGATCTCGGCGAGGGTGTCCAGGGTGGACGGCCGCAGCGCCGGGGCCGGGGCCTCCTCGATCAGCTTCTGGTGGCGGCGCTGCACCGAGCAGTCTCGAGTGCCCAGGTGGATGCCGTTGCCGTGGCCGTCGCAGAGCACCTGCACCTCGACGTGCCGGGCGTCGGTGAGGTACCGCTCGACGTACACCCGGTCGTCGCCGAAGGCGACCTGGGCGGCGGTGCGCGTGCGGGCGTACGCGCGGGGCAGCTCGGTGGCGGAGCGGACCACGGTCATCCCGCGTCCACCGCCGCCGGCGGCGGCCTTGATGATCACCGGGTAGCCGACCTCGGCGGCCACCTCCAGGGCGTCGGCCACCGTCGGCTGGGTCCGCACGCTGCCCGGCGGCAGCGGCAGCCCGGCCTTGCTCATCAGCGCCCGGGCGGTGGACTTGTCCCCGAGGGCGGACATCACCTCCGGCGGCGGGCCGACGAAGGTGAGCCCGTTCTCCGCGCAGATCTCGGCGAAGTCGGCGTCCTCGGAGAGGAAGCCGTAGCCGGGATGCACAGCCTGGGCCCCGGTCTGCCGGGCGGCCTCCACGATCGCGGCGGCGTTGAGGTAGCTCTGCCGGCTGGCGGCCGGTCCGATCCGTACGGTCTCGTCGGCCAGCCGTACCGGCAGCGAGTCGGTGTCGGCGCTGGAGTGCACCACCACCGTCCGCACGCCCAGTTCCCGGCAGGCCCGCAGGACCCGCAGCGCGATCTCGCCCCGGTTGGCGATCAGCACCTTCTCGAACATCACTCGCCCCGCCCGGTGACCGGTTCCAGGGCGATCAGCGGTTGGTCGTACTCGACGGGCTTGCCGTCCTCGACCAGCACCTCGACCACCCGCCCGGCCTGGTCGGCGGTGACCTCGTTCATCAGCTTCATCGCCTCCACGATGCCGACCACCTGGCCGGGTCGGACCACGTCGCCGACCGCGACGAAGGGCGCCGCGCCCGGCTCCGGGGACCGGTAGAAGGTGCCCACCACGGGCGCCCGCACCGCCCGCCGGTCGGTCGTCGGCGCGGTCTCCAGCGCCGGCTCCGCGACCGGTTCCGGGTCGGTCCGCGGCGCCGGCGCCGCCGGGCCGTGCCATTCGACCTCCAGCACCGTCTCGCCGGTACGCAGCCGGACCCGGCGGACCGGGCCGGCCAGCTCGGCGACGAGCCGGCGGGCCTGCCGGCGCAGCCCGTCCAGCACGTCCTCGGGCCCCGGCGCCGCGCTCATCGGACCACCTCGGAGAAGCGGGCCGCGCCGTAGCGGCGGAACCGCTGCCGGCGGCGGCGGACCAGGGTGGCCGGCGGCACGTCGAGCAGCGCGGCGAGGTTCGCCGCCACCGCCCGGCCGAGCCGGTCGGCGGCGCCCGCCGGGTCGCCGTGGGCGGCCGGCTCGGGTTCGGGCACCACCTCGTCGACCACTCCGAGCCGGCACAGGTCGGCGGCGGTGAGCCGCAGCGCGCGGGCGGCCTGCGGGGCCGCGGAGCTGTCCGGCCAGAGGATCGCGGCACAGCCCTCCGGGCTGATCACCGAGTAGACGGCGTGCTCGAGCATCAGCACCCGGTCGGCGACGGCCAGGGCCAGCGCCCCACCGCTGCCGCCCTCCCCGGTGACCACCGCGACGACCGGGGTCGGCAGCACGCTCAGCGCCAGGATGTTCTCGGCGATGGCGGCCGCCTGCCCCTGCTGCTCGGCGTCCACCCCGGGGTCGGCGCCGGGGGTGTCCACCAGGGTGACCACCGGCAGGCCGAGCCGGGCGGCCAGCCGCATCAGCCGCAACGCCTTGCGGTGCCCGGCCGGGCTGGCCATGCCGAAGTTGCGGGTGACCAGCTCGGCGGTGGTGTGTCCCTTCTGGTGGCCGATCACCATCACCGGCCGGCCGTCGAGCCGGGCCAGGCCGCCGACCACCGCCGGGCAGTCCGCCCCGAGCCGGTCGCCGTGCAGTTCGACGAAGCCGTCGAAGGCGGTCTCCAGGTAGTCCAGCGTGGTCGGCCGGCCGGGGTGCCGCGCGGTGCGCACCGTCTCCCAGGCGTCGCGCTCCAGACCGGCCGCCGCCGGGGGCGCGGCGGCGGGCGCGGGACGCGGCGCCGGCTCCTGCCGGGGTACGGGCCGACGACGGCCGGCCCGGCCGGCGCGCGCCGCGGCGAGCAGGGCGGTCAGCCGGCCGCGCAGCGCCTGCCGGGGCACCACCATGTCGACCTGCCCGTGCCGGAGCAGGAACTCGGCGGTCTGGAAGCCCTCGGGCAGGGTGGCGCCGGTGACCTGGCGGATCACCCGAGGGCCGGCGAAGCCCATCCGGGCGCCGCTCTCGGCGAGCACCACGTCGGTGTTGGTGGCGAAGGACGCCGCCACCCCGCCATACGTCGGGTCGGTGATGACGCTGACGGTGAGCAGGCCCGCCTCGCGCAGCCCGGCGATGGCCTGGCTGACCGTCGCCATCTGCATCAGCGACAGCGCGCCCTCCTGCATCCGGGCGCCGCCGGAGGCGGTCACCAGGACCAGCGGCACCTCGTCCGCGAGCGCCCGCTCGGCGGCCCGGGTGATCAGCTCACCGACGGCGCAGCCGAGGCTGCCGCCGAGGAAGCGGAAGTCCATCACCGCGAGGGCCACCGGGTGCCCGCCGATCCGGGCGGTGCCGCAGAGCACCGCCTCGTCCAGCCCGGTGCCGGCGCGCGCCGCGCTGAGCCGGCGCGGGTACGGCAGGGCGTCGACGAAGCCGATCGGGTCGACCCGGGCCGCCGCGTCGGGCAGCGGGGTGAAGGACTGCGGGTCGGCCAGTTGCGCCACCCGGTCGGGGGCGTCGAGCCGGGCGTGTGACCCGCACTCGGGGCAGACGTCCAGGTTGCGGCGCAGCCGTTTGCGGTACAGCAGCGAGGCGCAGCCGTCGCAGCGGGACCAGAGCTGTTCGTTGCGCGGCGCGGTCGTGGTCACGGCCGCCGTCCGGGGGCGTCGTACCGGTAGAAGCAGTGCGCCATGGCGTCGCGGGGAGACCGCCAGGTCGGCAGGTACGGCGAGATGTACGGCCGCAGCCGCTCGCTGACCCGGACGAACTCGGGGTGGCCCCGGGCGTCCTCGACCGCGCCCTCGGTCGGCCGCTCCGTCTCCAGCAGGTGCACGTACAGGTCGTGCAGCCGGTAGAGCGAGCGGTGCCGGACGCCGACCAGGCCGGGCAGGTCGGTCGCGTCGGACTCGGCGAAGATCTCGGCGACCCGATCCTCGGCGGTCGGCAGCACCTTGGCGACGATGAGCGAGCGGTCCATGGAGAGCCTCCCCTGGGATGCGTTCCGGGGCGGGCACCACCGCTCCGCCGGACGACTCCCGACACGGTGCCGACGAGGGCGTCAACGCGGCGTCATCCGGCCGCCATCCTGATCGGAGTGTCGTGACGCTGCGTTGACGCAAACTGTGCGTGAGCTATGTGAAGATCGTCTTCCTGATTCGGAATGGCGACACTTATTCGCAGTTCAGCGCTGTTTTGAATGGGTCCAGTAGAGACGGTCGCATTGATGACCACCCGTTGACCCAGCGTAACCATCGTTGATAATCTCCATTCTTGTCAGCCCGGCGACAGCGGCGTCCGCCGCCGAGGTGCAGCCCCTCCGACACCGGGGTCGCGGGCCGCCGAGCCGGGCATCAGGAGACGGTCGGGACGTGGGTTCCGGTACAGGGGGTGCGCCCGTGTCCGGTCAATCGAGGATGCCGACGGCCGAAGATCCGTCCGCCCCACGGGTGTCCCTGCACCTGCTGGGCGGCTTCCGGCTGCTGCACGACGACGTCCCGGTGGTGGTGCCCCGGGGGCTGCAGCGGGTCATCGCCCTGATCGGGCTCCAACCGTCGGCCACCCGCAGTCACCTGGCCGGCCTGCTCTGGCCGGAGACCTCGGAGGAACGGGCGCTGTCGTCGCTGCGGACCGCCCTGTGGCGGCTGCGCCAGGACCCGTGCTGCCCGCTGCTCACCGACGGTGACACCGTCCGGCTGGGCGACACCGTCCAACTCGACGTGGACGAGCTGGTCGAGGCCGCCGCACGGGTCCGGGACGGCGAGGTCCCCCGCGCCGCCACCACCGGCCGACACGACCTGCTCCCCGGCTGGTACGACGACTGGGTGCTGCTGGAGCGGGAACGGCTGCGCCAGCTGCGCCTGCACATGCTGGAGGAACTCGCCGGCAACCACCTCGCCGCCGGCCGGCACGGCGAGGCCCTCGAGGCCGCGCTGGAGGCGATGGCCGCCGAACCGCTGCGGGAGACCCCGCACCGCCTGGTGGTCCGGATCCACCTGGCCGAGGGGAACGCGTTCGAGGCGGTGCACGCCTTCTACGTCTACCGGGACCTGCTCCTGCGCGAGCTGCGGCTGGAACCCTCCGCGGCGATGTGCGCGCTGCTGGCCGACACGCTGGCCCCGATCCGGCACGCCACCCGGCGGGAGCCGCCACCGCGCCGGACCGACCGCAGCGGTCCGCCCGGCACCACGGCGCCGCAGCGTGGTCCGAGCGCGCCCACCGCGCCCGGACCACGGTGAGCCGGCCGGACCGACCACAAGGGACGTCACCGACGCTGTCACCGCCTGGCGACATGCGGTGACGGCGAGGTGACAGCCGGCCCGCCACGCTGTGGCACACACCGCGTCCCCCCACTCCTCGGCGGGGGCAGCACCGGCGAGAGGGGTTCCGATGAGCCGACTGTTGGTCGTCAGCCGGATCGTGCCAGGCGCGCAGGCACGGGTGGCACAGATCTTCGCCGAATCCGACGCGACCGAGCTGCCCCGCCTGACGGGTGTCCGGCACCGGTCCCTGTACTGCCTGCACGACCTGTGCGTACACCTGATGGAGACCACGGACGTCGATCCGGACGCGGCGGCCGGGGTGCGCGAGCACCCGCTGTACCGGCTGGTCAACGAGCGGCTCTCCGCGCACACGTCGCCGTACCTGCCGACCTGGCGCTCCCCACGGGACGCCGTGGCCGGCTGTTTCTACAGCTGGGACGCCGTCGGCGCGCCGGCGCCCGGCCGGCTCTGCTGACCCCTCGGCACCGAGACCGGCGTCCCGGACCCCCCATGGCACCAGGGTCCGGGACGCCCCCTTGTGGCCGGCTGGGACACACGCTGGGTCACCCCGCCACCACCGGCCGGTACCGCCCCGTCCCACCAGCGACGGGAGCGGCCGACCTCTCTGTCGTCGCCGGCGCGCGTGTGCGAAGCTGCCCCGAGTTTTCTCGCGACTGTCACGCACACACATACGCACACGAGGAGGTTGGCCGTGCCGTCGAGTTTCGGGCAATGGCTGGTCGTGATCCTGGCCCTGGCGGTGGGACTGGTGGTCGGCTGGGTGGTGAGCGGTCGCCGGACCGCCGCCGCGCCGGCGACGCCCACGGTGGAGGGTGAGCCCGCCACCGTCGACCAGGAGCGGCCGGTGGCCGTCGTGGACGAGGTTCCCGCGCCCGCCGCGGTGACCGAGGAGCCGGCCCCGGCCGAGCAGGACGCTCCCCCGGCCGCCGAGGCCACCACCCTGCCGTCCACCGAGAACGCCGACACCACCGCATCCGCCGAGGTCACCACCGCCGACGAGCCGGCCCTGACCGCCGAGGCGGAGCCGGTGGCCGTCGCCGAGCCGGCCGGTACCGAGGTGACGCCGGCCGACGACGCCGAGCCGGCGACCGTTGCCGACGACGCCGAGCCGGTGCCGGCCGCCGAGGCCGAGCCGGCCGCCGAGGCCGAGCCGGCCGCCGAGGCCGAGCCGGCCGCCGAGGCCGAGCCGGCCGTGACGGCGGACGCGCCGATGGTCGTCCCCGCGCCGCGCGCCGCGGTGGAGGACGCCGTCCCCAACGGGACGGTGACCGGCGAGGAGGCGGCGGACGACTTCCGGCGGATCCAGGGCGTCGGGCCGAAGATGGCCGCCGCCCTGCAGGGCGCCGGCATCCGCACCTACCAGCAGCTCGCCGAGCTGGACGAGGCGGCGCTGCGGGAAACCATCAAGGCCGCCGGGCTGCGCGCCACGCCGAGCCTGGCGACCTGGTCGCAGCAGGCCAAGGTGCTGGCGGGCGCCCGCGCCGAGGCCGAGCAGGTGCTCCCGGCGGGGACCGGCGAGGACGCCTGACCGCCCCCGCCCCGGGCCCGGTGGCGGGCACGCCACCGGCCCGGGGCGGCGTGCCCGCCACCGGGCGCGGGCCGGCCGCCGCCACCCGCTGGTGGATCGGGCGGAAAGCGCTGAAGCAGACACGAGCGCGCGCGGCCGTCGCTACCGTCGGTGAAGGGCCGGACGGCCCGCCGCGCCGATCCCGCCACCGCAGGAGCAGTTCGTGCCCTTCGCCACGCCGGAGCAGCCCGCCGACCGGCGGCTTCCGGTACGTGACCCGGAGTCACCCCGCCGGGTGACCCTGCTGGAGCTCTTCTTCGACCTGGTGTACGTGGTCGCGCTGGCCCTCATCTCGCGCGGCCTGTACGAGGAGGTCACCTGGGAAAGGGCCGTCCAGTCCCTGCTGATGCTGATGGCCATCTGGTGGACCTGGGCCATCACCACCCTGGTCACCGACCTGTACGACCCGGAACGCCCCGAGATCAAGCTGCTCATCGCGGCGGTGATGTTCGGCGCGCTGCTGATGACCACCGCCATCCCGGAGGCCTTCGGCGACCGCGGGTTGGTCTTCGCCGGCACGTACGTGGCGATCCATCTCGGACGCGGGCTCTTCCTCATGCCCACGGTCCGTCACGACCGGCAGACCCAGCGCCGGGCGGCCCGGATCTTCCTCTGGTTCGCGCTCTCCGCGATTCCCTGGCTGATCGGGGGCGTGCTGGACCGGCACGCCCGGGACCTGCTCTGGGCGCTGGCCCTGGGCATCGACTACCTCGGCTTCCGGCTCGCGTACCCGGTGCCGGGGCTGGGGGTGGTGCCCGACTCCCGGCGGAACGTCACCGCCGAGCACCTCTCCGAGCGCTACCAGCAGTTCTTCATCATCGCCCTCGGCGACGCCATCCTGGTCACCGGCATGATGTTCAGCATCCGGCACTCCGAGGCCGAGAACCTGGCCGCGTTCGCCATCGCCTTCGTCACCACCCTGCTGCTCTGGCGGATCTACGTGCACAAGTCCGGTGAGCTGCTGCCGCAGGCCATCTCCCGGTCGAAGCAGCCGAGCAAGTTCCTGCTGACCGCGCCGTACACGCATCTGCTGATGGTGGCCGGGGTGGTGACCTCGGCGGCCGGCTTCGAGCTGGTGCTGCACGAGCCGACCGGGCATACGCCGCCGGCCTGGGCGGCGGTCATCCTCGGCGGGCCGGCGATGTTCCTGGCCGGCCGCGGTGCCTTCGAGTACGAGGTGTTCAGCCGCGTGTCGCTCTCCCGCCCCGGCGGGCTGCTGGCCCTGCTCACCATCGCGCCGGCGGTGCTCTTCCTCCCGCCGCTGTTCGCCGCGTTCGGCGCCATGCTGGTGCTGGTCGGGGTGGCCGTCGCCGACCACCTGCGCAGCCGGGGCCGGCCGCCGGAGGAACCGGTCCCACCGCACTGAGCCGCGGCGATGGTCGGAACCGGTCGCGCCGACGCCGCCCACCGTTTGGCCGTCGCCCCGCTCTGGGTACAAGACCTTCACCTCGACATCCACCACAACCCCGTGGAGGCAACCCATGCGCGGCACCTCGATACTCGGCGTCCTGGTCGTCATCTGGCTCATCATCGGCGCGATCGCCGCCGGTCAGCGCGGCTACTACAACAACGACGACACCAACTGCGCCGAGGCGGGCACCATCCTGGTCACCATCGTGGCCGGTCCGCTGAACTACATCGGCGCCAACCCCAAGGTGGACTGCACGCTCCCCGAGCCGTCCAAGTAGGTCACCCCGCCCCGCCGGCCCGCGCCCGCTCCCCCGCGGCGCGGGCCTCGTCGTGTCCGCAGCGGTGCCGGCCACTCCCCGTAAGGCTTCCTAGGAGGCTGCGTTCCGGGAGCGGACGGGTGTTTGCCGGCCGGTCCGGCGGGAAGGGCAGCGGTCCAGCCGCCGCGGGAACGGGAGACCGGCATGCAGATCGGTTACAAGCTCGCCTCGGAGGCGTTCGGGCCGCAGGAGCTGATCCGGCAGGCGGTCCGCGCCGAGCAGGCGGGCTTCGACTTCGTCGAGATGAGCGACCACTACCACCCGTGGCTGGACGTGCAGGGGCACTCCTGCTTCACCTGGAGCGCCCTCGGCGCGATCGCCGCCAAGACGAGCACCCTCGGCCTGGCCACCGGGGTCACCTGCCCCACCGTGCGCTACCACCCGGCGATCATCGCCCAGGCCGCGGCGACCATGGCGTTGATCTCCGACGGTCGGTTCACCCTCGGCGTCGGTGCCGGCGAGCGGCTCAACGAGCACGTGGTCGGGCAGGGCTTCCCGAGCGTACGCGGGCGGCACGAACGGCTGCGCGAGGCGCTGGAGATCATCCGGCTGCTCTGGCAGGGCGGCTACCGCTCGTACGAAGGGAAGCACCTCCAGTTGGAGGACGCCCGGGTGTGGGACCTGCCGGACACCCTGCCGGTGATCGCGGTCGCGGCCAGCGGTACGGAGTCCGCCGCGATGGCCGCCGAACTGGGCGACGGGCTCTTCGCCACCGAGCCGAAGGCGTCCATCGTCACCGACTACCGGGCGGCCGGTGGCCAGGGCCCCCGCTACGCGGAGGTCCCCATCGCCTGGGCCCCGGACGAGGAGCAGGCGGTACGGGCCGCGAAGGAGACCAGCCGGTGGGCGGTCACCGGCTGGAAGGTGATGAGCGAGCTGCCCAACCCGGTCAACTTCGACGCGGCCACCGGCTGGGTGGAGGACCAGCACATCCGGCGGCAGTTCTCCGTCGGGCCGGACCCGGAGACGCACCTGGCGAAGGCCCGGGCGTACGTGGAGGCCGGCTACGACCACATCGTCCTGCAGAACGCCGGACCCGACCCGGACGGCTTCCTCGACTTCTTCGCCGGCGAGCTGAACTCCCGGCTGCGCGCGCTGGGCTGAGCCCCGGCCCGATCCGGCGGGCGGCGCTCAACCACCGACGTGGATGCCGGGGCGGCGGGTGGGATCCGGCTCGGACTTGCGGAGGATCTCCCGGACCACCGGCGGGGTGTCGCCCCGGCCGAGGATCAGGTAGCGCAGCAGGTGCGCGATCGGGTTGCCCTCGGACCACTCGAAGTGGCAGTGCGGCCGGACCCCGGTGGCGTCGCGCAGCGACAGCAGGACGGCGGCGATGGCGTTCGGCGCGGCCGGGCTGCTGGCACGCAGGATCCGGTACCCGCCGACCTCCACCCCGTGCACGCACAGCACCCCGCTGAACTGCGACGGGTCGGAGATGTCGATCTCCAGGAAGAGGATGTCGGCGGCGCCGGGCACCGGGTTCATCCCGCGCTGCGCGCGCTCCTTGAGCCGGTACTCCTTGACCGAGCCACTCTGCCGCTTGTTGGCGATCAGATGCAGCTGGCCGTCGTGGGCGATCGAGTCGGCGAGGAACCTCCGGGCCGCCTCGTCGAACTCGATCCGCTCGGCCCGCAGCTCGGTGGTCCGGGACACCCGGGAGATCAGCGAGACGGCGACGATGCCGGCGATGAACAGGCCGGAGATGGCGATGCCGTCGGGCTTCTCGATGACGTTCTCGGTGAGCGCGTAGAGCAGCACCGCGGAGAGCGCCGCGAAGCCGGCCGCGGCGAGCCGGTGTCGCGCCCGGAACGCCGAGATGGTCACCGCGATGGCCCCGGAGACCATCATCGCCAGGATCCCGGTGGCGTACGCCCCGGCCTGGGCGTTGACGTCGGCCCGGAAGGCGAGCGTGATGGCGATGCTGATGGCGGTGTAGACCAGCACCACCGGGCGGACCGCCCGCCCCCATTCCGGGGCCATCCCGTACGTGGGCAGGTAGCGGGGCACGATGTTGATCAGGCCGGCCATCGCGGAGGCCCCGGCGAACCAGAGGATCAGGACGCTGCTGATGTCGTAGACCGTGCCGAACGCCTCGCCCAGGTGCTCGTGCGCGAGGAACGCCAGTGCCCGGCCGTTGGCGGGGCCGCCGGGCCGGAACTCCTGCGGCGGGATCAGCACGGTGGTGACGAAGGTGGTGGTGATCAGGTAGACCGACATGATCAGCGCGGCGGTGGTGAGCAGCTTGCGGGTGTTGCCGATCCGGACCCGCAGCCGCGCCTCGGAGTCCTGGCCGTCCCCCTTGACCAGCGGCATCATGCTCACCCCGGTCTCGAACCCGGACAGCCCGAGCACCAGCAGCGGGAAGGCGAACACGCTGGTCCGCAGGACGTCCCCGGCCCCGCCCAGCTCGGTGAGGCGGGCGGTCCAGCCGCTCAGCACCGCCGGGTCCTGGAGGACCTCGACCAACCCGGCGACCACGATCACCGCGTTCAACGCGAGAAAGACCGCGACCAGTGGGATGGCGACCTGGACCGCCTCGCTGAACCCCATCAGGAAGACCCCGCCGAGGATCAGCAGCAGCACCACGGTCACCAGCACCGCGGCGGTGCCGCCGTGCGGGAAGGACCGGGGCAGGACCGGGTTCTCCAGCAGGTGCACCGTGGCGTCGGCGGCGGACAGGGTGATGGTGATGATCCAGGAGGTGGCCACGAAGCCGAGCAGCACCAGCACGAAGATCTTGCCCCGCCAGAACGGCAGCAGCCGTTCCAGCATGGCCACCGAGCCCTGGCCGTGCGGGCTCTCCCGGGCCACCCGCCGGTACATCGGCAGCATCCCGAGCAGGGTCAGCGCCACGATCAGCAGGGTGGCGAGCGGGGAGAGCACGCCGGCCGCCACCGCGGCGATGCCGGGCAGGTAGGACAGGGTCGAGAAGTAGTCGACGCCGGTCAGGCACATCACCTGCCACCAGGGGTGCGCCGCCGCCTGGTGCTCGCGGGTCTCCGGGCCGACCGGCTGCACCCGGTGCTCGAAGAGCCAGCGGGCCAGTCGGCTGGCCGGCTCGGGCGGGCGGACCGGGGCGTCCACGCACGCCGGGACCACGTCCGGCCCCCGCCGGGCGCGGCCGCCGCGCTCCGGATCGCGCGCGTCCCGCAGCGCCCGGTACGCCGCGGCGGTCTGCGCCTGGCGTCGCCCCCGCGCACGTCGGGGCTGCGCCCCGTCCCGCCCGTCCGCCATGAGCACCCCTCCACACCCTGCACCGACCGTAGGCGGTACCCCGGGCCGTGCCTGGCGGAACCCGACAAGCCGAAAAGATCGTCCGGCGCGCCGCCGACTCAGCCGGGTGAGGCGAGCACCGCGTCCCGCAGGGCTGCCGGGTCGGTGACGGTGACCGTGACCCCGGGGTGGCGGGGCCAGGGGCCGGGCATCAGGCCCGGTACCGGAGCGGCGAACCGCAGACAGACCCCGGCGGCCAGGCTGCTGCCGAAGGTCACCCCGCCGTCGGCGAGAGACAGGTGCGGGCCGATCGCCCGCCACCAGCGGTACGGGCCGCCGAGTTCCGCGCCGGTGACGTTGCCGCGGGCGGTGCGCAGCAGCCAGGGACCGAACCGGACGATCAGCTCGTCGGGACCGAGCTCGACCCGGGCGGTCTCCGGGCGTACCCCGAGCAGGGCCAGTGGCAGCCGGAACGCCGGGTCGAACCGGAACGCGAAGCGGCGGACCGGGTCGGGTCGGGCGGGGTCGGGGTGCGCCATGGCGGCGACGTACCCCGCGCGAGGCGTCCGACACCCGGTCAGCCCGGGCCGGCCCAGCCACCGCCCCGCACGCCGGGACCGGCCGGCACCCCCCGGGCCGGCCGGTCCCCCGCGGTTGCGGTCATCCGTGCAGGCCCAGGCGGTCGGCCAGCCAGGCGAGCCGGTCGTCGCGGGCCTGGGCGGCGCCGAGGTCGTGCTCCTCGTGCGGGTAGAGCGACACCCGGGCCTGCGGCGCGGCGGCGGCGAACGCGGCCCGGGTCTCCGGGCCGACGAACCGGTCCGCGCCGGCGAACTGGAGGTACGCCCCGGCGCCGAGCGCCCCGACCAGGTCCACCGGGTCCAGCCCGGCGAACACCGCCCGGTACGCCGCCTGCTCCTCCGCCGGCAGTTGGAGCCAGTACCGGTCGAACCAGTTCGCCCAGGTGGCGTCCGGGGCCAGCAGCACCGCGGTGCGCAGCCCGGGTTCCCCGGCGGCGAGGTCCACGGCGTATATCGCGCCGTAGTCGTGGCCGACCACGGCGGTGCGGGTCGGGTCCACGCCGGGCTCGGCGAGCAGCCGCCGGTACGCCTGCCGCACCGCGTCGAGCTGCCCGGTCACCGCCGCCCGGTCCCGCACGTCGCCGACCGGGTCGCCCGCCCACGGGAAGGTGAGCTGGGGCAGCACCGAGACCACCCCGCGCCCGGCCAGAGCGGTCGCCTCGGCGAGGAACTCGGTGCGGTCCTGGCTGGCCCGGCCCGGCTCGAACCAGTGCAGGTCGAGCACGCCGGCCAGCCCGCCGGCCGGCTGCTGCGGCCGGACCAGCCACGCCCGGACGGCCGGCTGCCCGGGCACCGGGATCTCGATGTCCCGGACCAGGACGGCGTCCCGGTGTCCCTCCATGGCGGGCGCGGCCCCGTCGGGCACCTCCGCCCGGGCGCCGCCGGCCGCGACGAGCGCGCCGGTGACCAGCAGCACGGCCGTGGACACGAGTACGGACAAACGTCGCACCACACACCTCCATAAGTTTTTAAACGTGTTTTACAACTGATGACGCTAGGATGGCGGACGGCGATCGGTCAAGGCGGGAGGTACGACGGACGTGTCGGCAACCGGACGGCGGAACGGACGCGGATGAGCGCGGTGCCACCCCTGGAACCCGCGCTGCGGCTGGCCGTCACGCTGCTGCACAGCTACTGGGTGCTCCAGGAGCCGGTCGACCAGCTCTCCGTCGCCCGGCTCCGCGCCGCCGGCCGGGAACTGGGCCTCGCCGCGGTCACCGACCCGCTCGGCGAGTCGGACCTGCCCCGGCTGCGGGACCTGCGGGAGCGGCTCTACCAGGTCTTCGCCGCACCCGACCCGGCCGCCCGGGTGGCCACCCTCAACGAGGTGCTGGCGGAGGTCAGCGCGGGCACCGCGGTGGAGTCCGCCCCGGACGGCACGCTGCGCCTGACCCCGCTCCCCCGCCCGGGCCCGGTCGGGCCGTTCGCCGCCCTGGTCACCGGGGCCCTCGCGCGGGCCGCCGCGACCGGCGGGGCGGACCGGTTCGGGGTCTGTGCCGCCGACCCGTGCCGGGCGCCCTATCTGGACCGGACCCGGGCCGGCCGGCAGCGGTACTGCTGCGAGCTGTGCAACAACCGGGCCGCGGCGGCGGCGTACCGGAGCCGGTCCCGGCGCGGCTGAGGCGTCAGACCAACGCGGCGGTCCAGCGGTCCACGTGCGCGTCCAGCAGGTCCGCGGTGGCCTGCCAGTAGGCCCCGTCCTCGGCGTGGATCCGCGCCCAGGGCTGCACCCCGTCCCGGGCGCCCCGGCGCAGCAGGCTCCGTCCACGGGCCGACCGGCCGCCGGACGGCGTGTCCCCGACCCGTACGACGCCGGTGGTCACGTTGCCGGTCAGCGGCTGCTCCACCGGCCCATCCTCGCACCCGGGCGACGGGGACGGCGTCCCCGCGTTCCTCCCCCCTGGCGGGAACGCGGGGACCCCCCGTCCCGGCTACTGCAGGAACGCCCCCAGCGGCGAGAGCAGCAGCCGGCCGAGCAGCGCGGCGTTGTCGTCCAGCCGCGTCCGCTCACACTCGCGGGCCTCCGGATCGTGCCGGCAGCGCCAGATCTTCTGCGCGTTGCGCCAGGCCACGTTCCGGGTGTACTCCACCAGTTCGCCCTGGTACCAGTCGTCGATGTCGCCGTTGACCATGTCGATCATGAGCTGCCAGTGGTCCAGGTAGCCCCGGCGCAGCTCGGGGATCCGCTCGGCGAAGATGTTGTTGATCTCCAGGTAGTCGCGGTGCTGGTCGGTGCCGTCGACCGGCTCGGACTCCAGGCTCTCCAGCGTGGTCACCAGCGCGAACGGCAGGTCGTAGTTGATGTGGGCGTTCACCCCGGCGGCGGCCGACGGCAGCGGCCGGGCGTCCGGACCGCGCATCCGCTTGAACAGGCAGGACCACGCCTTCGGGGTGTTCGGGCTGGACTCCGTCCAGAAGCGCAGCGCGTCGAAGTACCGGGCGGCGAACTCCACGTCCAGCCGGGCGAGGAAGACCGGATCGACGAACCGGTCGTCGTACAGCCCGTCCAGGACGGTGCTGGTGATGACCAGGTAGAGCTTGTTGAAGTCGGCGAGCGGGCAGCTCTCCTCCAGCGGAGGCAGCCGGACCAGCAGGTCCTGCAGCTTGGTGAGATGGTCGACGACCGCCGGCACGTCGGCGGGGTGGTCGGCGAGCAACCCGACGATGTCCTGGTGCACAGGACCCCAGACCGGTTCGGTCATCTCTCCTCCACAGTGCCCGGTGCGCTCCCCAGCGGCGCACCGGCAACTCCGACAGCCTTCCAGCCGACGTACGCCGGTCGGATCAGTAGAACGACGTATTCGCGCGGGTACGCCTATTCCGGCCGGTTGCGCAGGAAGATCGCGCTGGCCTGGACCCGGGTGCGGACCTGGAGCTTGTCGAAGATGTGCGACACGTGCACCCCGATGGTCCGCTCGCTGATGAACAGCCGCTGACCGATCTCCTTGTTGGTCAGCCCCTCCGCGACCGCGGCCAGCACCTCGCGTTCCCGGGCGGTGAGCGCGGCCAGCTCGTCGACCGCCGGTGCGGCGGCCGGCGCCGCCGTCCGCTGCCGGGGCGCGGGGCGGGTCTCGGCCGCCGGCCGCTCCTCCAGCGTCACCCGGGCCCGCCCCGCCAGGGTGCGGATCTCCGAGCTCAACGGCAGCGCACCCAACGCCTGCGCCATCTGGTACGCCTGCCGCAGCAGCCGCGCGGCGGTCGCCGGCCGGCTGCGCCGCGCCAGCAGCGCCTCGGCCTGCCGCAGCCGGGAATACGCCGCCGGGTAGGGGTGGTTGCGGCGGTCCCACTCAGCCGCCGAGCGGGCCCACAGCTCCGGGTCGCCCCGGCCGTCGAGCCGGCTCAGCTCCGCCGCGCAGAGCGCCAGGAACCCGTCCGCCACGTACCGCACCGGCGCGCCCGCCTTCTCGCTCTTGCGGGTCACCCGGTCGACCACCTCGCGCAGCCGGCGCACCGCCGTCGGGTCGACCTCGACCGTCCGGCTGGCGTGCGCCTCGGCCTCGGCGCGCAGCCCGTGCCAGGCCAGGGTGGCCAGCACGATGACGTCGTCGGAGCGGCTCTCGGTGAGACCACGCTGGACGGCCTGCCGGGCCAGGTCGTGCCGGCCCTGCCACATGGCCAGGCCGGCGCGGAGGATGAGCATCGGCAGCACGTGCCGGGCGCCGCCGCCGGCCAGCATCGTGGCCACCGCCTCCAGGTCCCGGTCGGAGGCCTCGACGTCGCCGTACCCGACGGAGAGCCGGCAGCGGGCGAGCAGCAGCTCCACCGCGTCGGCCCCCGACGGGCGGTGCCGCAGCGCGGCGGCGACCACCTTCTCCGCCTCGGCCCACTGCCCCACCCGGAACAGCCCGTTCGTGGCGATGGCCAGCAGCCGCGTCTCCCAGGTGCGGCCCAGCCCCAGCTCGGCGACCCGCTCGGCGCCCCGGCGGGCCACCACCACCCCCTCCTCGAGGATGTTCAGCGGCCCGGTCAGCAGCTCCGCCAGGTGCAGGTACGCGCACGCCACGTCCTCCGGCCGGCCGGAGCGTTCCGCGGTCTCCAGGGCCTGCCGCATCACCGCCAGCCCGGCCTCCGGGTCCTCCAGCCACGCCTCGCTGTAGCCCAGCGCGGCGCTGGCCAGCACCACCTCCGAGGTGGAGCCGGGCACCTCGGCGGCGAGCTGGAGCGCCTCCCGGGCCTGGTCACCGGCCTCGGCGTAGCGGCCGAGGTGCAGCAGCAGCTCGGCCAGGCGGGCGGCGGCGGTGGCCCGCTCCCGGGGCGTGCAGTCCGGGGACCCCAGGGCCCGCCGGTATTCCGCCTCGGCGGGCGCGGACCGGCCGGCGGCGGCCAGGTAGCGGGCCCGCCGGATGTGCAGGTCGCAGGTCGGCGGGCCGGCCGGATCCCGGGCCAGCTCCTCCAGCAGGTCCAGCGCCCGGACGTGCTCGCCGCTGTGATGCGCCGTCTCGGCCGCGTGCTCCAGCAGCCCCACCCGGTCCACCTCGGGCGGGGCCGGTTCGGCGTCCGGCGGGACAGCGGCCGGGGTGGCGGCCAGCTGCAACGCCGCCGACCAGTGGCGGTGCGCTTCCGCGTACCCGTGCAGCCGCTCGGCCTCGCGGGCGGCGGCCATGGCGGCGGGCAACGCCCGGCCCGGCTCGCCGGCCAGCCGCCAGTGGTGCGCCAGCCGGGCCTGGTGCAGCTCGGCGGTGGCCGAGGTAAGCGCCTCGGCGTAGCGCCGGTGCAGCGCCGCGCGCTCGGCGGGCAGCAGCTCGTGCGCCAGCACCTCGGCCACCAGGCGGTGCCGCAGCCGGTAGCCGTCGTCGGCGCCGACCAGCAGCCGGTGCGCCACCGCCGCGCGCACCGCCTCGATCAGCTCCTCCTCGGGCAGCCGCACCACCTGGGCCAGCAGCCAGTGTTCGACCGGTTCGACGCCGGCGGCGATGGCGTGCACCACCGCGTGCGCGTGCTGCGGCAGCGCGTCGACCCGGGACAGGAAGACCTCGCGCAGCGTGTCGGAGAGGTCGTCGCGGCCGTCGCGCAGGTCGCGGGCCAGCTCCTCGACCACGAACGGGTTGCCGCCGCTGCGCTGCCACATCCGGTCGGCGGCCTCGGGGGCCAGCGGGGCGCCGACGACCGCGGCGGCCAGTTCGTCGGTGCCGGCACGGTCCAACGGCGCCAGGTCGACCACCCGGACCGACCGCAGCCGGCGCAGCTCGGTGAGGACCCGGCGCAGCGGGTGGGCGCCCTGCAACGACTCGGCGCGGACCGCGGCGAGCACCGACAGCTGCAGGTCGCCGAGGCCGGCGAGCAGGTAGAGCAGGAGCTGGCGGGTGCTGCGGTCGGCCCACTGCAGGTCGTCCAGGACGAGCACCAGCGGGCGCCCACCGGCGACCAGGTGCAGCCCCTGGAAGACCCGTTCCAGCAGGGCGCCAGCGCCGTCCGGGCCCGGGGTCTCCTCGTGGAACACCTGGAGCAGGCCGCGGACCGCGGAGGCAGTACGCGCCTCGGTCCGCTCGGCGTCGAAGCGACGCAACGCCTGCCGTACGGGGTGCAGCGGGGAGGCGTCGCCGATGTCCAGGCAGGAACCGGTCAGCACGAGCGCGCCCGCGTCCCGCAACCGCGCGCTGACCTCGGCCAGCAGCCGGGTCTTGCCCACCCCGCTCTCGCCGGTGAGGAAGACCGCCGCGGTGTGCCCGGGGGCCACGTCGTCGAGCAGCGCCGCCCGGAGCACCGCCAGGGTGTCGGCACGACCGACGAGCGGTGCGGTGTCCACATCGCTGGCCATGGCACGCAGCCTAGTCACACGTTCCCGCACCGTTCTACGGGCTGGGTGCCGCAGTGGTACTCCTCGCGTCGACATTGCGACTAAAGGTTGCGGGTGGTCGACATACGTCGTCCTACCGATCCCCCGACGTACCGGTGGTGCAAGTCTCCAGAGGTCGTCAGGCACCGGGCCGGGGGAAAGGGTGGGTGCGATGCCAGTGACCACGACCGTGGGGAGTCGGGAAGCCGTCACGCGCTGGCCGGTACCGGAGGAGAGACGGACGGTCAGCGTGCTGTTCGTCGACATCGTCGGCTCGACCGGCCTGGTCGAGCGGCTCGACCCGGAGGAGGTCCGGGCGCTGCAACGCGGGTACTTCAGCACCGTGGCGGGGGTGCTGCGCCGGTGGAACGGCGTGGTGGAGAAGTACATCGGCGACGCGGTGATGGCCCTGTTCGGGGCGCACGGCTCCGACGGCTTCGACGCGTACCGGGCGGTGCGGGCCGGGCTGGAGATCCAGGAGGCGCTGGACCGGCGGGCGCCGGCGGGGACCCGGCTGCGGATCCGGGTCGGGGTGGCCACCGGCGAGGTCGTGGTGGATCTGGCCGCCACCCACGACGGCGGGCACGGCGCCGCCAGCGGCGCGGTGATCACCACCGCGGCCCGGTTGCAGCAGTACGCCCCGCCGGGCGGGGTGGTGGCCTGCGCGGCCACCGGGCGGGCCGTCGCCGGCCTGATCGAGCTGCGCCCCCTCGCGGCGCTGTCGGTGGCCGGCAAGGCGCGGCCGCTGGACGTCTGGTGGGTGACCGGGCCGGGTCGGGCCGGGTCGGCCCGCCACCACCAGGGCCCGCTGGTCGGCCGGCGGCGGGAGCTGGCCACCGCCGGTGACGAGATCGCCCGCGCGGTGCGGGAGCGCCGGCCCCGCTGGGTCTCGCTGGTCGGCCCGCCGGGCAGCGGGCGCAGCCGGCTGCTGCACGAGCTGACCCGCACGGTGTCGACGGTGGACGGTGCGCCGGTCCGCTGGTGCGTGGCGCACTGCCCGCCGTACCCCCGGGGGGAGCTGGCGCCGCTGGCCGACATGGTCCGCGCGTTCGCCGGGGCCCGCGACGCCGACCCCGCCCCGACCGTACGCCGGCGGCTGGCCGCCGCGCTGGACACGCTGCTGGAGCCGGCCCGGCGGGCCGCCGCGGCACACGCCCTGGCCGACTTCCTGGCGGCCCCGCAGGACGCCGGGGCGGCGGCCCGGGGGGCCGAGGTGTGGCGGGAGGTCCTGCTGGACCTGGCGGCCCACCGGCCACTGGTGGTGGGCGTGGACGACCTGGACCGGGCCGCGCCGCCGCTGAACCGGTTCCTGCACCGGCTCTTCGCCGCCGCGACCGAGCGGTCGCTGCCCCTCGCGGTGGTGGCCACTCACGGGCCGGGCTGGGCCGACCTGCTGCCCGGGGCCGCCGGCCGGCGGCGCCGGGTACCGCTGGGCCCACTGGGCACGGTGGACACCGGTCGGCTGCTGCGGCACCTGCTCGGCCGGGCCGGCCAACCGGCCGCGCTGGCCCGCGACCTGCTGCCCCTGGCCGGCGGCAACCCGGCCGTCGCGCAGGCGTACGTGCGGGCGCTGGACCCCGACGCCGGGCCGGCCGGGCCGGTCCCGGAGGCGGTACGCCGGATGGTCGACGCCCGGCTGGACCGGCTGGACGGACCGCAGCGGGCCGTGCTCATGGCGGGCGCGGCGTGCGGGACCGACGTCGACTCCGGCACGGTGGAGCGGCTGCTGGACTGGACGGTGGGCCGGGCCGAGCCGGTGCTGCGGGACCTGGTCGAGGCCGGCGTGCTGCGCCGGACCGGCCGCGACCGGTACGCCGTCGCCGAGCCCACCGTGGCCCGGGTGGCGCGGCACCGGCTCCCCCGCACGCTCCGGGCCGAGTTCGCCCGCCGGGCCCGCACGCGGCCCGCCCCCACCTGCCCGGCCCCGCACCCGGCCGGCACCTCCGGCGCGCACCCGGCCAGGGCGTCCCACCCCGCGCGCCCGGGCGGCGCAATCGGCATCGCGCCGCCGGCCGGCGCCGCCGCGGCCCCGCGGCCGGGCGGCGGGATCGGCATCGTGCGACCGGCGGGTGTCGCCGCGGCCACGAGCCCAGCGGGCGGGATCGGCGCGGCGGCCGACGTCAGCCGCGCCGGGCAGCCGGGCGGCGTGATCGGCATCGTGCGGCCGGCCGGCGGCGCCGCGGCGGCGCGGCCGGCGCGAGTTTCCGGAGCCGCGCAGCCGGCCGGCGTCTCCGGGGCCGCGAGCCCGGCGGCCGGGTTCGGCGCGGCGGACCGGGCCGGCGTCGGCCGCACCGGGCGGCCGGTGGGCGGGGTCGACACCACGCGCCCGGCCGATGGTGCGGCGCACCCGACCGCGTCGGCCGCCGGGTCACCGGGACGTCCGTCGCGGTGCCGCCCGGCCGGGGCGGACCCGGCGGGCCGCGTCGACCGCTCCGGCCGCCACCTGACGGTGCGCGACCCGGACCGGGGGCAACCCGCGCCGGACCGGGCAGCCCAGGCGGCCGGCCCCGGGGGGACCGGCTCGGTACGCCACCTCAGGACCCTGGCGGCACCGCCCGGGCCAGCCGTCGCGCCCGGGGCCGCCGGCACGCCGGCCGTGGGCGGGCCGGCACGCGGGATCCGGAGACCGGCACTGGTCCCCTCGACCGTGGCGCCGGCCCCCGGGTCGCGATTAGACCGGGCGCGCGAGGCCGGACGACCGGCGCTCGCCGCCGCCTGACCCGACGCCGTGGCCGGAGCGGGCACGGGGCCACTCCGGCCACGGCGTCGACCCGGGTGGTCCCGTTGGGCGGTCAGCGACCGGCGAGGAAGGTCAGCGCCCGGTCCCAGGTCAGCGCGGCGGCCAGCGGGTCGTGGTCGGGCAGGTCCGGATCGGTGTAGAGGTGCCCCGGGCCCGGGTAGCGGTGCACCGAGACCTCGGCGCCGGCCGCGCTCATCGCCCGCTGCCACTCGTCGAGCTCGTCCTGCGGCTCGTACTCGTCGGGATCGGCGAGGTGCAGTTGGACCGGCAGCCCGGGGCGGACCGACTCGGGGGCACCGCCGGTGCCGTGCAGCAGGAGCAGCGCCGCCGCCTCGGGGCGCTCGGCGAGCAGCGCCCCGGCCACCCCGGCGCCCATCGAGAAGCCGGCCAGCACCGCCTCGGCGGGCAGCGCCGCAGCCGCCGCGCGGGCCCGCTCCAGGACCGCGTCCCGGCCGACCTTGTCGAGCAGCGCGAAGCCGTCCGCGACGGTGTCGGCGGCGGGCAGCCCGTACAGGTCGGGGGTGGTGACCTGGTGGCCGGCGGCGCGGAACCGGTCGGCGGCGGCCAGCACGGCCGGCCGCAGCCCGTAGACCGAATGCAACAGCAGGATGTGTGCCATCCGGCCATCGTGCCCCAGGCCGCCGACAGAAGCCGCACGACGCGACCGGGCACCGGTCAGCGCAGCGACTCCAGCCGGGCCACCAGCTCCACCGGTGGCGGCGGCGCCGCGACCTCCCGGCTCACCCGGGGGCCGCCAGCGGTCCGTGGGGCCCCGCCGGTCCGGGCTCGGCGGCCGGTCGGTTACCGGGCGATGGTGCGGCTGCGGCCCCGGAACTCGGCCACCACCTCGTCGTCCCGCCACACCGTGACGTCGTAGATGCCGCTGCGGCCGTGGCGGACCCGCTCGGTGGCGCGGGCCTCCAGCAGGTCGCCCTCGTGGACCGGGCGGAGGAAGCTGATCTCGCCGCCGGCGGCGACGGTGGCCGGGCCGTGGCTGTTGCAGGCCAGCGCGAAGGCGGTGTCGGCGAGCAGGAAGACGAATCCCCCGTGCCCGATGGCGTGGCCGTTCAGCATGGCCGCGGTGACCCGCATCCGGGCCACCGCCGTGCCGTCGCCGGCCGAGACCAGCTCGATGCCGAGCCCCTTGGAGGCCACGTCGGCGTCGAACATGTCGTGGGCCGCGGTGCGGCCGTCGTGGTCGGCCACGTCAGTGCTCCCGCCGCTGGTCCACGATTCGGCGCATCTTGCCCATCGACCGCTCCACCCCGTCCGGTTCGATGACCTGCACGGCCACGCTCACCCCGATGGTGTTCTTGACCTGCTGCACCAGGGCCGTCCCGGCCCGCCGCGCCTCGTCCTCGGCCACGCCGACCCGGCGCTCCACCTTGACGGTGAGGGTGTCCATCCGGCCCTGCCGGTCCAGCACGCACTGGAAGTGCGGCGACAGCGCCGGCGTACGCAGGATCAGCTCCTCGATCTGGGTGGGGAAGACGTTCACCCCGCGCACGATCATCATGTCGTCGGTCCGGCCGGTGATCTTCTCGATCCGCCGCATCGTCCGGGCGGTGCCGGGCAGCAGCCGGGTCAGGTCCCGGGTCCGGTAGCGGACCACCGGCATCGCCTCCTTGGTGAGCGAGGTGAGCACCAGCTCGCCCTGCTCGCCGTCGGGCAGCACCTCGCCGGTCACCGGGTCGATGATCTCCGGGTAGAAGTGGTCCTCCCACAGGTGCAGGCCGTCCTTGGTCTCCACGCACTCGACCGCCACCCCGGGCCCCATCACCTCGGACAGCCCGTAGATGTCCACCGCGTGCATGTCGAGGCGCTGCTCCATCTCCCGGCGCATGTCCTCGGTCCACGGTTCGGCGCCGAAGATGCCCACCTGGAGCGAGGTGGAGCGCGGGTCGATGCCCTGGCGTTCCAGCTCGTCGACGATGGCCAGCATGTAGCTGGGGGTGACCATGATGACATCGGGCGCGAAGTCGCGGATCAGCATGGCCTGCCGCTCGGTCATCCCGCCGGAGACCGGGATGACGGTGCAGCCCAGCTCCTCGGCGCCGTAGTGCGCGCCGAGGCCGCCGGTGAAGAGCCCGTAGCCGTACGCCACGTGCACCCGGTCGCCGGGACGGCCGCCGGCGGCCCGGATCGAGCGGGCCATCAGCCGGGCCCAGGTGGCCAGGTCGTCCCTGGTGTAGCCGACCACGGTGGGCCGGCCGGTGGTGCCGGACGAGGCGTGCAGCCGGGCGATCCGCTCCCGGGGCACCGCGAACATGCCGAACGGGTAGTTCTCCCGCAGCTCCGCCTTGCCGGTGAACGGGAAGCGGGACAGGTCGGACAACTCGCGCAGGTCGTCGGGGTGCACGCCGGCCGCCTCGAACGCCCGGCGGTAGTGCGGCACGTTGTCGTACGCGTGCCGCAGCGACCAGCGCATCCGCTCCAGTTGCAGGGCCCGCAGCTCGTCGACGCCGACCCGTTCGACGGGTTCCAGCTCCTCGGGACGAGGGGTGCGGTCCTGCACGGTTGCCTCCTGCGCGACGGTCCCGACGCCGCGTCGCGCCGGGCGATGCCGCACACCGTACGCCCGTACCGGTCGTCCTGCCAGGTCAGGGGGTGGGTGCCGGTGGTGCCCGCCCGGCGGCCCCGGACGGGCACCGGGTCAGCGGATCGTCACGGCTGGTCCGGGTCGAGGCCGCGCTCGCGGAGCAGGGCGTCCAGCTTCGCCTCCATCCGGTCGTCCGACTCGCGGGACTGCGAGGAACCCCAGTAGTAGAAGATGGCCAGTCCGGCGGCCTGCCAGATCAGCTGGAGGAACTCCGACTGCCAGTTCTCGAAGGTGCTGGCGAGGAACTGCGGCAGGAACTCGCTCCAGGCGAACGACTGGCCGTGCTGGCTGGCCTCGTTGCTCTCCACGGTCAGCTGGAAGAAGAACTGGCCCAGCCAGGAGAAGACGAAGAGCGCCCCGGTGACCAGGGCGAAGGAGTACGCCTTCGGCCACGTCGGCTTGCGGAACGGTGGACCCTCGTGGCGCCCGGCACGCCGGCCCCCGTCGGTCCGGGACTCCGTCGGACGTGTCTCCGCCGTGGTGCTGCCTCCGGCCATCACGAACCCCCTCTCGGCACAGCTGAACGGCGGAGAATGTGCCCCCGCGGCGGGAGATCGAAACCGATGCGGCGGGTGGGCCTCGATGAGCGCAGGCCGGTCGGGGATGGGCGGCCGTCCCGATCACGCCGCGCCGGGGACGGGCGGGACCGGCGGGTCCAGCCCCGGGTTATCCTCGGCGCAGACCGGCGGTGGGGCCCGCCGTCCCGGGCGCGCCGGGAGAACCGCGGAACACCGCCAACGGTCCCTGCCAGTGAGGCCCTGACTGGTGGGGAGGCACCGTTGACCCGACCCGACGAGTTCCGCGTCGACCCCGACGTCGACCTGCACGTACCCGCCGACCGCGGCGAGCTGGCCGCGCACCCGGCGGCGGTGCTCGGCGCCATCGCCGCCGGGGGCGCGCTCGGCGCGCTGACCCGGGCCGGCGCGCAGACCGCCTTCCCGCACCCGCCCACCGGCTTCCCGTGGGCCACCTTCGGCGTCAACGTCACCGGCTGCCTGCTGATCGGCGTGCTGATGGCGGTGCTGACCGCCCGCCCGGCCGGCCCGCTGGTCCGGCCCTTCCTCGGCGTCGGGGTGCTGGGCGGCTTCACCACCTTCTCCACGTACGCGGTCGACGTGCACCGGGCGGTGGCCGCCGGGGCGCCCGGGACGGCGCTGGCCTACCTGGCGGCGACCCTGTTCGGGGCGCTGCTGGCGGTCTGGACCGGGGACGCGGTGGCCGGCCGGCTGCTGGCCCGGGCCCGTGGTGGGGAGGCCCGGTGACCGTCCTGCTGATCGCGATCGGGGCGGCGCTCGGCGCTCCCTTGCGCTACCTGACCGACCGGGCGGTCCAGGCCCGGCACGACTCGCCCTTCCCGTGGGGCACGCTGACCGTCAACGTGGTCGGCTCGCTGGTGCTCGGCGCGGTGGCCGCGGTGCCCGCCTCCCCGGCGGTGACCGCGCTGGTCGGCACCGGCTTCTGCGGCGCGCTGACCACCTGGTCCACGCTCAGCTACGAGACGCTGCGGCTGAGCCGGGAGGGCGCCCACCGGCACGCCCTGGCGAACGTGCTGGTCAGCCTGGCCGCCGGGCTGAGCGCGGCCACCCTGGGGTATGCGCTGGCGCGCGCGGTCACCGGCTGACCGGCGTCTCGGCGTACCCGGTCTCCTTGGCCAGCAGGGTGGCCCGCTCGTCCAGCCGGGCCGCCTCCGCCGCGTCGCCGGCCGCCTCGGCCACCCGGGCGAGCACCCGCGCGGCGCGCAGCTCGATCGGCCGGTAGCCGGCCCGGACCGCCAGCGCGGACGCGGCCCGGCCGTGTTCCCGGGCGGCGTCGGGCGCCCCGGCGGCCAGCTCGGCGGCGGCGAGGCCGGCCAGCGAGGTCGCCTCGCACCAGCAGAACCGGGTCTCCCGGGCCAGCTCCAGGGCCCGCCGGTGCTCGGCCGCGGCCTCGGCCGGTCGGCCCAGCGCCAGCAGCACCCGGCCGAGCGCGTACCGGGCCCACGCCTCGGTGCCGGTGTCGCCGATCTCCCGGGTGAGCGCCACCGCCCGCTCGGCGTCCGCCCGGGCCTGTTCCGCGCGGCCGGTCGCGCACCAGAGCACCGCCCGGCCGGCGAGGGCGGTCGCCTCGCCGTACCGGTAGCCGAGGTCGTGGTTGGCGGCCAGGCCGCGCGCGTACAGCTCCTCGGCCGCGGAGTGGTCGCCGAGGTCCCGGCGGACGCTCGCCAGGTCGACCAGGAGGACGGCCACGTTGTACCGCGCCCCGGCCCGCTCGCCCCGGTCGTGCGCCGCCCGGAAGTGCTCCTCCGCCTCGGCCAGCGCACCGAGCTGCCAGTACGCGAAGCCGAGGTTGGCCAGGCACATCGCCTCCCCGCCGTCGATGCCGAGCTGTCGGTTGAGCGTCAGCGACCGGCCCGCGCAGTCGATCGCCGCCTGCGGGTCGCCGAGGCGCTGGTGCACCGCGCTGAGGTTGTTGAGCATCCCGGCCCGCCCCTCCGGCCAGTCGTCGCCGATGTCGATGCGCAGCCCGTCGCGCAGGTGCCGGCGGGCCTCCTCGTACCGGCCACTGGTGACGTGCGCCAGGGCGATGCTCATGTGCATGGCGACCTGCGCCAGCCGGTCGTCCTCGGCCCGGGCGGCGTCCAGCGCGACGCTCGCCGCCGCCAGCCACTCGGCGCGCCGCCCCCGCTGGTGGAAGTACGCCCGCAGCGCGTCGGTGAGCTGCCAGGCGTACCGGCGGGGGCCGTGCCGGGCAGTCTGCTCCACCGCCGCGGTGAGGTTGGTCCACTCGGCGTCCAGCCAGGCCAGTGCCGCCTCCGGGGTGCCGAACGGGTCCGCCGGCACGGGGCGGGGCAGCCGGGCGAAGTGCGGGATGAGCCGGCGGCCGGCCGCGTCCGCGGTCGCCAGCCAGTGGTCGAGGAGCCGCCGCCGGGCCTGGTCCCGCTCGGCGGCGTCCTCCTCCCCGGTGACCCGGTCCAGGGCGTACCGGCGCAAAAGGTCGTGGAAGCGGTACCGGCCGCCGGGATGCCGTTCCAGCAGGTGCGCCGCCGCGAGGGCGCGGAGCAGCCGTTCGGCGGTGGCCGGCGGGGTCCCGGCGAGCGCCGCCGCCGCGCCGGCGGCGAAGCTCGACCCGGGCACCAGCCCGAGGCGGCGGAACATCAGCTGCTGCTGTGCCGACAGCGTCCGGTAGGACAACGCGAACGCCTTGGTCACCGCCCCCTCCTCGGCCCCGTCGACGGTGAGCCCGGCCAGCGGGTCGCCCTCGGCCAGCTCCCGGGCCAGCCCGGCGATCTCCGGCTCCCCTGCGGCCTGGAGGTTGGCCGCGGCGATCCGCAACGCCAGCGGGAGGTGCCCGCAGAGCCGGGCCAGCCGGGCCGCCGCGGCCGCCTCGGCGCGGACGGTGCCGTCGCCGAGCAGGGCGGCCAGCAGGCGGGCCGAGTCGTCCGGGGTGAGCACGTCCAGCGGGAGCGGCCGGGCGCCGGCCCGGGCCACCAGTTCGCCGAGGCGGTGCCGGCTGGTGACCAGCACGGTGCCCGCGGCCGGGATCAGCGGCAGCACCTGGGCGGCGTCGCGGGCGTTGTCCAGCACCAGCAGCACGTCCCGCCCGGCGAGCCGGGACCGGAACATCGCCGCGCGGGCGTCCAGCCCGTCCGGCACGGCCCGCGGGTCGACACCGAGGCCGTTGAGGAGCTGGGCGAGCGCGGCGGCCGGCGGGACCGGCTCCCGTTCCGCGTCGAAGCCCCGCAGGTCGAGGAAGAGCTGGCCGTCGGGGAAGGCGTCGCGGACCCGGTGCGCCCAGCGCACCGCCAGCGCGCTCTTGCCCACCCCGGCGGTGCCGCTGACCACCCAGATCCGGATGCCCGCCGACGGCTCGTCCAGGGTCGCGTCCAGTCGCGCCAGGTCGTCGGCGCGGCCGGTGAAGCCAGGTACGTCGTGGGGCAGCTGGGCGGGACGGACCGGCCCCCGGTGGTCGGTGCGGTCGGGCGGGTCCAGCGCCGGGTCGGCCCGGAGGATGAGCTGTTCCAGGCGGCGCAGCTCGGGCGCGGGGTCGAGGCCCAGCTCGTCGGCGAGTTGGGCGCGGACCCGCCGGTAGGTGGCCAGCGCCTGGTCGGTACGGCCCTCCCGGTGCAGGGCGAGCATCAGCTGCCCGGCCATCCGCTGCCGGCCCGGGTGCCGGGCGACCTGGTCGGTCAGTTCGCCGACCAACTGCCGGGCGCGCCCCAGCCGCAGCAGCGCCTCCGCCCGGTCCTCCACCGCCACCCACCGGGCCTCGTGCAGCCCGGCGCAGAGCCGGTGGCGGACGGCCTCGTCGGCCACGTCGGCGAGCGGCTCCCCCCGCCACAGCCCGAGCGCCCGGTCCAGCAGGTCGACCGCGGCCTCGTCGTCGGCGTCGCGGGCCCGGGCGGTGAGCGCGGTGAACCGGTGCGCGTCCACCGCGTCCGGGTCCACCTGGACGAGGTAGCCGGCACCCCGGCCCACCACCTCCACCGGCGCGTCGAGCCGGCGGAAGGTGGCCCGCAGCCGGGAGACCAGCGCCTGGAGGGTGCCCCGGGCGCTGCGCGGCGGCGACTGCCCCCAGACCAGGTCGACCAGCCGGTCCACCGGCACCACCCGGTCGGGCTCCAGCAACAGCGCGGCGAGGACCAGGCGGGGTTGCCGCCCGCCGACGTCCACGCGGGCGCCGGCGGACCACACCTCCACCGCGCCCAGGACCCGGAACTCCATCGACGTACCTCCCCGGTGCCGCAGTATGCCGGTCCGCTGTGGACCGACTGCAAGCCGGTTGCAAGCCAGCTGCATCGGCGGGAATGGATCCTCGTGCCGTCCCGCCGGGCGGTCGCCCCCCGACCCTCCGGCGGGACCGGCGGCGGCCCGCCGGGCCGCGTCCGGTGACCTCGGATTGGGGGAACGACGAGTGAGCAGATTCAGCCGCCCCGGCCCACGTCGGTGGGGCCTGGCCGCGGCGGCCGCGCTGGTGGCCGCCGGGCTGGTGGCGACGGTGAGCGTCGGGCACGCCGACACCGGCGTACGCCTCGACGCGCGCCCGGAGTCGCTGGCCTTCGGAAAGGAGGTCTACCACTTCGACACCGTCGCGCAGATGACCGCGACGTCGCACCTGGTGGTGTACGGCACGGTGACCGCGGTCGAGCCCGGCCGGACCGCCAGCGTCGACGAGGACCCGGCGGCGGTCGGCGGGGACACCCGGCTGCGCAACGTGACGATCGAGGTGTGGGACGTCCTGCACAACCCGAAGAACATGCTGGTCCCGCCGACGGTCACCCTCGAGGAGGAGGGCTGGGACGAGGAGGGGCGCGGCTACATCTCCAACAACGTGACGTGGAGCGAGGTCGGCGACGCCGGCTACTTCTTCCTCCGTCGTGACCTCGACGTCAGCGACCCGCACACCTTCCTGCTGGCCAGTTCCGACGGCCGGGCACTGGAGGCGAACGGCGTGCTGGAGCCGAGCAACCCGGAGAACGAGCTGGCCACGTCGATCAGCGGAATGACGGCCGGCCTGTTCTACGAGACGGTCACCGACGCCAGCGCGGCGGTGGCCGCCGGCACGCTGACCGCGTCGGCCCCGACGGCGAACCAGCCGGTGATCGAGGAGAGTGGGGAATGAGGCGTACGGCGACGATCCTGGGCACCACGCTGGCGGTCGTGCTGGCGTTCGCGCCGCCGGCCCTGGCCAGCCACGGCGGGAACTCCGGCCACCGGCCGGACAACACCAGCCAGGACGTGGAGTCGAACTATCTGACCACCAACGGCAAGGCGGCGGTGGCGCACGGCCGGGCGCAGCTCGACCGCACCGACATCACCACCTCGGTCGGCGGCTCGGACATCCACGTCTACGACAAGTCGTACACCGCGAGCTGGTACGGGCAGGAGACCTGCACCGACACCAACTGGTGGAACGGCCGGTGCGACCACTTCGACGTCAAGTTCAACACCCGGACCATGACCGGCTACGGCGTGTCGTACTGGAGGAGTCTCGGCTGCCACGAGTTCGGGCACACCGGAGCGCTGAAGCACCGCTACCACAGCACCGACGGCAACGACAACTCGTGCATGCGCGACGACATCTGGCCGCTGTACTACGACACCCACGACATCGACGCGATCAACGACAATGTCTGACCGTCGCCTGCTCGTCGGCGGAGCCGTCGCCGGGCTGCTCGCCGTCGCCCTCGGCGGCTGGTGGCTGTCCCGGCCCGACCTGCCGTCGGACTGGTCGGGCCGGGACCGGTTCTGCGCGGAGGCGGAGACCTTCACGCTCACCAACCAGGCCCGGTTGACCGGCGACGAGCGGGTGGCGGCGCTCCAGGCCATGATCCGCTCGGCGCCGGACGACCTGGTCCCGGACCTGGAACGGCTGGCCGGCTCGATGGCCGACGACGACGAGGGGCACGCGCACCCGCCGGGCACGGCCGCGCACACCCACGGGACGGCGGCGGCCACAAAGGACTCGCCCGAGGCGGTGCGGGCGAGCGGAGAGCGGGCGGGTGAATTCATCGAGCGCACCTGCGGAGTGAACCTGCCCAACGTCCGCACCTGACGGTCGGGCGACGGCGGGCGGGCGGATGTGCGGCCGCCCACCCGCCCTGGGGGCGGCCGGCCCGGACTACGGAACCGGGCCGGCCGGACCCACCGGTGCGCCGCGCAGGCCGACGACCGGCCCCACGACGAAGACCGCCGGCGGGCGGACGTCCTCCCGGGCGGCCAGCGCACCCACCTCGTCCAGCCGGGACGACCACGCCCGCTGGTCGGGGTGACCGGCGTCCCGCACCACCAGCACCGGGGTGTCCGGGGCGCGGCCGTGCTCGACCAGCGCCGCCGCGATCTTCGCGATCGTCTCCACCGCCATCAGCAGCACCACCGTGCCCCGGGCGCGGGCCAGCGCCGCCCAGTCGACCAGCGAATCCGGGTGCCCGGGCGGCAGGTGCCCGGAGACCACCGTGACGTCGTGGGCGACGCCCCGGTGGGTCACCGGCACCCCGGCCAGGGCCGGCGCGGCGACCGCGCTGCTCACCCCCGGCACCAGCACGGTCTCCACCCCGGCCGCCGCGCAGGCGAGGACCTCCTCGTGGCCGCGCCCGAAGACGTACGGGTCGCCGCCCTTGAGCCGGACCACCCGCTTGCCGGCCCGGGCGTGCCGGATCAGCGCGTCGTTGATGGCGTCCTGCGCCATCGACGGCCCCCGGGGCACCTTCGCCGCGTCGACCACCAGCACGCCGGGACGCAGCCCGCGCAGCAGCCCGGCCGGGGCGAGCCGGTCGGCCACCACCACGTCCGCGGCGTCGAGCAGCGCCTTGCCGCGCACGGTGATCAGGTCGTCCGGGCCGGGGCCGCCGCCCACCACGGCGACCTGGCCGGGGCGCAGCGCCGGCTGGTGGTGGTGGTCCCCGGGGTGATGGTGGTGGTGGCCAGGCCCGTCCGCCGGGTCGTCCGGGTGATGGTGCGGGGTCTGCGGCCGGCCCACCTTGTCGACGAATCCGGGCAGCGGCACCCGGTACGCGCAGGTGTCGCAGTTCATCCGGATGTCCCCGCGCAGCGCCTCGGCGTACCGTTCCAGCACCAGGTCGGCCAGCGCGTCGCAGTCGCCGATCACGTCGGCCACCCGCACGTCCAGGCCGGGATGGTCGGCCGCGAACTCCCGGGCCTGCGCGCCGATCCGGTCCGGCAGCACCCCGGCGAACAGGAAGTACGGGGCGACCACGATCCGCCGGGCGCCCAGCCGGCGCAGCCGTTCCAGCACCGCCGGCACGGACGGCTCGGCGAGGGAGACGAAGCCCGGTTCGACGCCGGCGTAGCCGCGCCCCTCCCAGAGCAGCCGGGCCACCTTGGTGACCTCGGCGTTGGCGTCCGGGTCGGAGGAGCCGCGCCCGATCAGGGCCACCCAGGTGTCGGCCCGGTCCGCGCCGTCCAACGCCGCGTCGATCCGCTCCGCCAGCACCTCCTGCAGCAGCGGGTGCGGCCCGAGCGGCCGGCCGTACGCGTACCGCAGGCCGGGGTGACGCCGCTTCTCCCGGGCCAGGGCGGCGGGAATGTCGCCCTTGCCGTGCCCGGCGGCGGCGAGCACCAGCGGCAGCGCGACCAGCCGGCGGTGGCCCCGCCCGACCAGCGCGCCGACCGCGTCGGTGAGCGGTGGGCGGGACAGCTCGATGAAGCCGCCCTCGGCGTCGTCGACGACGCCGCGGCGGCGGATCCGCGCGACGAGCGCGGCGAACTGGGCCACCCCGGTCGCGCTGCGGGTGCCGTGCCCGACGATCAGCAGCGGGCGGCGGTCCATCACTTCTCCTCCAGGTAGAGCAGGGCGTTGAGCGCGGCGGCGGCGACGGCCGAGCCGCCCTTCTCCCCCACGTTGGACACGGCGGGCAGGCCGGCGGCCCGCAGCGCCGCCTTGGCCTCGGCGGCGCCGACGAAACCCACCGGCAGGCCCACCACCAGCGCCGGGGCGACGTCGAGGTCGATCAGCTCGACCAGCGCGGTCGGGGCGCAGCCGACCACCCAGACCGCGCCGGGGCCGACCCGGTCGTACGCGATCCGGACCGCCGCCGCGGAGCGGGTGAGGCCGGCGGCGCGGGCCAGCTCGGCGGCGGCCGGCTCGGCGACCGGGCAGACGAGCGGGCGGCCGCCCTGGGTGATGCCGGCGGCGACCATCCACACGTCGGTGACGATCGGCGCCCCGGCGCGCAGGGCGGCCAGCCCGGCGGCGAGCCCGTTCTCGTCGCAGACCAGGTCGGTGACGTAGTCGAGGTCGGCGCTGGCGTGCACCACCCGCTCGGTGACCGCCCGGGTCAGCGGCGGCAGGTGGGACAGGTCCACCCGCTCCCGCAGGATCCGGTACGACTCCGCCTCGATCGGGTGCACGATCCGCATCAGCCCACCTGGCCGTAGCGGCGGTCGTGACCGCGCAGCCGCCAGAGGACGACGGCACCGCCCCAGGCGAGCGCGAAGAGCGCCACCACGGCGTAGCCGAGCTGCTCGAAGTGGTCGGCGATGGCGGCGTACCCGGCCAGCGCGGTGACGCCGAGGTGGTCGGCGAGCAGCCCGGCCAGGTAGACGCTGGCGACCAGGCCGCCGACCAGCACGGTCATCCCGGTGGTGGCCAGGTTGTACCAGAG
The DNA here is from genome assembly GCF_043197935.1 of Micromonospora sp. NPDC048930. Classification (NCBI taxonomy): domain Bacteria; kingdom Bacillati; phylum Actinomycetota; class Actinomycetes; order Micromonosporales; family Micromonosporaceae; genus Micromonospora; species Micromonospora sp. NPDC048930. The sequence continues at coordinate 381,248 of NZ_JBICUB010000001.1, forward strand.
CCGCCGGGCCGGCTGCCGGTACGCCCACGAGTAGGCACGGCTCATCAACAGGCTGTCCGCGGTGTCCAGGGCGGACATCCCGGCGGCGAAGAGCAGCGGCAGGGTGAGCAGGGCCAGCACCGGCAGCTTCCCGGCCGAGGCGGTGCTGGCCGACAGCGCCAGCAGGGTCACCTCGCTGGCCGTCTCCAGGCCCAGCCCGAACAGGAACCCGACCGGAGCCATGTGCCAGGAGGACCGGACCAGGGTACGCGCCCGCGCGCCGAGGATCCGGTTCACCAGCCCCCGGTTGAGCATCAGCAGGTCCAGTTCGGACTCGTCCAGGTCGCCGGCCCGCAGCCGCCGCCACAGCCGCGCCAGGCCGGCCAGCACGGCCGCGTTGAGCACGGCCACCAGGAGCAGGAAGCCGCTGGCGGTGATCGCGGCCACGGTCGCGCCGAGCTCGCGGAACCCGGCCAGCCCGCTGTCGCTCAGCCGGGTGGAGGCGAGCCCGACGACCAGGGCGAGCAGCAGCACCACGGCGCTGTGCCCGAGGGCGAAGAAGAAGCCCACGCCGACCGGGCGCCGGCCGCGCAGCAGCATCAGCCGGGTGGTGTCGTCGATGGCGGCGATGTGGTCGGCGTCGAAGGCGTGCCGCACCCCCAGCGCGTACGCGAGGGTGCCGGCGCCGGCCAGCCCGCCGGCCGCCGCCGGCTGGTGGTTCCAGTACAGGTAGAGGCTGACGCCGGCGACGTGCAGCGCGGCGACCGCGCAGACGATGCCGCCGAGGCGGGCCCGCTCGGCGCGGCTCCACCGGCCGGTGGGCGGCGCGGCGGCGGTCGGGATGGAGGTCATCGCTCTCCTCGGGGTTCGGGGTCGACGCGGATCGCGTCCACGGGGCAGATCTCCAGGCACTCCAGGCAGCCGGTGCACCGGTCGGTGACCCGCAGGCCGGCGGGAGTGGGCCGGATGGCGTGCGTCGGGCAGGTGAGCAGGCAGGCGCCGCAGCCCTGGCAGGGACCGATGGCCACCGGTGCGGCGGTCACGCCCGCCACCGGTAGCCCCTGGGGGTGACCATCCGGCCGGCGACGATCCGGGTCTGCGAGCTGCCGACGACGACCACGCTGTACATGTCGACCAGCGCGGGGTCGAGGGTGGCCAGGGTGGCCAGGTGCACCCGCTCCCCGGTCCGGCTGGCGTTGCGGACCACGCCGACCGGGGTGTGCTCCGGCCGGTGCGCGGCGAACGTCCGCAGCGCCGCGCCGAGCTGCCAGTCCCGGCTCCGGCTGCGCGGGTTGTAGAGCAGCGCCACGAAGTCGGCCTCGGCCGCGGCGGCCACCCGCCGTTCGATCACCGGCCACGGGGTGTGCAGGTCGGACAGGCTCAGGTAGACGTGGTCGTGCCCGAGCGGCGCGCCGAGCAGCGCGGACGCGGCGAGGCCGGCGGTCACCCCGGGCACCCCCACCACGTCGATCCGCTCGTCGGCGCCCTCCAGGGCGGGGCTGGCCATCGCGTACACCCCGGCGTCGCCGGAGCCGACCAGGGCGACGGCGTGCCCGGTGGTGGCCTCGGCGACGGCGGCCCGGGCCCGTTCCTCCTCCGCGCCGAGACCGCTGGCCAGCACCCGGGTGCCCGGGCGGAGCAGGTCACGGACCTGGTCGACGTACTGGTCGAGGCCGACGACCACGGCGGCCCGGCGCAGCTCGGCCACCGCGCGCGGGGTGCGCAGGTCGGCGGCGCCCGGGCCGAGCCCGACCAGGGCGAGCCGGCCGCGCGGGGCGTGCCGGGCCACCGCGACGGTGGCCATCGCCGAGGCGGTCTTCGGCACCAGCAGGGCGCCGCCGCCGCGCAGCGCCGCGGCCTCCGCGACGCTCGGCGTGCCCACCACCGCGCGGACCACCTCGCTCGGGTGCGGCACGTCGACCGCCGCCAGCTCCGCCGCCGGCCAGGTTTCCAGGGGTACGCGGTACGCCTCGGCGGTGGCGCGGATGCCCGCCTCGTCGGCCTTCAGGTCCACGCTGGCCAGGCAGCGCAGGCTGGCCGGGCTGAGGCCGGCGTCGGCGAGCACCCGGCGCAGCAGGCCGGTCACCTCGGCGGCGGGGACGCCCCGGCTGGAGCCGATCCCGGCGACCAGCGACGGCGGCCGCAGCACCACGGTCCGGTCGTCGAGCGGGACGACCCGGTCGGTGACCAGGATCCGCCAGCCCGGGCCGTCGGCCTGGGCGCCCGGGCCGTCCGCGCCCGGCGGGCCGTCCGTCACCGGCGGGCCGGCGTCGGCGGGCGGCGGGGCGGTCCGGACGTGGACGTTCGGCGGCAGGGCGGGCAACGGCCAGGTGGCGTCGGCGACCAGCAGGACCGGCTCGCCGTCGAGGATGGCCCGGGACACCGCGGGCACCGCGCCCTCCACCGGCCAGCCGAGGGTGTCCAGGCCGGGCAGCCCGACCGCGTCGGTGGCGGTGGTCACCACCGGCCGGGCGTCCAGCAGCGCGGCGACGTCGGCGGCGAGCGCGTTCGCGCCGCCCGCGTGCCCGCCGAGCAGGGCCACGGCGTGCCGGGCCGCCTCGTCGACCACCACCACGGCCGGGTCGGTGCGCTTGTCGCCGAGCAGCGGGGCGAGGATCCGGACCACCGCGCCGGTGGCCAGGAACGCCACCACCGCGTCGCACCCGGTCCAGGCGGCGCGCAGCGCGTCGGCGGCGGTCTCCGCCTCGACCAGCCGGGCGGACGGCCAGGCGGCGGCGAGCGTTCCGGCGTGCCGCCGGCCGGCGGCGGTGGCGGCGACGAGCCCGATCGTGGTCATGGCTTCTCCCAGGTGGACGGCAGTTCCCCGGTGAGCACCACCACCGGGTTGGTCGCGGCGAGCCGCAGGGAGCCGCCGGGCAGGTCGGCGAGGCGGGCGGCGGCGAGCTGGCTGCCCTCGACCGCGTACCCGGCCTCCCGCAGCAGGTGGACGGCCGGGGCGACCCGGTCGAGCGCGGCGAGGGTGGCCACCACCCGGGCGGGGCGGCGGTCCGCCACGGCGGCCAGCACCTCGACGCCGCCCCCGCCGACGAAGACGGCGTCCGGCTCGGGCAGCTCGGCGAGGGCGGCCGGGGCCACGCCGGTCACCACCCGGACGTCGACCCCGTGCCGGGCGGCGTTGACCCGGATCGGGGCGTCCGGGTCCCGCTCGACGGCGATCACCGCCGCGCCGAGCAGGGCACACTCGACGCCGACCGAGCCGCTGCCGGCGCCGACGTCCCAGATCAGCCGGCCGAGGCGGGGACGCAGCCGGGCCACCGCGAGGGCGCGCACCTCCGCCTTCGTGATCATCGAGTCCCGGTGGGCGTACGCGGACTCGGGCAGGGCCCAGCCGGCGGCGGGCGCGGCGGCGGGCTGGTTGTCGGCACGTATCCCCCACCCGGTGTCCGGGGCCAGGCTGAGCACGACGTGCGGGTCCGGCCAGGCCGTCGCGGCGGCCTGTCCCGGGGTGGTCCAGGTGACCCGCTCGTCCGGGGTGCCGAGGTGTTCGGCCACGACCAGCTGACGGGACCAGCCGACCAGGCCGGCGCCGAGTTCGGCCGCCCCGGCGCCGGGCGCGGTGAGCACCGCGACGGCGGGCAACGCCCGGCAGGCGTTGAGCGCCGGCCGCAGGTCCCGCCCGTGCGCGCTGACCACGGCCGCCCCCTCCCAGGGCAGGCCGGCGCGGGCGAAGGCGGCGGCGACGCTGGAGACGGCGGGCAGCACCCGGACCGGCAGGCCGGCCGCCCGCAACCGGCGGACGATGCCGAAGAACCCGGGGTCGCCGCTGGCCAGCACGACGGCCGGGACGCCGGCCGCGACGGCGGCGGCGAGCCGGTCGAGCGCGGGCGCGACTGGTCCGAGCACGACGGTGGCACAGCCGGCCGGCACGGGCACGGCGGCCAGGTGCCGGGCCGCGCCCACCACCAGCCCCGCCCCGGCGAGGGCCTCGGCCAGCGCGGGATGGGCCGGCCGCCCGGCGGCGTCCATCCCCCCTACGGTCACCCGGACCGCAGCGGATGGCACCGACGTCGCGCCGGCCGGAGCGACGTCCGCCACCTCCACCGTGGCGTCCGTGGCCCCTGTCGGCTGCGCGGGGTACGGACTCTCCCGTTTTCGGGTGCGCGGCGAGTCGTCGGCGGACCGACCCGCCGGCCTCCCCGCCACCGAGCGGGCCGGCGGCATCCCCGGGTAGTTCGGCGTCCGCCGGCTGCGGACGGACGACACGTCGCCGGCAGAGCGATCCCCCCGCGCCGTGGTAGGCACCTCGCCGGCGGCGCGATCCTCCCGCGTCGTGGTCGCCACACCGCCGGTGAGCGATATGTCTCTCAGACATAAATATGTCTCAGCGTCATATCGCCCAGAAGTGGTGTGCCGATCAGCGGCGGGACCGAGCGCCACGGGACGGCCGGGACGGACGGGACCAAACGGCGGGAGTGTCATGCGGCCCACCGGCCCGAGGAGGCGACGACCCGGGAGCCGGCGAAGTCCACCATGGCCACGTCCACCGTGACGGCGTGGCCGGCGAACCGGCGCAGCACCTGGCGGACCCGGCGGCAGAGCACGTCCCCGGCCGGCCCGAGCAGCCCGGCGGCCTCCCACAGCTCGTACGCGTGCCGCCCGGTGTTGCCGGCGGCGACCGCCGCGACCAGGTCGGGGGCGCCACCGGCCTCGGCGGTGACGGCACCGAGCAGCGACAGGTCCACCTTCGACCGGGTGTAGTGGGTCATCAGGATGCCGGCGGCGAGCTTGGCGAGCTTGCCCGCCATGCCGACGAAGACCACCCCGGTCATCCCGTCGCCGACGGCGGCGGTCACGGCCGCCCCGGTGAAGTCGCCGACCTCAACGAAGCACACCTCGGGCAGGTCGGGCCGGAGCGCGCGGGCGGCCCGCTCGGTCCGCCCGCCGGTGCAGAGCACCACGGTCCGCTCCCCCTGGGCGGCCATCACGTGCACCGCCTGCACCACGCTGGCTCGCCAGGAGGCGGTGGAGAAGGGCCGGACGATCCCGGTGGTGCCGAGGATGGAGATGCCGCCGAGGATGCCGAGCCGCCGGTTGGTGGTCTTGCGGGCCATGATCTCGCCGCGCGGCACGCTGATCACCACACGGACGCCGACCTCGGTCAGGTCGACCACCTCGGCGACGGCCTGGCCGATCATGCGGCGCGGGGTCTCGTTGATGGCCGGCCCGCCCACCGGCAGGCCCAGCCCCGGCCTGGTGACCGTGCCGACGCCCGGCCCGCCGTCCAGCCGCAGCCCGGGCTGGTCGCGCCAGTCGACGGTGGCGGTCAGTTCGGCGCCGTGAGTGACGTCCGGGTCGTCCCCGGCGTCCTTCACCACCACCGCCTCGGCCCGCCGGGCCGGTTCCAGGTCGCACCGGGCCACCGCGAAGGTGACCCGCCGGCCGGCCGGCAGCCCGATCTCCACCTCCCGCTGCGGCACCCCGGTGACCAGCGCGGTCACCGCCGCCTTGGCCGCCGCGGTGGCGCAGGCGCCGGTGGTCCAGCCGGTGCGCAGCGCGGTCGGCCGGACCTTCGCGGTGCGTGGCAGGTCCGGCTCGCGCAGCGGCGGCTCGGCGTACGTCATCGGCCGTCCCCGGCGCGGCCGCCGGCCGGGTCGACGGCGGGATCGACGGCGGAATCGGCGGGCGGGAGGGCACGGCCGGCGGCCGGATCGGCGGCGGCGCGGGCGCGACGCAGGTCGGCGCGGGCGGCCGGCTCGGCCCGGCGGTAGGTGTGGAAGTGGCCGGGGTGGTAGAGGTGCGAGCGGGTGCCGGTGGCGGCGAGCGCCGGCCCGACCAGGAACAGGGTTTGCTTCCAGAGCTTGTGCGCCCGGACCGTGTCCGCCAGCTCGCCGAGGGTGCACCGGACCACCAGCTCGTCCGGCCAGGTCGCCTGGTACGCGACCACCACCGGGGTGTCCGGCGGGTAGCCGCCGGCCAGCAGCTCCGCCTGCGCCTGGCCGGAGCGGGCGGCGGAGAGGAAGAGCGCCATGGTGGTGCCGTGCCGGGCGAAGTCGCGGACCCGCTCCCCCGGCGGCATCGGCGTCTTCCCGCCCTCCAGGCGGGTGAGGATCACCGACTGCGCCACCTCGGGGATGGTCAGCTCCCGCCCGACGCGCGCGGCGACGGCCGTGAACGAGGAAACCCCGGGGACGATCTCCACGGCCAGGCCGAGCGCCCGGCACAGGTCGAGCTGCTCCTGCACCGCGCCCCAGAGCGCCGGGTCGCCGGAGTGGATCCGGGCCACGGTCAGCCCCCGCGCGGCGGCCCGCTGGTAGAGCGGCAGCACCCCCTCGACGGGCAGTCGCGAGGAGTCGACGATCTCGGCATCGGCGCGGGCGTGGGCGAGCACGTCGGCGTGGACCAGGCTGGCCGCCCAGATCACCACGTCGGCCTCGGCGATCACCCGGGCGGCGCGCAGGGTGAGCAGGTCGGCGGCGCCCGGACCGGCCCCGACGAACCACACCTTTCCGGCGGCGGTCACAGCTTTCCTCCCCGGCGGTCCCGGCGGGCCGGGACCAGCAGCGTCGACAGGTACGGCAGGTCGTCGGCATGGTCGTCCACCGGCCCGATCCACTCGTCCGGCAAGCCGAGGGCGCGGCCGAGCAGGGCGTCGCCGTGCCGGCCCTGCCGACGCAGCTCGCGGACCAGGTCGGGATGGCGGCGCCAGCCCTTGTAGACCACGACGGTCCCGTCCCCGGCGAGCGCGTCGGCGACCGGCGCGAGACCGGCGGTGGCGGGCAGCAGGGTCAGCGGCTCGCGGCCCTCGCAGAGCGGCACGCCGGCCCGGGAGGCCAGCTCCTGCATGGCGGTGATCCCGGGAACGGTGCGGACCGCGACGTCCGGCCGTCGCCCGCGTACCCCGTGGGCCAGGTAGCCGAAGGTGGAGTAGACGTTCGGGTCGCCGATGGTGGCGAAGGCGACCGCCCGGGCCCCGCCGTCGAAGGCGGCCACCACGGCCGCCGCGGCGGCGTCCCAGGCCGCCTCCCGGCGGGCGGTCACCCCGCCCCGGTCGTCGAGGGCGAACGGCAGCCGGCGCAGCCGGTCCGGGGCCACGTGCCCGCGTACGGTCGCCTCCGCCCGGCCCGGCCCGGTCGCGCCGTCCGGGCGGTCCAGCACCGGCACGAAGACGACGTCCGCCGTGCCGAGCAGTCGTGCCGCCTTCAACGTCAGCAGTTCCGGGTCGCCGGGGCCGACGCCCACACCGGTCAGGGTCGCGCTCACCGGCTCGCCGCCTCGACGAGCCGGCGGGCCGCCGCCGGCTGGCCGGCCCAGTGAGTGTGCAGGTAGGAGGCGTGCACCCGGCCGGCGACGAAACCGTGGGCGGCGCCGTCCCAGCGCCACGCCGGCCGGTCCCCGTGCCCGGGGTCGGTGACGGTGCGGTGGAACTCGTGTCCGCGTACCGGGTCGCCGGCACGGTGCACCGGGGAGTCGGCGGCGGCCACCGCGTCCCGGTAGCCGAGCGTGAGCCGGCCGGTCATCCGGGCGGTGTGGTCGAGCCGCCCGCACATCGGCACCCCGTCGAGGGAGCGGCCGAGGTAGAGCAGGCCGGCGCACTCGGCGACGACCGGACCGTCGAAGTCGGCCAGCTCGGCGCGCAGCGCGGTGTTGCCGGCCAGGGCGTCGGCGTGCACCTCGGGGAAGCCGCCGCCGACCAGCACGGCCCGGGTGCCGGGCGGCAGGGCCGGGTCGCGCAGCGGGTCCACGGTCACCACGTCCGCGCCGGCCGCGGTGAGCAGCTCGGTGGTCTCCGCGTACGAGAAGGTGAAGGCCGGACCGCCGGCGACGGCGACGACCGGGCGGGCGGCGCCGGCGGGGCCGCCGACGGCGGCGGTCGGGTCCCAGGCGGGCGCGGTCAGCGGCGGCGCGCTCCGGGCCAGGTCGAGCACGGCGTCTAGGTCCACGGTGGACCGGACCAGGTCGGCGAGCGCCTCGACCACGGCGACCGATTCGGGCGCGCGTTCGGCGACCGGCACCAGCCCGAGGTGGCGGGACGGCGCGGTCACCTCGGCGGCCCGGGTGACCGCCCCCAGCACCGGTACGCCCACCTCGGCGAGCGCGTCGCGCAGCAGGGTCTCGTGCCGGGGCGAGCCGACCCGGTTGAGGATCACCCCGCCGATCCGTACCGCGGGGTCGAAGGCCCGCATGCCGAGCACCAGCGCGGCGGCCGAGCGGCCCTGCGCGGTGGTGTCCAGGACCAGCAGCACGGGCGCGTCGATGAGGGCGGCGACGTGCGCGGTGGACGCGTACGCCCGGTGCCCGACCGCGCCGTCGTGCAGTCCCATCACGCCCTCGACCACGGCGACGTCGGCGGGCGTGGGGACGCTCGTGCCGTGCCGCAGCAGCGGGGCGATCCGGTCCGGGCCGACCAGCCACGGGTCGAGGTTGCGGCCGGGACGGCCGGCGGCGAGCGCGTGGTAGCCGGGGTCGATGTAGTCGGGGCCGACCTTGTGCGGGCTGACGGTCAGGCCCCGGCGGCGCAGCGCGGCGAGCAGCCCGGTGGCCACCGTGGTCTTGCCGTGCCCGCTGGCCGGGGCGGCGACGACCAGCCGGGGCAGCGCGACGGGGGTCACCACTCGATGCCCTTCTGGCCCTTCTGGCCGGCGTCCATCGGGTGCTTCACCTTGGTCAGCTCGGCGACCAGGTCGGCGGCCTCGACCAGCCGCGGGTCGGCGTTGCGGCCGGTGATCACCACGTGCTGGAAGCCGGGCCGGTGGACCAGGGTGTCGACCACCTCGTCGACGTCCACCCAGCCCCAGGTCATGGGGTAGGTGAACTCGTCCAGCACGTACAGGCCGTGGCGCTCGGCGGCCAGGTCACGCTGGATCTGCCGCCAGCCCTCCCGCGCGTCGGCCGCGTGGTCGGCCACGCCGCCGCGCTGGATCCAGGACCAGCCCTCGCCCATCTTGTGCCAGGTCACCGGGGCGCCCTGGCCGGTGCGGGCGTGCAGCTCGCCGAGGGCGCGGAAGGCGTTCTCCTCCCCCACCCGCCACTTGGCGCTCTTGACGAACTGGAACACCCCGATCGGCAGCCCGGCCGTCCAGGCCCGCAACGCCAGCCCGAACGCCGCGGTCGACTTCCCCTTCATCTGTCCGGTGTAGACGATCAGCAGCGGCCGGTTCCGCCGCTGCCGGGTGGTCAGCCCGTCCTCGGGCACATGAGTCGGCTTCCCCTGCGGCATCAGGCGACGCTCCTTGCTTGCGCGATCTTGCACTTGTGGTTGCCGTTACGCCCGTCTCCACCCGACTTGTCCCCACCACAACTGCAAGATCGCCCGGAAGGGGTGGGTGGGGTGAGGGAGACGAGGGAGGTGAGGGAGGTGAGGGGGTGGAGGGGGGCGTGCAGGTGGGTGGCTAGGCGGGCCGCCAGGTGGAGGCGGACGGGGCCGGATTCGCAGTCGACGACGACGCAGGCGGCGCCGGTCGCGGCGAGCACGGCGGCCGCCCGGGCGGCCCGGTCGAGCGGGCGGGGTCCGGCGGTGGCCCGGCCGTCGGTGACGACCAGGACGAGGGGGCGCCGCTTCGGATCGCGCAGCCGCTCCACGCGGAGCAGCTCGGCCGCCGCGAGCAGCCCCTCGGCGAGCGGGGTACGCCCGCCGGTGGGCAGCTCGGCCAGCCGGGCCGAGGCGGCGAGCACCGAGGAGGTGGCCGGGAGCAGGGTCTGCGCCCCGGCGCCCCGGAAGGCGACCACGGCCACCTTGTCCCGCCGCTGGTACGCGTCGGTGAGCAGGGCGAGCACCGCGCCCTTGACAGCGCCCATCCGCTGCCGGGCGCCCATCGACCCGCTCGCGTCCACCACGAACAGGACGAGGTTCCCCTCGCGTCCCTCGCGGACGGCCTCGCGCAGGTCGTCCCGATGCAGCCGCAGCGGCCCGCCGGCCCGGCCCCGCGCTGCCTGGTGCGGGGCGGCGGCCCGGACGGTGGCCGGCAGGTGCAGCGCCCCGGCCCGGCCGGCGAGCGGGCGGCGTGCCCCGGTGGTCCGGCCCCGCCCGGTGCGCGCCCGGGAACGCCGGCCCGGCACCCCCTCGCCCACCCCGGGCGCGGTGAACAGTCGCGCCCGCAGCCCCCGCTCGGGTACGGCGGTCGTGCCCCCCGGCGCGGCGGACCGGTCGATGTCTCCCGTCGCGGTCGGGCACGGCCCGGTGTTCCCGGCACCCCGGTTGCCGCGCCGCCTCGACCCCCCGTCGGCCGCACCGGCTCCGTCGTCGTCGGTGCGGCCCTCGTCGGCGCCGGACCGCAGGTCACCGTCGAGGAGGTCGTCGGCACGGTCCGATCGGTCGCCGGCCCCGCCGGGCTGGCACCCGTCGTCTCCGCCGAGCCCGTTGTCGGCGGCGAACCGGTCATCGCTCCCGTTGACCGGCCAGCGGTCACCGTCCCGGGCACGGCCCCCGGCGCGCCGCGGATCCGGCTGCCCCGCCGGGTCACGGCCGTCGCCGCCCGCCGCCGGGTCGGCACCGTCGCCGCGGGCCGTACCGCCCCGGCCGCGCCCGCCGCCAGGCCCGCCCGCCGGACCGCCTCCACCGGGGCCGCCGTCCGGGCCCGGGCCACCGGCGCCGTCGTCCGGGTCGTCGTCGGGGTGGGCGTCGCGGGCCCGGCGCAGCGCCTCGTCGAGGCGTTCCTCGTCCAGGCCGGGAGTGTCGAACGGGTCCCGGCGACGGCGGTGCGGCAGGGCGAGCCGGGCGGCGACCCGGACGTCCTCGGCGTCCACCCGGTCCCGGCCCTGCCAGGCGGCGTGCGCGGCGGCAGTGCGGGCGGTGACGATGTCGGCGCGCATGCCGTCCACGTCGAAGGCGGCGCAGACCTCGGCGATCTGCCGCAGCGCCGCGTCGGGCAGCACCACCCGGGGCAGCCGGTCCCGGGCGGCGGCGACCCGGCGGGCCACCTCGGCGTCCGCCCCGGCCCAGCCGGCGGCGAAGCCGGCCGGGTCGGCGTCGGCGGCCAGCCGGCGGCGGACCACCTCGGCGCGTACGGCGGGGTCGCGGCTGGCGGCCACCTCGACGGTGAGCCCGAACCGGTCGAGCAGCTGCGGGCGCAGCTCCCCCTCCTCCGGGTTCATGGTGCCGACCAGCAGGAACCGGGCGGCGTGGCTGACCGAGACGCCCTCCCGCTCGACGTGGCAGCGGCCCATGGCGGCGGCGTCGAGGAGCAGGTCCACCAGGTGGTCGTGGAGCAGGTTGACCTCGTCGACGTAGAGCACCCCCCGGTGGGCGGCGGCGAGCAGGCCGGGCTCGTAGGCGCGTACCCCCTCGGCGAGGGCGCGTTCCAGGTCGAGCGAGCCGACCACCCGGTCCTCGGCGGCGCCGACCGGCAGTTCGACCAGGCGGGCCGGTCGGCGCTCGGCCGGCGCACCGGCCGGGTGTGGCCCGTCCGGGCAGCCCGGGTCGGGCATGGCGGGGTCGCAGCCGAAGCGGCAACCGCCCACCCGGTCGACCGGGGGCAGCAGCGCGGCGAGGGCGCGCACGGCGGTGGACTTGGCGGTGCCCTTCTCACCGCGGACGAGCACCCCGCCGATGGCCGGGCTGACCGCGTTGAGCAGCAGGGCGAGACGCATCTCGTCCATGCCGAGCACCGCGCTGAACGGATAGGTCGTCATTGCGCCTCCTTCGTTCGCGACTGCGGGGCTCGCAAACCCGGCTCACTCCTCGCGCTCACTGCCGGTCCTCCAGGTCGCCCTCGCTGGCCAGGTACGTCTCGTGGAGCCGGTCGAGGGTGGCCGGTTCGGGCGCGGCCCACAGCCCCCGGTCGGCGGCCTCGAGCAGGCGTTCGGTGATGCCGCGCAGCGCCCACGGGTTGGACCGCTCCAGGAACTCCCGCGTCTCCGGGTCGAAGAGGTACGCCTCGGCGAGCCGCTCGTACATCCAGTCGTCGACGACCCCGGCGGTGGCGTCGTAGCCGAACAGGTAGTCGACGGTGGCGGCCAGTTCGAAGGCGCCCTTGTAGCCGTGCCGGCGCATCGCGGCGACCCAGCGGGGGTTGACCACCCGGGCCCGGAACACCCGGCGGGTCTCCTCGCCGAGGGTGCGGGTACGCACGTCGTGCGGGCTGGCCGAGTCGCCCACGTACGCGGCGGGGGCGGCGCCGGTGAGGTGGCGGACCATCGCCACCATCCCGCCGTGGTACTGGAAGTAGTCGTCGGAGTCGACGATGTCGTGCTCGCGGGTGTCCTGGTTCTTCACCGCGACGGCGATCCGGGCGAAGGACCGTTCCATGTCCTCCCGGGCCTCCCGCCCGTCCAGCCCCCGGCCGTACGCGTAGCCGCCCCAGACCGCGTACACCTCGGCCAGGTCGGCGTCGGTGCGCCAGTTCCGGGCGTCGATGAGGGGCAGCAGCCCGGCCCCGTACGCCCCCGGCTTGGAGCCGAAGATCCGCGCGGTGGCCCGCCGCTCGTCGCCGTGCGCGGCGACGTCCGTGTCGACGTGTGCCTTGACGTAGTTGGCCTCGGCCGGTTCGTCGAGCGCGGCGACCCGCCGGACGGCGTCGTCGAGCAGGGCGACGACGTGCGGGAAGGCGTCCCGGAAGAAGCCGGAGATGCGGACGGTCACGTCGATCCGGGGGCGGCCCAGCTCCGCCAGGGGCACCACCTCGACGCCGGTGACCCGGCGGGACCGGTCGTCCCACACCGGACGGCAGCCCAGCAGCGCCAGGATCTCGGCGATGTCGTCGCCCTGGGTCCGCATGGCGCTGGTGCCCCAGACGGTGAGCCCGACCGAACGCGGGTACGCGCCGGTGTCGGCGAGGTGCCGGGCCAGCAGCGAGTCGGCGAGGGCGACCCCGACGTCCCAGGCGTTGCGGCTGGGGATGGCCTTCGGGTCCACGGAGTAGAAGTTGCGCCCGGTGGGCAGGACGTTGACCAGGCCCCGGGTGGGTGAGCCGGAGGGTCCGGGCGGGACGAACCGGCCGGCGAGCGCGCCGAGCACCCGGTCGATCTCGTCGGTGGTGCGGTCGAGGCGGGGCACCACCTCGCGGGCGGCGAAGCGCAGCACCTCGGCGGCGTCGGGCACGGCCGCCCCGACCACCTCGGTGACCACCGCGTCCACCTTGGCCTCGTCCCAGCCGAGGGTCTCCATGCCGAGGACGAGCCGGCGGGCCAGGGCCTCGATCAGGTCGACGGCGTCGGCGGCGGTGGCGGCCGGCCCGTCGACGGCCTCGGTCAGCGCCGCCGGGACGGCGATCCGGGCGCCCGGCGCGGCGAGCAGCGCCGCCTCGTCGAGGCCGGCGTGGGCGGCGAGGGCCTGGCGCAGCCCGGGCAGGGCGCGGACGCCGCCCCACACCTGCGGGGCGCGCAGCACGGCGAGGACCAGGTTGACCCGGGCCTCGCCGGTGGGCGCCTCGGCGAGCACGTGCAGCCCGTCGCGGATCTGCACGTCCTTGACCTCGCAGAGGTACCCGTCGAGGTGCAGCACGAAGTCGTCGAAGTCGTCGGCGCCGGGCATCTCGGCCTGGTGCAGGTCGTGGTGCAGCTCAGCGGCGCGGACCAGGTCCCAGATCTGCCGTTGCACCGTGGGCGCCTTGGCCGGGTCGAGGGCCTGCACGGTCGCGTACTCGTCCAGCAGCTGTTCGAGTTTGGCCAGGTCGCCGTACGTCTCGGCGCGGGCCATCGGCGGCACCAGGTGGTCCACGACGACGGCGTGTGCGCGGCGCTTGGCCTGCGTGCCCTCGCCGGGGTCGTTGACGATGAACGGGTAGACCAGCGGCAGGTCGCCGAGGACCGCGTCGGGCGCGCAGTCGGCGGCCAGCCCGAGTCCCTTGCCGGGCAGCCATTCCAGGGTGCCGTGCTTGCCCAGGTGGACCACGGCGTCCGCGCCGAAGCCGCCGTCGCTGACCGGCGCGGCCAGCCACCGGTACGCGGCCAGGTAGTGGTGGCTCGGCGGCAGGTCGGGGTCGTGGTAGATGGCGACCGGGTTCTCCCCGAAGCCGCGCGGCGGCTGGATCAGCAGCACCACGTTGCCGAAGCGCAGCCCGGCGAGGACGACGTCGCCGCCGTCGGTGTAGAGCGTGCCCGGCGGCTCGCCCCAGTGCTCCCGCATCCGCTCCCGCAGCTCCGCCGGCACCGCGCCGTACCACCGCCGGTACGTCTCCCCGGGCACCCGGGCCTCGGCGGCGGCGAGCTGCTCCGGGGTGAGCCACTCGACGTCGTGCCCACCGGCGGCGATCAGGGCGTGGATCAGCGCGTCCCCGTCGTCCGGCACCGGCCCGTCGCCCAGGTGGTAGCCGGCCTCGGCGAGCGCGGCGAGCAGGCGCACCGCCGAGGCCGGGGTGTCCAGGCCGACGGCGTTGCCGACCCGGGAGTGCTTGGTCGGGTAGGAGCTGAGCACGATCGCCAGCCGCTTGTCGGCGTTGCGCAGGTGCCGCAACCGGGCCGCCCGGACGGCGATCCCGGCGACCCGGGCGGCGCGTTCCGGGTCGGCCTGGTAGACCGAGAGCCCGTCGGCGTCGATCCGCTTGAACGAGAACGGCACGGTGACGATCCGGCCGTCGAACTCGGGGATGGCCACCTGCATCGCGGCGTCCAGCGGGGACAGTCCGGCGTCGCTGGCCGCCCACCGGTCGCGGGTGCTGGTCAGGCAGAGCGCCTGCAGGACCGGCACGTCCAGGGCGGCCAGCGCGCCGACGTCCCAGGCGTCCTCGTCGCCCCCGCCGGAGGCGTCGGCGGCGACCGTGCCGCCGGCCGCGAGGACCGTCACGACCAGGGCGTCGCAGCGGCCGAGCAGGTCCAGCGGGCCGCTGCCGGGGGCGAGACCGCGCAGCGACCCGCAGAAGATCGGCAGCGGGTGGCCGCCGGCCGCGGTGACCGCCGCGGCGAGGGTCTCGACGAAGCCGGTGTTCCCGGCGAGGGCGTGCGCCCGGTAGAACACGATGCCCACGGTGGGTCGGCCGGCGCCGGCCGGGCCGGGGTCGGGGCCGAGGATCCCGTACGCCGGGGTGGGCGCGGGCGGGGCGAAGCCCTCGCCGGTGAGCAGCACCGTGTCGGAGAGGAATCGGGCCAGCTCGGCGAGGTTCTCCGGGCCGCCCTCCACCAGGTACGCGAGCGCCTCGGCGGCCACCCCGGCGGCCACCGTGGACGCCGCCATCAGCTCCGCGTCGGGCACCGCCTCACCGCCGAGGACCACCGTCGGCACGCCGGAAGCGAGCACCGCGGCCAGGCCGTCCGGCCACGCCTGCCGCCCGCCGAGCAGGCGTACGACGGCCAGGTCGACGCCGTCGAGCAGCGCGGGCACGGCGCCGGCGGCGACCCGGGCGGGGTTGGCCAGCCGGTAGTCCGCGCCGCTGGCGCGGGCGGCGAGCAGGTCGGTGTCGGCGGTGGAGAGCAGCAGGATGCGCACGGACGGCTCCGGAGCGTGACGCCCGGCGGCACGGCGGCGGGCAGGGGTGGCGGCGGGTTCAGCGGGTACGCGTGCCCGGCGGGCGGCTCAGCGACGGCGGCCGGCCACAACGGTCGGCCGGGTGCGGACCCCGGCGGAACGGAACTCAGCGAGGAAGGGCGCGGGTGTGCCCGACGACCGCGAGGTGGTGCGGCCCGACGTTCCCGGCGCGGGCGGCCTCGGCGGCAGCATGCCGGTGCCGGAGCGCGGCGGCGCGGCCGGGCTGTGGCGCGGCGGGGTGAGCGGTCAGCGGCGCGTCGGTGCGCGCCGGCCGGATACGACGATCAACGTCGATGGCGGAAAGGCCGTGCATCGGGTCCTCCTCGGGTGTCCACGCCCTGGGGCTCGCCGACGGCCGAAGTATCCTGGCTCCCGGATCGACGCTCTCCCCCGGCCTTCCAACCGCGCACGCACGGCCGTGACTCACGAGGGGGGATCGCTCCCCGGTGACAGTGGCGGGACCGCGCCGGATTCACACCGGCTTCCTTCACTGCCGTCTGGCCGCGAATGCTGCCACAGCCACCCGGCGCGGGTCAACGGCGGGGCACCCGGGCCGGATCGGCCCGACCGCAGGCACGCACGTCAATCTCTCGCGCGGCCCGGGACCGTCTCGCCGCTATGGCGCTGATCGATGGCTGGGCTTCGCGGCCGTCGGGATTTCCGCCAATTCCCGACTTTCCGTCCGGCACCTGTGGACAGTCGCGTCCGGCCTGGCCGGACGACCCCGGCCGTCGACCGATAGCATCGGACGCTGACAGTGGATCACGTTCAGACGCTGCGAGAGGAATTGCCGCCATCGACGCCGTCACCCCTGTGCAGTTGGCCGGCCGGGTCTGGTTGTTCCCCGGCGATCCGGACCCGCTCGCGGTCCGCCCGACCGTGGCGGTCGTCGCCGACGAGCGCGGAAGTGTGATCGTCGACGCGGGACAGAGCCCCGCGCACGCCCGCGAGATCCAGGCCGGGCTACGCGCCGCCGGGCTGCCCGAGCCGCGCTGGCTGGTCTACACCCACCACCACTGGGACCACGTCTGGGGCGCCTGCGCGTGGCCGGGCGTCGAGATCGTCGGGCACGAGGCCGGGGTGGCCCCGCTGCGGGCCGAGGCGGCCCGGCCGTGGAGTCACCGCCACCTCCGCGAGCAGGTACGCGCCAACCCCCGCCTCGGGCACAGCTACCGCGCCCGCGCCCTCGCCGTGGACTCCTGGGACGGGTTCGCGGTGCTTCCGCCGACCCGTACCTTCACCGACGTGCTGACCCTGCCCACCGGGGTGGTGGTCCGGCACGTGGGCGGCCGGCACGCCCCCGACTCCTCGGTGGTGCTGGTGCCGGACTCGGGGGTGCTGCTGCTCGGCGACTGCTGGTACCCGCCGCCGGCCCACCTGCGCAACCCGGAGGACGAGCCCGACCTGGCGCTGGCCCGCAGCCTGCTCAGCGACGACGTCGAGTGGTACGTCTCGGCCCACGACGAGCCGGTGCGGCTGGCCGAGGCGCGCAAGGCCCTGGCCGGCTGACGTCGCGTCACCCGCGGCGGGCCCCGCCGCCGTCCCGGCTGTCCTATCCTCGGCCGATGCGGGACCGCCGGGTGATGCTGCTGTGGGCCACGTTCGCGCTGACCGCCACGGTCTCCGTCGGGCTGGTGCTGCGCCGGCCGGACCACCTCTCCGACCTGCACATCTACTACGGGGCGCTGGCCGACCTGCGGGCCGGACGGCCGCTGTACGGGTACGTCGCGGAGAACGGCGGCCCGTTCACCTACCCGCCGTTCGCCGCGCTGGTGCTCTGGCCGGTCACGGCGCTCCCGGAGTCCGTGCTGGGCGCGCTCTGGCTGCTGCTGACGGTCGCGGCGGTGGTCGCCGTCGCGGTACCGGTCGGCGGGGCGCTCGCCGCCGGACGGTCCGGCCGGCCACTGGCGGTGGCGGCCACCGCCACGGTGCTGATGCTCTCCGCGCCCGTGCAGAGCAACCTGCGCTTCGGGCAGGTGAGCATCTTCGTGGTCCTGCTGGCCCTGTTCGACGGGATGGGCGTCGTGCCGGCCCGGTGGCGCGGGGTGCTGGTCGGGGTGGCCGCCGCGGTGAAGCTCACCCCGCTGCTCTTCGTGGCGTACTTCCTCGCCGCCGGCCGGTACCGCGACGCCGGCCGCGCGGTGGGCGCCTTCCTGGGTTGCGCGGCCCTCGCCGCCGTCGTGCTGCCGGCGGAGAGCCGGACCTACTGGGCCGGCACGGTGGTCCAGACCTCGCGGATCGGCGACCTGGCCTCGCTGGGCAACCAGTCGGTGCACGGGATGCTGCTGCGGGTCGGGCTCTCCCCGGCCGCCCTGCCCGTGGTGTGGGCCCTCCTGGTGGCCGCGATCTGCCTCGTCGCCCTGCTGCGGGCCCGGCGGCTCGCGGCGGGCGGGCGGCCGGGGCACGCCGCGGTGCTGGTCGGCTGCGCCACGGTGGCCGCCTCCCCGGTCTCCTGGACCCACCACCAGATCTGGCCGGTGCTGGCCGGGATGCTGCTGGTCGGCGCCACCGGGGTGACCCGGAAGGTGGCCGGGGTGGCCCTGCTGGTGGCCATGGTGGTGTCGCTGGGCGCGGTGCTCGGCCCGGTGTCGACCCGCCCCGGCGTGCAGTTCCTCCTGGAGAACGCCCGTGCCCTCGGGGTCTGCGCGCTCTGCCTGGCCGGGTTCGGCGGCGTGGCGGTCGCGGCCGCCCGGCCGCACCGAACCGGCGCCGCCGGGCGGGCCTGGCTGCGGGTGGGCGTGGCGGTCGGGGCGACGCTGGCGTTCTTCGCCGTGCAGCCGCTGCCGGCCGGAGCCGACCCCACCTTCAAGGCGTACTCCCTGGCGGACGTGGCGAACCCGCGGTACTTCTTCTTCTGCCGAGGCGCGGCCGAGTGCGCGGCGTATGGCGGGGCGGGGCCGGTCACCTTCGGCACCGCCGTCGAGCCGACCAAGGTACGGGTCAACGGAGTGGTCTCCCCGGAGGTGGCCCGCCTGGAGTACTACTCGGCGCCCGGCGGGGCGCCCCGGGCGATCCCGCTGCTTCCCGCCTACCCCGGATCGCGCACGTTCTCCTTCCGGTCGGCGACGATGACGCACGGCCGGCTGGTGGCGTACGGGGCGGACGGTCGCCCGATCGCCACGTACGACGACGAGCTCGCCGCCGCGTTCCGCTGACCGGCCGGGGCGGGGTCAGCGGGCGTGCCGCTCCGGGTGGGCCCGGTTCCAGGCCCGCATCCGCTCCGGGTAGCCGGTGCGGGCGGCCTCGTACAGCGGGACCGCGTGCCGCTGGGCGAGCTTCGCGGCGGCCCGGGGCGAGCCGGTGCGGCGCCGGATCCACTCGCCGTCGTGGGCGATCGCGACCACCGTGGTGTCGGTCGCCGTGGTCTCCGGCTCCAGGTAGAACTCGACCCCGCGGCGGCTGGTGACGAACGCCTCCAGGGCGGCCAGGTCGTCCCGGTTGCCCTCGCGGTCGAGCTTGGTCGGGGTGGTCGGGTCGGTGGTCCGGCGACTGAACCAGCCCATGGCCGCCTCCTCTCCTCGGCGTCCTCCCAGTGCAGCACCCCTACCTGGGAGCCGGCTGCGAGCCCGGTGGGAGTCGGTTGACCGCCGGTGCCCGTCAGCGGGCCGGCGGGTGGAGCACTGGGACCAGGGCGAGGGTGGGCAGCAGGAGCAGCGGCACCAGCCCGAGGGCGGACAGGATGCCCAGGTGGTCGCCGAGGAAGCCGAGCAGCGGCGGGCCACCGAGGAAGGCGGTGTAGCCGATCATGGCGACCACGCTGACCCGGGCCGGCGCCCGGTCCTCGTCGTCAGCGGCGGCGCTCATCCCGACCGGGAAGCCGAGCGACGCGCCGACCCCCCACAGCGCCACGCCGACCACGGCGAGCGGCCCGGAGCCGGCCAGCACGGTCAGCGTGGCGCCGACGAAGGCCAGCCCGATGGTGCCGGCCAGCACGCGTACCCGGCCCCAGCGGTCGATCGCCACGGTGCCGGCGGTCCGGCCCAGGGTCATGCCGACCACGAAGACGCCGAACACGGTGGCGCCGGCCGCCTGGCTGACCCCGTACCCGTCGACGAACGCCACCGCCAGCCAGTCGTTGGCGCTGCCCTCGGTGAACGCCATCACCAGCACGAACAGGCCGATCAGCAGGGTGCGCGGCTCGCGCCAGGTGGCCAGCAGCGCGCGCCGGCGCGACGCCGGGTCGGTCGGACCGGCCGCCTCGGTCGGGGCGGGCAGGAAGGCCCGCGCGCCGAGCAGCGTGCCGGCGAGCACCACCACCGCGACCGCGGCGAGGTGCCAGCCGACCGCTACGCCCAGCCGGGCCGCCCCGGCCCCGATCCCGGCCCCGGCCACCGAGCCGAGACTCCAGGCGGCGTGGAACCGGGGCATGATCGTCCGGCCGAGTCGCTTCTCCACCGCCGCGCCCTCGACGTTCATGGCCACGTCGCAGGCGCCGGAGCCGTAGCCGACGGCGAAGAGCCCGACCACGACGCCGGGCAGCGAGCCGGCCAGGCTGGCGGAGAGGCCGGCGGCGGTCAGGCCGAGCGCGACCAGCACGGTCGACGCCGCCACGGTCCGGGCCGGCCCGAGCCGCAGGGT
Source organism: Micromonospora sp. NPDC048930 (assembly GCF_043197935.1). Taxonomy (NCBI): domain Bacteria; kingdom Bacillati; phylum Actinomycetota; class Actinomycetes; order Micromonosporales; family Micromonosporaceae; genus Micromonospora; species Micromonospora sp. NPDC048930. The sequence goes on from NZ_JBICUB010000001.1 coordinate 401,163, forward strand.
GACCAGGCCGGCGGTGGACATCGCCACCAGCGCGCCGGCCGACATGGCCAGCAGCAGCAGGCCGAGCCGCCCGGCGCTGAGCCCGAGCGCCTCGCGGACCGCGGGCACCCGGGAGAACCAGGTGGCCACCGCGAGCCCGTTGAGGGTGAAGACGACGGCCACGCCGTTGCGGGCGGCCAGGACCGGCCGCGGTACGGCCGGCCGGTCGACGGCCGGCGTGTCGATGGTGCTGCTCACCGTGGTCTGGTCCTCTCCCCGCGCTCGTGCGGCACCCATCGCACACCTGAGAGCGCTCTCGGCGCAAGCGCTCCCACCCCTTACCCCGGCCGCCCGGAGCGGGCATGATGCCGACATGGGCACGCCGACGACACGACCCGCCACCCTCGACGACGTCGCGCGGGCGGCCGGGGTCTCCCGCGCCACCGCCTCCCGGGTGCTCGGCGGCTACGGGTTCGCCTCCCCGGACGCCCGGGACCGGGTCACCGCCGCCGCCGAGCGGCTCGGCTACGTGCCGAACACCGCCGCCCGGGCGCTGGTGCGCGGCGGCGGGGTACGCCTCGTCGTGGCCGTCGTGGGCCGGGACGACACCCTCTACGACGACCCGTACGTGGACCGGGTGGTGAGCGCGGCGGCCCGGGTCTGCGCCCCGCACGGGGTCGGGGTGAGCCTGGAGTGGCTGTCCCGGCAGGTCCCGTCCGACCTGCGCCGGCTCGGCGAGGACCGGAGCGTCTGCGGGATGCTCCTGGTCAACACCACCCAACCGGTGCTCGACGCGGTGCCCGCCGGGCTGCGCGGCCGGGTCGCCTCGATCGGCATCGGCTCCCCCACCGTCCCGTCCTTCGACGTGGACAACGCCGGGGGCGCCGCGGAGGTGCTGCGCCACCTGTACGCCCGGGGCCACCGGCGGATCGCCATGGTCACCGGTCCCCGCTGGCTCACCTGCGCGGAGCGGTCGGTGACCGCGTACCGGTCGCTGATGCGGGCGGCGGGGCTGCCGGAGCGCGTGGTGACCGGCGACTTCACCGCCGCCCGGGGCGGCCGGGCCGCGTTGGAGGTGCTCGACCGCTGGCCGGACACCGACGCCATCTACGCGGCCAGCGACGCCACCGCGTTGGGTGCGATCGCCGCGCTGCGCGGGCGCGGCGTCGAGGTGCCGCACGACGTGGCGGTCGCCGGCTTCGACGACATCCCGTACGCGGCGGTGAGCAGCCCCGCGCTGACCACCGCCACCCACCCGGTCGCCCGGATCGCCACCGCCGCCGCCACCGCCGTGCTGGAGGAGCGGCATGCGCCACCGGTGACCGCCTTCCCCTCGACGCTGGTCGCCCGGGAGAGCGCCTGACCCGCGCGGTTGGACCGGCGGCAGCCGGGTAACCGATCGGCCGCGACGGGCCGGCGCCGGCGGCCCGACCGACGACGAGGGGGCCAGGACGAGGTGACCGAGCCCGCACCGCCGCACCGGCTACCCGAGGAGGGGCACCGGCACGGCCGGCTGAGCGCCCACGCGACCGTGGTGGCCGAGCCCGCCCCGCCCGGCACGTCGCCGGTGGCCGATCCGTGGGCCGGCCGGCCGGGGCTGCGGCACGTGCCGCCGGGCGACGGGCCGTACCGGCTGGTGGTGCTGCTCCACGGCGCCGGCGGATCGGCCCGGCAGGGCCTCGACCTGCTGCTGCCGCTGGCCGACGCGCACGGGCTGCTGCTGCTCGCCCCGCAGGCCACCGCGAGCACCTGGGACCTGATCGCCGAGGGGTACGGGCCGGACGTCGCCCGGATCGACGCGCTGCTGGCCGAGGCCCTCGGGACGTACCCGGTGAGCGACGTGACGTTCGGCGGGTTCTCCGACGGGGCCTCGTACGCCCTCTCCCTGGGGCTGACCAACGGCGACCTGGTCGACGCGGTGCTGGCCTTCTCCCCCGGCTTCGCCGCGCCGCTGGTCACCCACGGCCGGCCGCGGGTCTTCGTCTCGCACGGCGACGACGACCGGGTGCTGCCGGTGGACATGTGCAGCCGGCGGCTGGTCCCCCGCCTGCACACCCTCGGCTACCCGGTGGAGTACGCCGAGTTCGGCGGCGGCCACGAGGTGCCGGCGGAGATCCGGCGGCGGGCGGTGGACTGGCTGGTCGGGGTCAGCGGCCCGGCCCGCTGACCGCCGCGTCGACCCGGCTGAGCACCGTGGCGTCGTCGTCGACGCCGACCCCGCGCAGCAGGTCGATGGCGGTGGCCCGGACCTGCCCGATGATCATCGCGAGGGGCAGGGTCTGCCCGGGGGTGAAGAGCCGGCCCGCCGCCCGGACCGCCTCCAACGCGGCGACGTCCGCCCGCTCGGCATGGGTGTCGGCGATCCGGTCCTGCCCGGCGAGGTCGGCGGCGAGCGCGTCGCCGGCCGACCGGACCGCCTCGGCCAGGGTCCGTACGGCGCCGCCCAGCTCGGCGGACACCGGCGCCGGGCCCCGGGTGAGGGTGACCGCGGCACGCGCGAGGACCCGGACGTTGCGCACCGCGTAGTCGATCTGGCGGATCGAGCCCTCCACCGTGCGCAACCGGCCGAGGTGCTCCCGGCGGCGCAGGTGGAGCCGGAGCGCCTCGCCCGCGGCCAGCACCGCGCCGCGCAGCCGCTCCACCCCGGCGTCGGCGTGCCGGGCCCGCTCCAGCGCGGCCAGCGCCGCCTCGTCGTCGCCCCGGTCGAGCGCGGCGGCGATCTCGTCGAGCACCCCGGCCAGTTCCTCGAAGGTGTGCCGGAACTCGGCGACCAGCGGGGCGAGCGGCCGGCGGGCGTCGATCAGCTGGCTCGCCACCACCGCCACCCCGCCGCCGATCAGCGCGTCGACGAACCGGAACGGGACCAGCGACTCGGTGGGCGGCGCGACGACGACCAGGTAGAGGGCGGAGACGGCGGCCTGCACCACCGTGACCGAGCTGGCGCCGATCGCCACCGCCAGGGACACCGTGAGCAGGATGACGGTGAAGACCGTCCAGGTGGTACGCGGGCCGAGCGCCTGCACCACCAGGTCGGCGACGAGGACCCCGGCGGCCACGCCGAGCACCACCTCGACGGCCCGGCGTATCCGCTGGCCACGGGCCTGGCCGAGCACGATCAGCGCGGCGGCCGGGGCGAAGAACGGCTGCGGGTGGCCGACCAGCCGGGCGGCGAGGATCCAGGCGACGGTGGCCGCCAGGGTGGCCTCCAGGACCGGCAGCCAGCCCCGTCGCAGCCGCCCGGCGGCCTCCCGGACGGCCGTCGCGGGTCGCCGCGTGGTGGCGGCCCCGCCGGGCCGGAGTGGTCGGACCCTGCCCCACCACGTCATCGTCGTCGCCTCCCGTCGCCTCGACCCACCATCCTGCGCCCCGGCGACCGGGTCGGCAGCGGTCGGCGCCACTGCCCGGCGGTGGTCCCGCTCACCGTGGCACCGTCCGGCCGAGGACCGACGCGGGTCGTCCCGCGGCGACCCGGCGGGGACCGGGGATCAGCCGGCCAGGGGCGAGCCGGCGGCGACCAGCTCGGCGTACTCGGGGGAGGCGAGGAAGCGGGTGAGCACCTCGGCCGTGCCCAGGGTGTACGGCCGGCCGTCCAGCACCTCCGCCGGGGTGGTGAAGACGATCGCCGCTCCCTCGCCGACCACCACGTCCTCCTGCCGGGCGGTGGTCGGGCCGTAGAAGTAGTGCTTGACCCGGTTGGTCTCGGACAGCTCCTGGACCGCGAAGAGCCGCAGTGACGCCTCCGGACGCAGCCCGGTCTCCTCCCACAGCTCCCGGACCGCCGTCTCCTCGGCGGTCTCCCCGGGCTCGCCGTGCCCGCCGGGCAGCCCCCACACGTTCGGGAAGTAGGTCGCGTGCTCGTCGCGGAGCTGGATCAACAGCCGGCCGGCGGGGTCGACCAGCATGACGGCGGAGACAGGGTGCATCCCGCCAACCTAGTCGGTCCCGGGTGGGGCGGGACTTCGGACCCTTCCGGCCACCGCCGCCCGGGTCCCCAATGGAGGGGGAAAGGAGGCGGCGATGACCACCCACCTCTGGGACCGGCACCTCCGGTGGATGTACCGCACGGGCCGGCCGAACGCCCTCGCCCGGTTCCTGAACGGTCTGTCCGCCCGGCAGTACGCGGCCGGGCTCGGTCCCGGGCACTGGGTCACGCTCGAGGTGCCGGGACGGCGCAGCGGGCGGACCGTCGCCGTACCGCTGGTCGTCGCCGACCATGACGGCGGGCGCTACCTGGTGGCGATGCTCGGCGAGCGGGCCAACTGGGTGGCCAACGTCCGCGCCGCCGGGGGCCGGGCGGTGCTGCGGCACGGCTGGCGGGAGTCGGTCCGGCTGGTCGAGGTGCCCGTGGCCGACCGGCCGCCGATCCTGCGCCGGCACCTCGCCCTCGCGCCCGGCGCGCGGCCGCACGTCCCGGTGGACCGGCACGCTCCCCTCGCCGATTTCGCCCGGGTCGCCGCCGCCCTCCCGGTCTTCCGGATCACGCCGGACCGGCCGCCGGGCGAACCGCCGGGCCGGAGCGGGTGAGACCGGGGCCGGGGTGCGCCCCGACGCCGGGCGGCGTGGTCGGCGAGAGCGCCAGCCTGGCCGGCACCGCATCCTGTCGCGTCATCCCGGCCAGCATCCCCGGCGCCGCCGCTGCCCACAACCGATTCGCGAACCGAATTGATCTCGGCGGTAAACGGGAAAATGGTCAACCCCTCAGAATATCGATCGCCTGACTTTTGCGGGTCGGCCGAATGGGAGGGGTGGCCGGTAAGATCGGCGACAAGGCTGTGACTGATCGCTGACTGCTCAGTGTGAAACAGATCACACACACTGTGCGCATGAATACGGGACTCCGCCGCAGCCGGGCATTGCGCCTCGCGGTGTGTCTCGCCCTCGTGGCGGCGCTGAGCGGCTGCATGCAACTCAATCTCGGGTTGACCGTGAACCCCGACGACACGGTCAGCGGCCAACTCCTGGTGACCGCCGACAAGAACCTGCTCAAGGACCGGAACCCGGACGTCCAGACCGCCTTCGCCGACATGCGTCGGCAACTGCCCGCGCTACCCGCCGGCGACGAGATCCGGTACGAGGACGCCCGCTTCTACGGCGTGCAGGTGGCGTACCGGAACAAGCCGCTGTCGCAATTCACCAGCGACAGCTTCAGGCTGGTCCGCACCGGCGACCGGTACCGTTTCTCCTTCTCCCTCGATCCCGACAGTTACGCCGGGAAAGTGCCCGAACAGAATGCGGGGACCCGGCGCGCCTTCGTCAAGTTGATGTCGTTCGAGATATCGGTGACCTTCCCGGGCCCGGTGCTGTCCAGCAACGGCACGGTCAACGGCCGCTCGGTGAGCTGGAAGGTGGACACCAACCAGGACAAGCCCGCCGAACTGGTCGCCGAGGCGGAGGCGCCGGCGCGGGCGTCGGCCGGCCCGGCCGCCGGCAACGGCTTCCCCTGGCTGCTGGTGGTCGGCGGCGTGGTGGTCCTGCTGCTGGTCGCCGTCGTCGTACTCCTCCTGCTGCGCCGCCCGCACCCCACGGCCGGCCCGGGCGCGACCCCCGCCGCACCCGCCACCGACCCGGGCGCCGCCGCACCGGCCGCCACCGACCCGGCCGCCGCACCGGCCGCCACCAGCCCCGCGCCGGCGCCCCGGACCGACCGTCCGGCCTGACCCGGCGCGGTGCCACCACCCCGGGCGGACGGACCGCAGGCCCGGCCGCCGCACCTCACCCCACCCCGATCGCACCACCGCACCAGCCGAAGGGAGATCGCCGTGAACGATCTCTTCACCTGGGCCGCACTGGGCAGCCTGACCGGCGCCAGCGCCGCCACCCTCCTGGCCACCAACGTCATCGGCGGGCTGATCGGCCCGGGCGGCGACAAGGCCCGCAAGTGGATCGCGCTGGGCATCGCCCTGGCGCTGTCGTACCTGACGGCGGCGTTCGCCGACGACGCCGGACCGGAAAAGTGGATCATCGCGTTCTTCAACGGGCTGGTCATCTTCTCCGCCGCCCTCGGCATCAACCAGCTGCCGCCCGGCAACCGGCAGGCGACGAGCCCGTCGCCGACCCAGCTCGCGCAGGGACGCGAGCCCCGCTACATCCGCTCGTGGGTCTGAGAGAGGTGACCCCCATGATCTTCGGCATCATCAGCGCCGCCGTCCACATCGTCCTCGGCGCCCTGCTCGGCCAGCTGGCCGGCGGCCTCGTCGGCCTGCTCGTCGGGGCGGTCGTCGGACTCCTGATCGGTGCGCCCTTCGGCTGGGCGGTCGCCTCGGCCGGCACGTACGGCGCGGACGCGAAGGGCATCTTCCTCTTCGTGGTCGACCACACCTGGAGCCTGCTCAACACCGCCGTCGGCGCGCTCTACCTGGCCCTGCACCTGGTCTTCGGGCACCAGCTCGACCGGGTGGTCTCCCAGGCCAGCGGCCGGGTCAACGTGGTCGAGGGCGTCTCGCCCCGGTACGCCACCACCATCGGCACGGTCTGCGCCGGCTCCAGCCCCGGCATCCAGCGGCACGAGGACGTGCACATCCTCCAGGCCCGGCTGCTCGGCCCGCTCTACCTGCTGCTGGTCGGGCTGAACTACGTGCTGTTCACCATCGCGCCGGTGTGGCTGCTCTGGCACGACCACACCAACGCGCCGATCAACCGGTTCACCCGCTACTTCGAGATCGGCGTCTACCCGCACGTGTGGAACGAGGCCATCGCGTACCGGATCCAGGGGACCCCGCCGCGATGACCGGTGCGATCGAGGCGGCCGTCGCGGACCTCGCGGCCTGGCTGACCGGGGCGGCGGGCGACCCCGTCCCGGTCGGCCCGCCCCGCGACGACCCGGCCGGCGGCCTCACCGTCTGGCCGCTGGAGCTGCGGCCGGCCCGGCAGACGGCGGGCAGCAGTGGGGCGCGCGAGCCGTACCGGTTCGTGGTCCGGCTGCTGGTCGCCGGCGCCGGACCCGCGGCGCTCACCGCGCTGGACCGGGTGCTCGCCGCCGCCGCGGCCGCCGGCGAGCCGGAGGTGGTGCTCACCGCCGGCGACCCGGAGCTGTGGCGGGCCTTCGGGGTCGTGCCCCGGCCCGCGCTGCTGGTCGACGTGCCGGCGCAGATCGCCCGGCCGGTGCCGGCCGCGCCGCCCGTGCGGCACCCGCTGCGGCTGCGGCAGCTGGACATGCGCACCCTCGACGGGCGGGTGGTCGGGCCGGACCGGCAGCCGCTCGCCGCGATGCGGGTCGAGATGGTCGGCACCCCGTACGCCACGGAGACCGACCACGCCGGCCGGTTCCGGCTGCTCGGCGTCCCGCATGACCCGGAGGCCCCGGACCGGCCGGTGCGGGTGCGGCTGGTCGGGCGGGGCCGCACCCTCACCGCCGACCTCGACCCCGCCGACCCCGACCTCGTCATCGTCTGCGCTCCACCGGCCGACTGAGCCGGCTCCTCAAGGGAGGACCGATGCCCAACTACTTCTCCCCCGGCATCTACGTCGAGGAGGTGCCCAGCGGCGCCCGCCCGATCGGCCCGGTCGGCACCAGCACCGCCGCCTTCGTCGGCGTCGCCCCGGACCGCACCGCGCACGTCGACCAGGCGCTCGCGGTCAACAGCTGGTCGGAGTTCCTCCGCCTGTACGTCACCGGGGACCACCTGGAGAGCACGCCGCTCGCGCGGGCGGTCTTCGGCTTCCTCGACAACGGCGGCACCCGCTGCTGGGTGGTCAACGTCGGCGAGAGCGGCCGGCTCATGGGCACCGGCGGGCGGCGCGGCGGGCTGCAGCGGCTGGAGGCCATCGACGAGATCTCCATCCTCGCCGCGCCCGGATACCACGACCCGGTCTCCCACGAGGCGCTGATCAGCATGGCCGAGCGGCTGCGCACCATGGTGGCCATCTGCGACCCGCCGCCGGACGTGGCCGACATCGCCACGCTGACCCGGGTCGCCCGGCCGGACGGCGGCAAGCCCGCCGGCAAGCCCGGCGACGCAGCGCCCAAGCCGGCCGACGACGAGGACGGGCCGGACGGCGACCGGCCCCGCGAGTCGAGCTTCGCCGCCTTCTACTACCCGTGGATCAAGGTGCGCGACCCGCTCAGCGGCGACCTCGTGCTCACCCCGCCGAGCGGGCACGTGGCCGGCATCTGGGCGCGCACGGACGCGCTGCGCGGGGTGCACAAGGCCCCGGCCAACGAGCCGGTACGCGGCGCGGTCGACCTCGCGTACCTGGTCACCCGCCCCGAGCACGACGTGCTCAACCCCAAGGGGGTCAACGTCATCCGCTACTTCGCCGGGGAGGGGATCCGGCTCTGGGGCGCCCGTACGCTCGCCGCCGAGGCCAGCGAGTGGCGGTACCTGAACGTCCGGCGGCTCTCCATCGCCATCGAGCAGGCCATCGCCAACGGCACCCGGTGGATGGTCTTCGAGCCGAACGACTACACGCTCTGGCGATCGATCCGGCGGGACATCGGGGCGTTCCTGACCCGGGTGTGGCGGGACGGGGCGCTGCTCGGCCGGACGCCGGAGGAGGCGTTCTTCGTCAAGTGCGACGAGGAGACCAACCCGGCCGACGTGCGCGACGCCGGGATGGTGGTGGCGCACATCGGCATCGCGGTGGTCAAGCCCGCGGAGTTCGTGGTGTTCAAGCTGAGCCAGTGGGCCGGCGGCACCGAGACCGAGACGATCGGAGGCTGACATGCCGACCACGGCCACCCCGCAACCGGGCGCCCCCGTCGACCCGTACCGGGCCTACCACTTCAAGCTGCTCATCAACGGCATCACCAACGGGCACTTCACCGAGGTCAGCGGCCTGGAGGTGCACATCCCGTCGGTGACGTACAAGGAGGCCGGCAACGAGCGGATCCGGGCCGTTCCCGGCCAGGCCGAGTACGCCCCGGTCACCCTCCACTTCGGCCTCACCCGGTCCCGGGAGCTCTGGGACTGGGTGAACGCGGCGGCGAAGGGCACGGTCAGCCGGCGCAACGTCTCGGTGGTGCTGCTCGACCCGGCCGGCACCGCCGAGGTGCTCCGCTGGAACATGATCAACGCGTGGCCGACCCGGTGGCGGGGCGCCCACCTCAACACCCTGGCGCAGGAGATCGCCATCGAGGCGCTGACCCTGGCGTACGAGGGGCTGGAACTGGAGTCGGGCAGTGCGGCCGCCCCGACGTCCGCGTGACTGGCTGGCCCGGGCGCTGCGGTCGGCCGCCGACCGCCTCGCCCCGCCCGCCGTCCCGCAGCCCGCGCCCGCGCCGGTTCCGGCCCCGCCGCCGGCCCACCGCCCCGGCGAACCGCCCGACCACTGGCTCCGCCTGGTCGCCGCCCACGCCCCCGGCCTCCTCCACGACCTCCCCCACACCCCGCCCTCCCTTGTCGATCAAGGAGTTTCGGTCGGATCCGGCCCGTCGGGTGACGCAAACCCCTTGATCGACGGGAACGACGGGCCGGACCCGGACGGGTGGGACGAGGACGGCGCGGCGGGCGGGGAAGCCGGCCGCACGACACGGGAATTCGGCGCGCCCTCCAGGTGGGCGCGGGCGGATGGGGGGTCAGCGCGGCGATCGGACCCGGTCGGATCCAGCCGGCACGCCAGTGAGTCTGGGCGGCCGGCCTCCGGGTCGGCCTGCCGGGTCGAGTCGACGTCCGATCGGGTTCCGCCGGATCCCGCCGAACCGCCCGAGGAGAACGGCGACGTGCGCTGGGACCTCGCCAATCGCGGTACCGAACCGGAAGCCGGCCCGGGAGCGTCCGGACGGAGCCGGACCCCCGGAGCGGGCGGCAGCGACCAGCCGCCCGTGGGCCTCACCGGAGCCTCCGCGCCCCTTGGCGTGCAGCGCGCCCGGTCCCGTCACGGCGATGGCACCCCGCCGACCGCGGACGGCATCGGGCACCCCGGGTCCGCGCCCACTGGCAACGCCCGGCGGTCGGGGTCCGGCCACGATGTCGCGTGGTCTCTCGGCCGGCATTCCGGCGGGTCGGCCGGGCACCGCGGGGACGCGGAGCGGCCGCAACCCCCGGCACCCCGCGCCGGGCCGGACGACGACCACCCCCGACCGGACCGGCCGGTGTCACCGGGTCGCCCGCCGGGCGGGCCGCCCCACTCGCAGCGGCAGGAGGTTCGGCCCCCCGCCGACCCGCCGCGGCCCGGCCGCGTGCCAGCGCCGGATCTTCGGGTGCGTCTGTCCTCGCTCAGAGAACAACACCCGCACCCGCACCCGGTGCGCAGCGATCGGGTGGGCGCGGCCGGCCCCCCGGCCGCCGCGCGGGGTCCGGAGTGGATCGGGACGACGGACGGGCCCTGGCCGGCACTGCCCGACGAGGTCGCCGGGCCCGGCCGAGCCCTCGCCGCGTCCGGGGCGGAACGCCGACCCGGGCGGGACCCGTGGCCGGCGCTGCCCGACGACCGGGAGCTGTGGCTGCCGGCGGTGGGCGTGCCCGACGCCGCGCGGCTGCGCCGGCTCGACCGGGAACAGGCGGGTGGGTGATGGAACGCGTCGCCTTCCTCGTGGACGAGTCCGGCACCCGGGTGGACTGCCTGCTCAACCCGGAGACCGTGCAGGTCACCCGGCTCGCCGGGGTACGCCCCCGGGGCGCCCCGGACGGCCAGCTCACCGGGGTGGGCCTGGCCGACGACCCGCTGGTCTTCACCGGCGGCGGGCGTACCGAGCTGGTGCTGGACCTGCTCTTCGACACCGATTTCGTGGAGACCCAGGTACGCCCCGAGGACGTCCGCGCCCTCACCCGTCCGCTGTGGATGCTGGCGGAGAACTCCACCGTCGAGCACGGCTGGCTGCGCCCCCCGCTGGTACGGCTGGTCTGGGGCAAGACGTGGAACGTGCCCGGCGTGATCGTGGCGATCGCGGAACGCTTCGACGCGTTCACCCGCACCGGCACCCCCCGCCGCTCCTGGCTGCGGCTGAAGCTGGTCCGGGTGGCCGAGAACGCCGAGTCCGCCCAGGCGGGCTTCGAGGAGGAGCTGGCCGCGGCGAGCACCCCGCTGCCGCCCGGCTCGGCCGTGGTCGCCGCGGCGGACGGCGCGGCCGAGCCGGGCTGGTCCGGGGTGCGCTTCGACCTGCTCGCCCACGACGCGCTCGGCTCGCCCCTGCGCTGGCGGCTGCTCGCCGAGCACAACCGGATCAGCGACCCGCTGACCGTTCCGTCCGGCACCGCCCTCGCCGTCCCGCCGGTCACCGCCACGGTGGCCACGCCGCCCGCCGGGACCCGAGGTGCGCCGTGAACCGGGCCACCACCGTGACCGTCGACGGCACTCCGCTCGCCGACCCGCGCCGGCTGCGCGGCGTGCGGGTCGCCGCCCGCCTGGACCAGCCCACCCAGTGCGAGCTCACCCTCGCCACCGCGCCGGGCGCCGCCGCCCTCGACCCGCCGGTACGCCCCGGCGCCCGCCTCGACGTACGCCTGGACGGCCGACCCGACGCCCTGTTCACCGGCGAGGTGACCGGCGTCGAGGTGGAGTACGCCGCCGACGGCGCCGCCCTGCTGCGGATCCGGGCGTACGACCCGCTGCACCGGCTGCGCAAGCGGCAGGAGCTGCGGGTGTTCGAGTCGGTGACCGCGGCCGACCTGGCCACGGCGCTCTGCGCCGACCTCGGCCTGACCGTCGACGCGGAAAGCGACGGACCCCGCCTGGACCGGCTGCTCCAGCACCGGCACACCGACCTGGAGCTGCTACGCGAGGTCACCGGCCGGGCCGGGCTGCACCTGGCGGTCGACGGCGACCGGCTGCGCCTGCTCACCCTCGACGGGTACGGCGACCCGGTCCCCCTCGCGCTCGGCGACACCGTGCACGCGCTGCGGATCGCGGAGAACCTGGACCGGGCCGGCGGGGAGAGCGTCGCCCTCGGCTGGCACCCGCAGCGCGCCGAGCCGCTGCGCCAGCAGGCCGACGAGGCCCGCTCCGGCCGGCGGGTGCCGCTGCGTCCCGAGCCGGGCGAGGTGGGGGCGGACGGGGTCCGTACCGTCGTCGACCAGCCCGGCCGCAGCGACGACGAGCTGGCCGCGCTGGCCCAGGCCGGACTGGACGCCCGGGTCGCCGCCCTGGTCACCGTGACCGGGACGGCCGAGGGTGACCCGGCGCTGCGCCCCGGCCGGCGGATCGCGCTGGCCGGCGTCCCCGACCCGGTCGCCGGGGTGTACGTGCTCACCGAGGTGGTGCACACCGTCGACGCCAACGGCCACCTGACCCGCTTCTCCACCGAACCGCCCGAGCCGCCGCCGGCCGCCGCGCCCGCCCCGGCCACGGTCACCCTCGGCACGGTCACCGACGTCGACGACCCCGACCGGCTCGGCCGGGCCCGGGTGACCCTGCCCGCGTACGGGGACCTGGACGCGGGCTGGCTGGCGGTGGTCTGCCCGGGCGCGGGCCGCGGCAAGGGCATCGTCGCGCTGCCCGACCCGGAGGACACCGTGCTGGTGGCCCTGCCCGGCGGCGAGCCGGCGTCCGGCATCGTGCTCGGCTCGCTCTTCGGCGCGATCGAGCCGTACGACGCGGGGATCGTGTCCGGCCGGTCCCGGCGCTGGTCGATGCGGACCGGCACCGGCCAGTCGATCGTCATCGACGACGACGGGCGCACCCTGCGGCTGGCCACCGACGCGGGCAGCTTCGTCGAGCTGCGCCCCGAGCTGACCACCGTGCACGCGGCCGGTGACCTGGTGCTCTCCGCGCCCGGCCGGGCCATGGTGGTCCGCGCCCGGACGGTCGACTTCCTGCAGGCGACGGCGACCGAGGACCCCGACACCGCCGCCGCCCAGGCCCGCTCCCTCGCCCGCGCCCACGGAGGTGGCTGATGCGCTGGATCCACCGGGACTCGCTGATCACCTGCGACCACGACGGCCGGGTCGCCAACCGTCCCTCGCAGCGGTGGGTGACCGTGCGGGGCGTGCCGGTGCTGGTCGAGGCCGACCCGGAGGGGCGGGACATCACCGCCTGCCCGAACTACGGCCCAACCATCAAACCCTGCGCCACCACATTGGCGGTGAGCGTCGGCTACAGCGCCTGGCTGCGGGTGGACGGCCACCGGGTGGTGCTGTCGAACCTGGACGGGCTCACCGACGGCACCCCGCCCGGGCTGGTCCACCACACCGTCCGCGACCCGCGGCAGACCTTCCTGGGGGCCGACGCATGAGGGCCTTCCGCTTCGTCGGCGCCGGCTTCGACGCCGGGCGCGCAGGCGGTCTCGCGCTGACCGCCGCCGGCGGGCTCGCCATGACCGACGGCGACGAGACCGTACGCCAGGCCCTGTTCCTGCTGCTGTCGACGACCCCCGGGGAGCGACTGATGCGCCCCGGGTACGGCTCCCGGCTGCACCGGCTGGTCTTCGCCCCCAACGACGACACCACCGCCGGCCTGGCCATCCACTACGTCCGGCAGGCCATCCGGCGGTGGGAGCCCAGGGTCGAGGTGATCGACGTGGACGCCGGGCCCGACCCGGACGACCCGTGGCGGCTGGTCATCCGGCTGGACTACCGGGTGCGGGCCAGCCTCTCCCCCGGCCAGCTCGTGTTCTCCGTCGACCTGCTGCCCGACGACGACCCGGACGACCACGCCGAGGAGGTCAGCTCATGACGCTGCCGGTGCCGCACCTCGACGACCGCGCCTTCCTCGACCTGGTCACCGAGGCGCGGGAACGGATCCGCCGGTCCTGCCCCGACTGGACCGACCTGTCCGCGCACGACCCGGGGATGGCGCTGCTGGAGGCGTTCGCGTACCTGACCGAGGTGATGATCTACCGGCTGAACCAGCTGCCGGAGAAGGCGTACGTGGCCTTCCTCAACCTGCTCGGGGTCGCCCGGCACCCGCCCACCGCCGCCTGGGCGGACGTCCGGTTCAGCCGGACCGGCCCGGACCGGGGCGCGGTCCGCATCCCCGCCGGCACCCGGGTCGCCGCCGCCCGCGGCGCCGACCCCCGGCCGGTCGTCTTCGTCACCACCGAGCCGGCCCTGCTGCCCGCCGGGGAAACCGAGGTGACGGTACGCATGCACCACTGCGAGCCGGTCGAGGCGGAGCTGCTCGGCACCGGCACCGGGCAGGCCGGCCAGGTTTTCCGGGCCGCGCGGGCCCCGCTCGCCCGGACCGCCGAGGCCCTGGACCTGCTGCTCGGGGTGGAGGTGCCGACCGGCGCGGTGGAGCTGGGCGCGGCGGCCCGCGAGCACGAGGGGCGCACGTACGAGATCTGGCGGCCGGTGGACAGCTTCGCCGGCGTCGGCCCGCAGGCCAAGGTGTACCTGGTCGACCGCGCCTCCGGGGTGGTCACCTTCGCGCCCGCGCTGGACCTGCGTCCGCCGTCCGGGGCGGGCGTCGAGGGGGCGTCCGGCCCGGGCTCCGGCGGGCCGGCGGGCCGGCCCGGGGCGTCGCCGGGCGGGCCGACCACGGTGGCGGCGGTGCCGCCCGCCGGGCGGCAGATCCGGCTCTGGTACCGGTGCGGCGGCGGGCCGGCCGGGAACGTGGCGGCGGGCACGCTGACCAGCCTGCGCGACCCGCTGCCCGGGCTGAAGGTGGAGAACCCGGCGCCGGCCGGCGGCGGCCGGGACCTGGAGGCGCTGGAGTCGGCCCTGGCGCGCGGACCGTACGAGTTCTTCGCCCAGCAGCGGGCCGTCACCGCCCGGGACTACGAGATCCTCGCCGCCGGATCCGGCGCGGTGGCCCGGGCCCGGGCGTTCACCCGGGCCGCCGTCTACAGCTTCGCCCGGCCCGGGGAGGTCGAGGTGGTGCTGGTGCCGTACGTGCCGGACCAGGCCCGCCCCAGCGGCCGGCTGCCGGTCGACGTGCTGCGCGAGCACGAGGTGGCGGAGGCCCGGCGCGGGGTGGAGGCCGACCTGGAGCGGCGCCGGGCGCTGGGCACCGCGGTGCGGGCCAGCTGGGCCCGCTACAAGGCGGTCTCCATCCGGGCGCGGGTGGTGGTCCGGCGGGAGGAGGACGTCGACGCGGTCCGCCGCCGCATCCACGACCGGCTGCACCAGACGCTCAGCCCGCTGCCCACCCCGCTCAACCCGACCGGTTGGGCGTTCGGCGAGCCGCTGCGGGCCTCCAACGTGTACCGGATGCTGGAGCACGCCGAGCCGGGCGTGCGGTACGTCGAGTCGGTCCGGTTCGTGGTGGACGAGGCGCCCGACGGGCAGGTGCGCACCCTCGCCGTCGACCAGTACCAGCCGGGCACCTGGTACGCCGGGCGCGGGCCGGTCCTGTTCCGCTCCACCAACGCCGGGGCGGGCTGGGAGCCGGCCGGCCGGTTCGACGCGGAAACCGTGGTCCGGGTGGTCCCCGCACCGGCCCCGGTACGCCCCGGCATCGTGCCCCGGGCCGGCTCGGTGGCCGTGGTCACCACCCGGGACTCCGGTGGCTCCCGGGTGCGGCTGAGCACCGACCTCGGGGAGACCTGGACCCTCCTGACCGACCTGGACTCCCGGGTGCAGGACCTGGCCTGGATCGACCGGGACGGCGCGGGGGCGCTGCTGCTGGCCACCGACACCGGGCTGTTCGAGGTCTCCCTGCTGCCCGGGGCGGTGCCGTTGCAGATCCTGGTCGACCCGGCCGACGCCGACCGCGGCTTCTACGCCGTCCGGGCGTTCGTCTCGGAGCGGGGCGCGCCCGGGGTCGCGGTGGCCGCGCAGGCCGGGTACGGGGTCTACCTCTCCACCGCCGCCGGCCGGCCCGGCACCTTCGCCCACGTCGGGCTGGCCAACGTGGACAACCGCGTCCTCGCCGTGCAGTACGACGGGCCGGCCACCCTGCTGTGGAGCGGCGCCGGCGAACCGGACCCGAAGAAGCCCGGGCAGGGCTGCCACCGGACCCGGCTGTTCGAGTCCGACGTCAAGTGGCAGGCGGTGCAGGCCGGCTGGATCGGCGGCACCTGCCGGGACCTCGCGTTCAGCGGCACCCTGGCGGTCGCCGCCACGCAGAGCGGCGGCGTGGTCCGGCTGGACACCCTGGCCACGCAGCCGCAGTGGCAGCCGGTGATGGTCAACTGCGGCCTACCGCTGCGGGACCGGACCCGGTTCGTCCCGGTCGACGCCATCGCCGCGATCCCCGGGCCGGACCGGCTGATCCTCGCCGGTGGTGAGCGCGGCGTCTACCGCAGCGGCGACGCGGTCGACTGGGCGGCCAGCGCCAACCAGGCCACCGCCGACGTGGTCACCGTTCCCGGCACCTGGCTGCTCTGCTCCGGCGAGCACGACATCGAGGTGGTGCGGCAGGATGCGCCGAGCGGCGATTGAGCGGCTGCTGCCGGCCGCGTACCAGCGGGCCGCCGGCCCGGGCAGCGTGCTGGGCGCGCTGCTGGACGTGATGGAGGCGCTGCACGCCCCGGACGAGGCGGTGCTCGCCGACGTCGACGCGCTCTTCGCGCCGTACCGGACGCCGGACGGGTTCGTGGCGTACCTGACCCGCTGGGTGGCGATGGACCACGTGATCGCCGCGCCCCGGGCGGACGCGCCGCTGCCGCTGCCGGTGGGCCGGCTGCGGGACCTGGTCGCGCACGGCGCCCTGCTGGCCCGCTGGCGGGGCACCCCGTACGGGATGCGTACCGCGCTGGAGCTGGCCACCGGGGTGACCGGATTCGTGCTCGACGAGCCGGCGGACCGGCCGTTCCATGTCGTGGTCCGGGTGCCGCCGGTCGCCGCCGACCAGCTCGCCGTGATCACCCGGATCGTCGAGGCGGAGAAGCCTGCGGCGGTCACCGTCGAGATCGTCCCCGGTCCGGCCCGGGACCCGGCCGACCCGGGCCCCGACCCGCCCGGCCCCGGCGCCGTCCCGCTGGCGCCGGCGGCGACCGACGACCGGCCCGCGCCGGCTGAGCCCGACGCGTCGCCCGCGGCACCCGGGGTCGCGAGCGTCCGCGCGGTCGGCCGGGCGCACGTTCCCTCTCCCCGTACCCCGTCACCAGCCGTGGAGGAGCCGTCATGACCACCGAATGGGCCGTCGTCGCCGCGGCCGAGCAGTTCACCCTGGACCCGCGCAACAGCGGCGAGCTGACCTTCACCGTCTCCAACCCGGGCACGGCGCCGGACACCGTGGTCTTCGACGTGGCGCCCGGCGAGGGCACCCAGCGGGGCTGGTTCACCGTCGCCGAGCCCCAGCGGGTGGTGCCCGGCCAGGGCTCGGTGTCCTTCCTGGTCCGCCTCACCGTGCCGCCGGGCACCCCACCCCGGCGCTACGACATGACCGGGTTCGCGTACTCGGCGAACACCGCGCCGGAGGAGAGTTCCCGGTCCAGCGGCCGGGTGACGTACGACGTGAAAGCCGCCGTACCCCCGAAGCGCACGCCGTGGCCGTGGATCGCCGCCGCGGCGGCGCTGGTGCTGGTCGTGGTCGGGGTGGTCGCCTTCCTGGTGACCCGCGGCGGCGACCCGCCACCGCCCCCGCCGCAGGCGCGCGAGGTGACCCTGGAGGCGGAGAGCCTGGTGGCCGGCGCCACGGTGCAGTCGGCCGGTCCGGTCGCGGCGGGCGTGGTGGAGCAGAAGAACTGCTGCCTGGTCACCTGGTCCGGCGACGCCCAGCTGTTCTTCCTGGGCCGGTCGGTGGGCGACCGGGTGACCGTCACCGTGGACCTGCCGGCCGACGGCACCTGGCGCTTCGCCACCGTGCGCACCACGTCGTTCGACTACGCCAACACCATCTTCCTGATCGACGGCCGGCAGGTCGGCGACACCTTCTTCGGCTTCACCCCGGCCGTGGTGAAGACCGACTTCATCGACGTCGGCACGGTCACCCTGAACAAGGGACCGCACCAGGTCACCCTGGTGGCGGTGAGCAAGACGCAGGGCACCGACCGGTACTTCGCCGGCGTGGACCAGATCCGCTTCACCCAGGTCCTGGCGCCATGAGCGAGCGCAGCGAGCGAATCAGCCAACTCAGCGCGCTGGTGCCACATGGCGCCGCCGACGGCGGGGCGGCGAGGGCATGAGCGGGCGGCAGAAGCTGCTGCTGGCGGTCCTGGCCGGGCTGCTGGTGGTGCTCTACCTGGTGGCGGTCGGCGGCGGCCGGCACGACCGGGGGGATCCGGCCGCCCGGCCCGGCTGGCTGACCCGGCTCGGCGGCGGCACCGCCGTCGACCCGGCCACCGTCGAGGTGGACTGCGCGCCGCCGGCGGCGCCGCCCAGCCCGTCCGTGGCGGGCACCGTGGTCACCTTCCGCACCGGCTGCGTGCTGCGCGTCGCCGACCCGGGTGGCCTGCGCACCCTGGTGCTGCGCAGCCGGGCGCCGTTCGAGGTGACCGCCCCGGCGCCGCGGGGCGCGCAGCTCACCGTGCACGACGAGGTGGCGCCCGGCGACGACGGTACGGCGGAGGCGACGGTGGCCGTCGACCGGAGGACCGAGGTGGTCCTGGGCTGCCCGGGAGGTGACGGATGCACGGTCACCGTCGCCCGGTCCTGACCGGCGGGGAGGTACGCCATGGGTGAGCTGCGCAAACCGTTCCTGCTGCTGGCGCTGCTCGCGGTCGCGCTGGTGGTGGGGCTGGAACTGGGGGCGGCGCTGCTCACCGGCGGCGGGGACGCCGGCGGCGCGCTGCGGGACAGCGCCGGCCGGCTCGGCGTCGAGGTGGGCGACGTGGGCGCGGTCGCGGAGCCGTCCGGGCGGGGCACCGGCCACCTGGCGCTGATCGACGTGGTGGCGCTCTGGACCACCGGGCTGTTCAGCCTGAGCCTGGTGGTGCCGGACCGGATCCAGGGACGGGTGCAGGGGGTGGCCACCCTGATCTTCTCGATCGTGCTGCTGATCGTGTCGTTCGTGCTGCTGATCGTGGCCTTCGTCGAGCTGACCATCATGGTCTCGCTCTTCCTGTCGGTGCCGTTCGGCACGCTGGCGTACCTGGCGCTGTGGGGGTTCTTCCCGGTCGGCGAGGCCTCCGCGCTGCTCGGCCTGGTGCTGCTGCTCAAGCTGGTGTGGGGCGGCCTGCTGCTGCTCGCCCAGCCGCGCTTCCTGCAGAACAAGGGCCTGGTGCTGCTGGCGCTGACCACCCTGCTCTGCACGGTGGTGCTGGAGTTCCTGCACCGGCTGGTGCCGGGGATCCTGGTCAGCATCACCGACGACCTCGGCGCGCTGGTCTTCGCCGTGGTGGCGCTCGTCTGGGCCCTGGTCCTGCTGATCGGCTCCATCCCCGCCATCGTCAAGGCGATCCGGACGACGGCCACCACCTCCCGCCCCACCGCCCGTACCCGCTGACCGCCGGCGGACGTGAGCTCCGCCGATCAGGCAAGGGCTTTCCCCCCGGGTCCTGCGGTAGCCTCTCGGCGACCGGGTGAGCAAGGGGGTGGCATGGCGACCTTGGCCGACGTCGCCCGCCGGGCGGGCGTCTCCCCCGCGACCGCGTCGCGGGTCATCAACGGCAGCAGCAAGCCGGTCGCGGACGATCTGCGCGAGCGGGTGCTCAAGGCCGTCGCCGAGCTGCGGTACGTCCCCAACGCGCACGCCCAGCTCCTGGCCCGGCCGCAGCGCAGCGTGGTCGGGGTGGTCGTGCACGACGTCTCCGACCCGTACTTCGCCGAGGTCACCCGGGGGCTGCAGCGCGTCGCCACCGAGCGGGGCCGGCTGGTCATCATCTGCAACAGCTACCGCGACCCGGTCCGGGAACTGGAGTACGTCGACCTGCTCCGTGCCCAGCAGGTCGCCGCGATCGTGCTGGCCGGCTCCGGCTACCAGGACGACGGCGTCAACGCGCTGATCGACGAGCGGCTCGCCGCGTACGCGGCCACCGGCGGACGGGTGGCGGTGATCGGCCGGCACCGGCACCGGGGCGACGCGGTGCTGCCGGCGAACGCCGCGGGCGGCCGGCTGCTCGGGGCGGAGCTGCGCCGGCTCGGTCACCGCGTCGTCGGCGTGCTCGCCGGGCCGGCGACCCTCACCACCACCAGCGACCGGCTCGCCGGCCTCCAGGAGGGACTGGCCGGGCCGCTGCCCCGGGAGCGGATCCGGTACGCCGACTTCACCCGCGAGGGCGGGGCGCGCGCCACGGCCGAGCTGCTGGACGACGTACCGGGGCTGACCGCGGTGGTGGCGCTCAACGACTCGATGGCGGTCGGCGCCCTGGCCGTGCTGCACGAGCGCGGGGTGCGGGTGCCGGCGGAGGTGTCCGTGGTCGGCTTCGACGACATGCCGATCGCCGCCGACGTGACGCCCGCGCTGACCACGGTCCGGCTGCCCCTGGCGGAGCTGGGCGCCCGGGCGATGACCCTGGCCCTCGACCCGGCCGCCGACCGGGACCGGGTGGAGACCCTCCCCGCCGAACTGGTCCGCCGGGACAGCCTCGCCCCCGCTCGCGCCTGACCGGCCGGCATCGTGGGAGTTCCGGACTCAGCCCTGGCTGGTGACGAGGGCCGCGAGGCGGGGGATCTGCCGGGGGTCCGCGAGGGCCGAGCCGACCGCCACCACCCGTACCCCGGCGGCTACGCCCGCGACTACGACCGGGCGCACGGCTCCCCCGCCGACGATGACCTACCACCTCGCGGACGCCCCGTGGGAGGGTTACCGGGTGATGGTCAACGGCAGCCGGGGCCGGCTCGACCGGGAGGTCACCGGGAGCGATCACGTCAGCCCGGCCCGGGCCCTCAACGAGTACGTCCTGCCCACCGCCCCCGGCCACAGCGCCACCATGCGACCGGAGTCCGTCGCCCACTTCCGCTTCCCGGACGGCCCGGCGTGGCGCTGACCGTGGGCACCGACCGACTCGGCCTGGCCACCCTGCGCCGGCTGCCCGTGGCCTGCCGGCCGCTGCTACGCCCCGGCGCCGTACCGGCCGGCATCGTCCACCTCGGACTGGGCGCGTTCCACCGCGCCCACCAGGCGGTGCACACCGAGGCCGCGGTCGGCGCGGCCGGCGGCGACTGGGGCATCATCGGCGTCGCGCCGCGCAGCACCGCCGTGGTCGAGGCCCTCGCCGCGCAGGACGCCCTGTTCAGCGTCACCACGCTCGCCGCCGAGGGCGCGGCCACCCGGGTGGTCGGCGCCCTCGCCGGGGTACGGCACGCGGCCAGCGACCCCGCCGCCGTGGTACGCCTGCTCGCCGACCCGGCGATCCGGGTGGTGACGCTGACCGTGACCGAGAAGGCGTACCAGCTCGACCCCGTCACCGGCGCGCTGACCGCCGACCCGGAGCTGACCGCCGACCTCACCACCGACCGGCCCCCGCGTACCGTGCCCGGGCTGCTGGTCCGCGGGCTGCTCGCCCGGGCCGCCGCCGACGCCGACCCGATCGCCCTGGTCAGTTGCGACAACCTGCCCGCCAACGGGCGCCGGCTGCGCGGCCTGGTCGGCCAGGCGCTCGCCCTCGCGCGGGTGCCCGACGGGACCGCCGCCTGGGTCGACGCCAACGTCACCTTCCCCGGCACCATGGTGGACCGGATCGTGCCGGCCAGCACCCCGGAGACCCTCGACACCGCCCGGCGGGCGCTCGGGGTCACCGACCTGGCGGCGGTGGCCGCCGAGCCGTACTCCCAGTGGGTGGTCGAGGACGACTTCCCCGCCGGCCGGCCCGCGTGGGAGCGGGCCGGGGCGATCCTCACCGACGATGCCGGCCCCTGGGAGCGGCTGAAGCTGCGCGCCCTCAACGGGGTGCACTCGGCCACCGCCTACCTGGGCGCCCTGGCCGGCGCGGAGACCGTCGCCGAGACCCTCACCCTGCCGCAGCTGACCACCGTGCTGCGCCGGCTGGTCGCCGAGGACGTCGCGCCGAGCTTCGCCCCGCCGCCCGGGGTGTCCGTGCCGGCGTACGGGGAGGAGGTGCTCACCCGGTTCGGCAACCCGGCGATCCGGCACCGCACCCTCCAGATCGCCATGGACGGCTCGCAGAAGCTGCCGCAGCGGGTGCTGCACACCATCGCCGACCTGCGCGCCGCCGGCCGGTCCGCGCACTGGGGCGCCCTCGTGGTGGCCGCCTGGCTGCGCTTCCTCCTCGGGTACGCCGACGACGGGCGCCCGCTGCCGCTGGACGACCCGCTCGCCGACCGGCTCCGCGCCGCGCTCGCCACCGCTCGGGACACCCCCGCCGGGGTGGTCGATGCCCTGTTCGCCCTGCGCGAGGTCTTCCCCGCCGAACTGGCCGCCGACGACGAGGTCCGGGCCGATGTGAGCGACTGGTTGACCGCCCTGACGCGGCACGGCGTCCGGGCCACCCTGGCCGGTGCGCGGTGACCGGCCCGGACAGCGGCAGCGTCGCGCCGATCCCGTCCGCGTACACGCTGGACGCCGCCAGCGCGGTGGAGTCCACGGTGACCGCCGGGGCCGGCACCGGCCGGATCAGCGGCTGACCGCCCCCTGGACCGGGCCGGCGTCCCACCCTCGGGGCGCCGGCCCGTTACCGCCTTGCGGAGCGTGGCGGTCTCTGCCAGCATCGTCGCCATGATCGAGAGAAAGGGCGTGCACGCCCTGGCGCGATGAGCGCGCGTAACCGGCAGCGGGCCAGGCGCCGCGCCGGAATCAGCCGGGACCCGGCGGCACACCTCGACCGCTGGCACCGGGCGGCGGAACTCCGCGACGACTGGCTCCGGACGGCGCTGTGCACCGCACCCGCCGACCGGGAGCGTGCGGAGCACGCCATCACCGGCCTCTACGCCCGGCTCAGCCGGCCCCGGCCCCGCTTCCACTGGGTGGCCAGCCCCCGGCAGGCCGTCGAACTGCTGGACGAACCCCCGGTCCGCTTCGGTACCCCGCCCGACGGGTCCGCACCGTGGCACGTGGCACACCAGCTCGCCGACGAGTGGGCCGCGCTCGGCCACCGGCTCGACGGGTCCGAGGCCGCCGGCCTGTCCTGGTGGCCCCGGGAGCGGGCGGCCCGCACCCTGCCGCCCGCCGAGGCGTTCGCCGCCGGCGCCAGCCTCGCCGACCTGCTCCGTGCCGGCGTACGCGAGTCGCTGCGCCGATCCGTGCACGACGCGGTACGTGACCCGCTGCGGGCCGCGCTGACCGAGGCGGTCGGCGAACCGCCCGGCCTGCGCTGGCACGGGCAGCACGACGTGCCCTGGGTGGCCCACCACGACATCCGGCGGCGGCTCCGCCCGGGCGTGTTCGCTCCCGACGACGAACGCCACCTCGACCTGTGGGCCGAGGTGGCCCGCTCCGGCGGCTGGTGGTGGCCGCGGGAGCGGGTGTGCGTGCTGACCGAACGGACCACCGTCACGCACACCGAGGCGGCGCCGGGCGCCCTGCACGGCGAGGTCCGCACCCACAACCGGCACGGCGTGGCCGTCGGATACGCCGACGGCTGGGGTGGCCACTCCTGGCACGGCACCGCCGTACCGGGCTGGGTGATCCACGAGCCGGCCGTCGAGCGGATCGCCCGGGAACGCAACGTCGAGGTACGCCGGTGCGCCATCGAACACCTCGGCTGGGACGCGTACCTCGAGCAGGCGCGGTTGCGGCTGGTCGCCGAGGCGCCCGACCCCGGCAACCCGGGCTGCCGGCTCCAGCTCTACGACCTGCCCCGCCGGGTGTGGGGCGCCCCGGCCCGGGTGCTGCTGGCCGTCAACGGCTCGGTCGAGCGCGACGGCCGGCGCCGCCGCTACGGCCTCACCGTCCCCGCCCACCTCGACGATCCCGTCGCCGCCGCCGGCTGGTCCTACGGCCTGACCGGCCAGCAGTACGCCCTCCTCCTCCGCCGAACCTGAAGGTGACCGCCATGACCATGACCATGCCCCTGACCCTGGCCGACCTGACCGGCCGTACCGGCCTGACCGTGCTCGACCACCTCGAACAGCAGGTGCGGATTCCCGTCCTCGACGGCCTCCAGGCCCAGGGCGACCTGATCGTCGTCCCGCTGGCCGTGCTGGACGACGTGCACCTGGCGGCCCAGGCGCGCTGGCGTCCGGTGCCGCCGGAGGGGGTGGAACTGCTGCGCGGGGCGGCCGGCGGCAACCCGCACACCCTGGTCGCCGAACCGGGCGACGCCCGGTGGACCACGGACGTCACCGATCCGGAGCGCCTCGCCGTCGGCGTGCTGCGCTGCACCGGGCCCACGTACCTGGTCCACCCCGAGCACGGCGGCTCCGGCGTCGCGCCGGGGACGTACCTGGTCCGCCGGCAACGCGAGCGCAGCACGGGCTGGGGTGGCGGCGACTTCCTGGTCGCCGACTGATCCGTTCCCCTTCCGGCCGCTGCGCCGCCGGGAGGGGACCTCGCCCGCCTTTGCTCTGCAGCCATCGGCGCAGCGGCGCCTCCGGGGGTGCCCGCTGCGTGCGTGGCTGCAGAGCAAGGGAGTTGCGGGAGCCCGGCCGGGCCGTCCGCCGGACCGACGGGGCCGGCGGGCGGGCCGGTCAGGACCGCTCGGCCGCCGCCTCCCGCTCCCGGCGGGCGGCCCGGCGGGAGCGGATCACCCGCACCGCCACCAGCAGCAGCACCAGGGCCAGCACGGCCTCGCCGCCCCAGCCGAGCCGCCGCTCCAGCACCCGGTACGACGCGCCGGCCAGGTAGCCGAGCACGGCCACGGTCACGGCCCAGAGCGCGCCGCCGGCCACGTTCGCCGCGGTGAACGGGCCGCGGGGGATGCCGCTCATCCCGGCCAGCCCGGGCACCAGCGCGCGCAGCGCCGCCGCCCACCGGCCGAGCACCACCGCCATCGCGCCCCGGCGGCGGATCAGGTCCAACGCTCGCCGCAGCTCGCCGGAGCGGACGAACCGGCGGGGCGTACGCGCCAGCAGCCGTCTCCCGTAGCGGCGACCCACCAGGTAGCCGACCTGGTCGCCGAGCGCCGCCCCGGCGACGGCCGCCACGATCACCGCCCACAGCGGCAGCCGCCCCTCGTGGGCCAGCACCCCGCCGACCAGCACCGCGACCTCGCCGGGCACGACCAGGCCGAGGAAGGTCGACGCCTCCAGCGCCGGCAGCAGGAAGACCAGGGCCAGGACCAGGGCGGGCGGCAGCGCCACCAGCAGGTTCAGCACCCGGTCCATCCGCCGATTGTCGCCCGCCGCCCGCCGGCCCGCCGGCCGTCCGCCCGTCCCGCCGATGGCCGTCCGCCGAGACGGGCACCGCAGGTACCCCGCATGATCCTCCGGGAGGGCACCGCCGGGGACCAACCCCCGGGTCGGGGAATGAACCCCGTCCGCACCGGGGACAATGGTCGAGGACGGGACGGTGACAGCGAGCGCCCCGGCCCGGAGACGGGCACGGGACAGGGGGCCGAACGTGGAGGGTGGGACCGCCGCCGAGACCGGCGGCGAGGGGAAATGGGTCCCCCCGCACCGGCCGGGCCCGGTCCTCAGCCTCACCCTGCCGGCCGACCCGGGGCAGCTCGCGCCCACCCGGCAGCGGCTGCGCGGCTGGTTGCACGCCCTGGGCGTGGACGAGTGGGACGTCGAGACGGTGCTCATCGCCACCGGCGAGGCCTGTGCCAACGCCATCGAGCACGGCTACCGGTTCGCCCCCGGCGGGATCACCACGCTCCGGGCGGAGCTGCGCGACGACCGGCTGGAGATTGAGGTACGCGACCACGGCGGCTGGCGGGAGAGCGCCGCCGGGGAGGGCACCGACCGGGGTCGGGGCCGGCTGATCATGGCGCGGGTGATGGATGAGGCGACCATCGTCGGCACCCCGGACGGGACGACCGTACGCCTGGTGAAGCGGCTCTCCGGCGACCGCTGACAACCGTCAGGTGGACGACGGCAGGCCCCAGCCGGTAGTGAAGATCCGCTATAAGTGGACCATGGAGTTCCCCGCGTACCTGGCCAGCATGCCGATGCACGCGATCACCGAGATCCACGGCGAACCGGGCCTGCTGGCGCGGTTCCGCCTGGAGATCGAGGCGTTCGACGACGCCGCGCGGGAACGGCTCACAGCGGCCCTCGAACTGGCCGCCGACCTGCACCGCCATGACCGGCGGGTACGCGAGCCGTACCTCAACCACCTGCTCCGGGTGGCGATCCGGATGATGCACCACTACCAGGTGCGGGACGTGGACGTGATCGTCGCCGGCCTGCTGCACGACGCGGTGGAGGACCACCCGGCCGAGCTGGCCGGCCTGGACGCCCTGCGACCGCCCCAGCTCGGCGCGTCGGACGCCGCGCCGCGACCCGTCGCCGACGACCCGACGGCGGCGGCCCTCGCGGCGCTCGCCGACCGGTTCGGCCCGCGCGTCGCCCGCCTGGTCGCCGCGGTCACCAACCCGGCGTACGACCCGGGGCGCGACAAGAACGTCCAGTACCGCGAGCACGTCGCGGCGAGCCTGGACCGGGAGCCCTGGGCCCGGGTGATCAAGGTGTCGGACTTCACCGACAACGGGGTGGGCGTGATCCACACGGTAGGGCCGAAAGTGGCCCGGTCGGCCGCCAAGTACCGCCCGCTGGTGCCGGTCTTCCGGGACCTGATCGCCCGGCCGGACACCCCGCTCTCCGCCCCGGTGAAGCGGCACATCTTCGCCCAGCTCGACCTGGCCGAGGAACGCTTCAGCGCCATCCTCGACCACCCCAACTGACCACCCACCTCCCGCCCCATCCGCCGCCACCGTCGCCCCGCCGTCGCCGTCATCCCAAGATCCGCGCTAGTTCACGGAAAGAGTGCCCACCACCTGCGCGGAAGCCGCTCTTTCCGAGAAACAGGCCCCTCACGACGGCACCGCCGGACCACCGCACCCGCGGCGGCATCCGCCGCCCCAACGTCCGCGCTAATACACGGAAAGAGTGCCCACCACCCGAGCGGAAGCCACTCTTTCCGAGAAACAGGCCCCTCGCGGCGCCGAGTCAGCCTCGTGGCGCTTCCCTGCGCGCCCGGTCGAGCCGCACAGGCCACGGCGGCGCGGGCCAGGACGGCGCGAGCCAGGAATGCTCACCAGACGGGCGTGGCAGACGGGCGGCGCGGCAGACGGCCGGCGTGGCAGACGGGGCCGGGCGGGGTGGGCGGCGGGGAGTGGGGGGTCAGGAGAGGTCGGTGGGTGGGGCGCCGACGTGGCCGCCCAGGGCGGCGGCGATCCGGTGCCGCAGGGCGGGCAGCCGGTCCGCCCGGTCGCGCAGCAGCACCCGCAGCGAGTGGTGCCCGCCGGCGGCGACCCCGCCCAGCACGTCGAGCAGGGTGCCCAGCTGCGCGGGCGGCTCGTCGGCGAGCAGCTCTCCGGCGTCCCGGACGACCAGGGTGAGCGGTCCGGCGTCGAGCCGGTCGGCGAGCACGTCGGCGAGCGCGTCCCAGTTGCGGCCGAAGTGGTCGGGCAGGGCCAGGGCCGCGGTCAGCGCGTCGAAGAGACCGGACCGGGTGCGGGCAGCCGCCCCGCCCAGGGCGGTGCCGGCCGGGTCGGCGCCCGGTCCGCCGTCGAAGGCCAACCAGGACGGCAGGTACGGGTCCGCTGCGGCCATCCGTTCATCCTCTCCCGTCGGGCCGGCCGGGCCGCCCGGTGCGACCCGACCTCCCGACACCATGTCAGAGCAGGTAGAAGTTCGCGTAGTGATCGGGCGAGAACCAGGTCGCCCCGGTGCTCTTGTTGACCACGATCCGGTACGCGTCCCGGGACGCGCCGCAGGCGCGCGGGTAGACGTCGTACTCGTAGTAGGTGGCGTTGGTGGGGAGCTGGCCCTCGTAGTTGTAGAACCGGCCGCCGGCGAAGTTGCACAGGCCGCCGCTCCAGGAGTACCAGCCGCGGGTGGTCGGGAAGCCCTTGGCGGACCAGCCGGAGCGCGCGGCGCGGGCGTCCGTGCAGCGGGTCATCGTGCAGGAGCTGTAGACGGCGGCGTGGGCGGGCTCGGCGAGCTTCGGTGACACCACCGAGGGGCCGACGAGGCCGGTGGTGACCATGGCCGTGAGCAGGGCGAACGCGCCGAGGATGCGGCGTACGCGGGCGCCGGTGGCGCGGAGCGGGGTCGCGAGCGTGGTCAAGGGGTCCTCCCGGTCTGGGCGACTAGACATCGATCGGTGTCGCTTTACCGATCGGGCCCCAGTCTGGCGGTGATCCTCTCGGACGGACAAGCCCTCGGCGGAAACCGTTGCCCAATGCCCGGTGAACGATGGATGAGCCACCCGGGCCGGACGTCCCCGCCCGGCCCGGGGACCCGGTCAGCAGCCGATCCGGGTCGTGCCCAGCGCGACGTCGTCGAACCAGAGGGTGTCCGCGGCGCCGCCGTAGCTCTCCCAGCCGAGTTTGAGATCGGTGAGCTGCGGACGCCAGGTGCGGTTGTACCACTGGCCGTCGAGGTCGTGGGTCGGCACGCCATCCGCGGTCAGGCCGGTGATCGCGACTCCGTCCAGCCAGGTCCGCAGTTGCCCGGTGCCGCCGTCCACCAGGAACTCCAGGCAGGACCAGCGGCCGGTGGGCAGCGGCACGCTCAACGCCACCCCGGCCGGGCTCTGCTCCGGGAGGGTGGCGTCGTCGGACGCCCGGTTCCACTGGAGGGCCCCGTTCTGTCCGCCCATCCGCAGGTCACGGTTGCCGTCTGCGGCGTCGGTCATGGCCAGCAGGGTCACGTGGTCGGCCGGCAGCGCCGTGGTGTGCCGTACCCAGAACCGGCCGTAGCGGACGGCGCCGAGGGTGCCGAGGTCGCGGTTCGCGCGGACGAAGACGTGGTTGCAGTAGCCGCCGGCGCCGTCGATCCGGACCGCCCGGGTGCCGCTGTGGGCGGTGCCGGTGTCCACGGCGGCGGTGCCGGCGCCCGCGCAGTCGGGGCGGACCACGCTCCACTCCCCCGCCGGGGTCGGACCGGTCTGGCTCTCGAAGCCGTCGCAGAGCACCGCGCTCCCGCATCCGGTCGGCGGCGGGAGGGTCGGGGTCGGCGACGGGGTGGTGGTGGGCGACGGCGAGGTCGGGACGGGGCTGCTCGGCGGCGCGGTGGTCGGCGCGGGCGGGGCGCCGTTGCACGGGACGCCGTTGAGCGTGAAGCCGGTCGGGGCCGGCGCGGCGGGCCCCACCGTGCCCTGGACGCCGAACTCGGTGGCGCCACCGGCCGGCACGCTGCCGTTCCAGGCGGCGTTGCGGGCGGTGACGGTCGTGCCGGACTGGCTGACCACGGCGTTCCAGGCGCCGGTGATCCGCTGGTCGCCGGGGTAGGTCCAAATGACCGTCCAGGCGCTGAGCGGGGTGTCGCCGGGGGCGACGCGGACCGTGGCGGTGAACCCGCCCGGCCATTCGTTGGGGCGGTAGTCGATCTGGCACCCCTGGGCCGCGGCGGCCGGGCCGGCGACCAGCGGGGCGACGCCGACGGCGGCAGCCAGGGTGACCATGGCCGCGGCGAGCGGGGCGAGGCGGGCGTGGGAGATCCTCATCGAGGGTCCTCTCGGCGGACCGCCGGCCGGTGGCCGGCGGTGCGAAAGCTGCGGGGACCTCGCGTGGCCGCACGCGCGCCACGGCGCGTACGGGGAATGCCCGGCTCGGGGCGACGACCGCGCCCCGGCCAATGTAGTGATGTTCGACGATGCCTGGCAAGGGGGGTGGGGGGGGGGGGGCGGGGCCCGCCCCCCCCCCCCCCCGCCGGGGGGGGGGGGGGCGCCGGGCCCCCCCCCCCCCCCCCGTGTTTGGCAGGCCCGCGGGCGGGGGGGGGCCCCGCCGCGCGCCCGGGG